>JAAFIB010000025.1 GCA_013297725.1 Sphingomonadales bacterium
GCCGCGAAAATTTCAATCATCCGGCCCGTGCCAGTTCCAACGTCTAGAACGCGACCTAGATGTTGCTGTGCGATCAGAGTTTTAAGCGCAGTTTCGACTTCGGCTTCGGCAATGTGTAGCGAACGCAGGCTGTCCCATTCCGCCGCATGGCTAGTGAAATAGTCTGCGGCCATCGCGGCGCGATCTGCACGCACTTCGTCGAGTCGCTTTATATCACGCAAAACCGGTTTCGAATCATCTGTACCGGGCAGCGCGAATAATGGCTCAAGCGTGCCGTCCATCAATCTTGGCCCGGGACGCAGGAAAACCCACGACCCTTCGCGGCGGCGTTCGGCAATTCCGGCCTCGTCCAGAATGCGGATATGACGCGAAACGCGCGGCTGGCTTTGCCCCAATATCTGAACGACTTCGCTGACCGATAGTTCCAGTTGGCGGATCAACAAAGCGATTCGCATCCGCGTAGGATCGGCTAATGCGCGCATTATGTTGAGTAAAGGTGTCATCGCATATGCATATAAAGAATTCTTTATATGCTGTCAATTGACGCAAAAATGACATTTTTATGCCTAGCCTTTATCATAATCAGCGCAAGCCTGCGTCGCTTGGCCGCTTTGTGCAAAAAGCCGATTGCCATGAAAAAACCAAAAAGGTAGAAAATGCATCGCAAGTCCAACAAGCACTCCGCTTGGTAAGCTTGTTTGGTCATTATAAGTTTTTAGGGGGTTACCCAAATGAAGAAATTTGCTGTTTCCGTTGTTATCGCGTCCGCAATGGCGCTTGCTGCTTGCTCAGGCGCAGCGACCGAAGAAGCTGCTGAAGCTGGTGCCGAAGCTGCTGAAGCTGGTGCAGAAGCTGCTGCTGCTGGTGCAGAAGCAACCACCGAAGCCGCTGCTGCTGGTGCAGAAGTTGCTAAGGAAGGCGCTGCTGCCGCTGGTGAAGCTGGTAAAGAAGCTGCTGCCGCAACTGGTGAAGCTGCTGCCAAGGCTGGTGAAGCTGGTGCCGCTGCTGGTGCCAAGGCAACTGAAGTTGTTAAGGCTGGCGCAGAAGCCATGAAAGAAGAAGCTAAGAAGTAATTCTTAGCCGCTTTTTGAGCGATTTTGAGGAAGGCTGTCCTGCGAAAGCAGGGCAGCCTTTTTCTTTTGCGTTGATGGCGACAAACGTCTAATGCGCTCGCTCCCAAGCTTGCCCTGCATCCGCAGGCGACTTGGACAATTGTCGATAATATTAGATTAGGGATATCCCAGATGAAAAAAATTGCTGTTTCTCTTGTTCTCGCTTCGGCGATGGCTCTTGCTGCATGCTCAGGCGCACAAGAAGCTGGTGAAGAAGCCGCTGCTGCTGGTGCAGAAGCTGCTGAAGCTGGTGCCGAAGCTGCCGCTGCTGGCGCAGAAGCAACCACCGAAGCTGCTGCTGCTGGTGCAGAAGTTGCTAAGGAAGGTGCTGCTGCCGCTGGTGAAGCTGGTAAAGAAGCTGCTGCTGCAACTGGTGCAGCTGCTGCCAAGGCTGGTGAAGCTGGTGCCGCTGCTGGTGCCAAGGCAACTGAAGTTGTTAAGGCTGGCGCAGAAGCAATGAAGGAAGAAGCTAAGAAGTAATTCTTAGACGCTTTCTATAGCTGATTTGATAAGGGCTGTCCTGCGAAAGCGGGGCAGCCTTTTTCTTTGCCTGAAAGATTGCGCGCGCTATGACGTTCGCATGCGATCCGTCAAAATAGCTTTTCCGATTATGGCTGTATTACTGCTGGCGCTAAATGCTTGCGGTGCAGCGGATGGCGATCCCGGCCCTGGCGGGGTCACGGCTGGCGATGCAAAAGCACTGGATGCTGCGGCCAAGAAACTGGATGAGCGCGATAAAGCAGGCGCCAACGATATCCCGAAATAGCGTCTAGCGATGCTCTGTTGCAACCGCGCGTGAAACGCCTTGCATCATTTCCATCCGTTGCGGGATCGAAGCTGTCGTGTCCCCCATCATAACCGCGACAGCATAGCGTTTTCCATCCGGCGCGGTCATAATGCCGATATCGTTATAGCCGGTTGAAACCCCGGCCAATTGCTGGCCGGTTCCGGTTTTATGTCCGAACTGCCAGCCTGCGGGAACGCCAGCTTTCAAACGGTTAGGACCGCTGCTCGTTCGCCCCATCATCGCCACCAGCATCCGTGTCGAGGCTGGTGACAAAAGGCTGCCTTTGCTCAATTCACCAAGCGCTTTGACAATGGCCAAGGGAGCCGCACCGTCAACAGGATCGGCCAAATAGCGGTCGAGCGCAGCTTTGCGTTGTTCATAGGACAGCTTGGCCCGCGCCGTTTCAAAATTGTTGCCGATGGCATAATCCTGTTGCCATTCCATCCCCGCGATGCCCGATTGCAACCCGCGTTCACCCGGACCAAAACGGATTTTGCCAAGGCCTTTACGTGCAATAAAATCACGCACAGCCTCTGGCCCGCCCGCTGTGCGAAGCAGGCTGTCATTGGCGGTATTATCGCTTTTTGTAATCGCCAGTTCTAGCAAAGCCTGAACGGTTTCATTAACTTCGCCATTGGCCAGTACGCGATCGCGGATCGGTTGGTGGAACACCGCCAGATCGTTGCGGGTAATCCGGACAATCTGGTCAAGTTTCAACTTACCGCGATCAACCTGATCCAGCACCGTCATCGCAACCCACAGCTTGGATACGCTTTGCTGCGGGAATAGTTCTTCACCACGCTTGGAAATCGACCAGCTGCCATCAATGGCCAAAACCGCAACGCCTGTCCGCCCGGGGAAATTGCGCCACAATTCGTTGATCTGTGCCTCCAGCGCCTCGGGCGCTCCCCCTGAACCGGATGGCACAGCAACAGGAGGCCTTGCGGGTGCAGGCTTGTCGAGGATAACTGGCTTGCTAACCGGAGGCCGCGGCAATTCTACCCGGGGCTTTGGCACCGGCTGAGTCCGTGGCTGCGGAATTGTGGAACACGCCGCAAGCAGCATGGATGCTATCAAGGCCAAGGCAAGCCGGGGCCGGATGATGTTGAAGGTCATTATGAACATTTGCCACAGCCTGTATGAATTGCAACCGAACGAGGGAATGCCGCGCACCAAGCTTTGCGATGAACGATTCGCTCTGCACGGCAAAGCGAGGCAAGCGTGTGACAAATTGGGATTTGTCTTGACCTTACAGGCCTTCCGTAGTTGTCCTAGGCCGAGTTTTGTAATGCTGGCGGATAAAAAGCATGGATAATGAAAACGGTATCTTCATCGGCGCGCCGGTCAACAACGGCGTCATTGGAGAGGCGCAATATCTGAACCTGAAACGCGCCAACCGCCATGGGCTGATTGCAGGGGCGACGGGAACCGGAAAAACGGTGACGTTGCAGGGGCTGGCCGAGGGCTTTTCCGCCATTGGCGTTCCGGTGTTTCTTGCTGATGTAAAGGGCGATTTGGCCGGCATGGCGATGGCTGGATCCCCCACAGGAAAGCTGCATGATGCCTTTACCGCCCGTGCTGCCGAAATCGGCTATACGGGCTATAGCTATGCTGACAATCCTGTCGTCTTCTGGGATTTGTACGGCGAACAGGGCCACCCGATCCGCACAACTGTTTGGGAAATGGGGCCGCTGCTGCTGTCGCGCATCCTCGATCTGAACGAGACACAAGAAGGCGTGCTGAACATCGCCTTTCGTGTCGCCGATGACGAAGGCATGCTGCTGCTCAACCTAGAAGATTTGCAAGCAATGTTGATTTGGTGCGCGGAAAATACGGCACTGATCGGCACCAAATACGGCCATGTTACCAAAGCATCGGTCGGGTCGATCCAGCGGCAATTGCTGACATTAGAGGGGCAGGGCGGCGCCCGCTTTTTTGGCGAACCTGCGCTAGAGATCAACGATTTCCTGAAGGTTGATGATAAAGGCCGCGGTCATCTTAATATCCTCGCCGCAGATAAGCTAATGGCAAGCCCGCGGTTGTATGCGACCTTTTTATTGTGGCTGCTCTCTGAGCTATTCGAAGCGTTGCCAGAGGTTGGCGATCCCGAACAGCCAAAGCTGGTGTTCTTTTTTGACGAGGCCCATCTGCTGTTCGACGAAGCCCCCGATGCATTGATGGACAAGGTTGAACAGGTCGTTCGCCTGATCCGCTCAAAAGGCGTTGGCGTCTATTTCATCACGCAGAACCCGATTGATATTCCCGAAAAAGTTGCAGGCCAATTGAGCAATCGCATTCAACACGCGCTGCGCGCCTTTACCCCGCGTGACCAAAGGGCGATCAAAGTTGCCGCCGAAACCTTTCGGATCAATCCTGATCTGGATGTTGTGACTGCGCTCACTGAGTTAAAGATTGGCGAGGCGCTGGTTTCCACCCTGATGGCCGATGGCGCGCCGTCGATTGTCCAGCGGACATTAGTCAAACCGCCGCGTTCGCGTGTCGGCCCGCTTGATGCCAAGGAACGCGCAATCATTCAGTCAATCTCACCATTTACAGATAAATACGACACAGAGGTCAACCGCGAATCGGCGTTTGAGGTGCTTCAGCAAAAGGCGGCTGATGCCGCCACAGTTGCACAACAGGTTGAGGAACAGGGCGTTGAAGAAGTGCGCAAACAACCGCGCCTGTCCGAATCGCTATGGGGCAAGATCGGCAAAGCCGCCGCCGGGGCTGCTGCGGCATCGGCCGGCACTATGATCGCGCGTTCGTTGACCGGTCGGAAATCGAGCGCGTCGCCGGTTAAAAGTGCAGCTGGCGCCGTTGCCGGAACATTAGGGACAGAGCTGGGAAAATCCATCGGCTTTCCCGGCCTTGGTCGCTTTGCAAGGGGGCTGCTCGGCGGATTAATGCGTTAAAGAAGGGGGGTATATATGAAGTCCAAATACATTCTAGGGTTGGCCGCATGTGTTGCAGCGGCTTTGGCGGCACCCGTCTATGCTGATAATGCGCCCACCGAGGGCGTCATTACCGCGATCATGGGAGACAGCAGCCGCATTGACCTATTGCCCGGACAAACGATTATTTTCCAACCCGATAACGGCAAAATGACGCTGATCCGTTTTGTCGAAGGTCCGATGGAGCCCGAAAAAGGTGAGCTGAAACTGGCCTTTACCAGCCTTGGGGGGCAAACCAGCCTGATCGCGACCAGCAAATCTGATCAAGCGTATAATTATCAGGCCGAAATCGTCAAAGAACTGGGCGCGAAAAAGGGCAAGAAGACCTCGGTCTGCACGATAATAGCGGGCGGTGGCGCGTTCGAAACATGGCCATACGCTATACCTGTTCTGCGCGTGATGAATTTTAAGCCCGCAGCTGACGGCGAAATGGGCTGCCGGTAGCTTAACAAACCGATTTACATAAAATGACACGGCCCGGAATCGCTTCCGGGCCGTGTCGGCATTCGTCGATTGCAGATGGGTCGCTTGTGCAGTGGCCGACGAACACTTGTCCCCTGTTACTACAAATCCATTAGCAAAATGTAAAATAATGTAATTGGACAAAAACGACATCGGCCAAATTATAAAGTAGGATGCGCAAGAATCGTTGCAATCGCCTTTTTAATCGCGCAATTAAACTGGCGGAGAGGATGTTGCGATGCAGGCGTTACCGGCCATAAAACCACAGCGAGACGAATTGGCCGATTTCGAGGCGCAATGCGATGCGTGGTTTCGCGACAACATCGTGGCTGACCCCGGCTTCATGCTGCCTTTGACCTTTATGGAGGTTTCAACCGACGCACAGTTTGACTTTCTGCGACGCTGGCAGCGCAAAGTGTATGAGGCGGGCTATCTGGGGATGAGCTGGCCCGCAGAATATGGCGGCGGCGGATTGCATCCTGATTTTCAGCGCACGGCAACCCGGATCATGCGCAAATATGATGCGCCGATATTGCTGAACGCGATTGGCACCGGCTGGGCCGGGCCGTTGATCCTTGACGTCGGCACAGAGGCTCAGCGTCGCCGCTATATCAAGCCGATCTTATCTGCCGAGGAAATCTGGTGCCAAGGTTTCTCTGAACCTGAAAATGGTTCAGACCTTGGCAATGCGCAATTGAAAGTGGTGCGGGATGGCGATGGTTATGCTGCCACAGGCTCCAAAATCTGGACGTCGCTTGGCGACCGTGCTGATCATATGATCCTGCTGGCGCGCACAGCATCTGATGCGGTTAGCAAATATGCAGGGTTGAGCTTTTTCCTTGCGCCGATGAAAGTTGCGGGGGTTGAGACGCGCCGGATCAAAAAACTGACGGGCGAATATGGCTTTGTTCAAAGCTTTTTCGACAATGCCCATATCCCTGCCGATTGCCTGATGGGCGAAGAGGGTCAAGGCTGGTCGATGGCGATGAAGACGCTGGAGTATGAACGCGGCACCAAAGTTAATTTGGCAGGCGGATATTACAGCAAAGACATGGACGTCATGGCAATTGTCGATCTCGCGCGTAGTTCAGCGCGCGGCGGAAAGCCGGTGCTGGATGATCCGGTGATGCGTGATCGGCTGGTCGATTTTCTGATCGATATTCAGGGCATGAACCTCAACAGCCAGCGGCGGAACATCAGTGCGCTTAATCAGGATCGGCCCATGGGCCTTGCCCTGATGAACAAGTTGACGCGCACCGAATTGGTCCGCGAGCTGACGCAATTCTCGTTACAATTTCAGGGAACACGGGCTGGCTATTATACAGGTGACGATGAAGCGGTTGATGCCGGTTTCTGGCATCGCAGCTATCTCAACAGTTTTTCCGCCACAATCGGCGGCGGCACCAGCGAGATCCAGAAAAATATCATTGGCGAGCATGTGCTCGGCCTTCCCAAAACTAGATAGGCCTAAAACTCGATAAGGAGATAGTCGCATGAGCGATGCATTGGTTGAAACCCGCGACGGGATTATGATTATCACCGTGAACCGGCCAGAGGCCAAGAACGCGATGAACAAGGCGGCATCAGAGCTGATCGCAGCGGCCCTGGATCAGCTGGATGCCGACAATGACCTGCGTGTCGGGATCATAACCGGTGCTGGCGGCACATTCTGTTCGGGTATGGATCTGAAAGGGTTCTTGCGCGGTGAAACGCCCTTTGTTTCGGGTCGTGGTTTTGGCGGCCTGACCATGAAATCTCCGGCAAAGCCGTTGATCGCTGCTGTTGATGGCTATGCGCTTGCAGGCGGTCTGGAACTGGCCATCGCCTGCGACATGATTGTCGCAAATGAAAATGCAAAATTCGGTATACCAGAGGTCAAGCGCGGATTGGCAGCAGCTGCTGGCGGATTGATGCGGCTACCGAAAAAAATCCCGCCGCATATCGCCATGGAACTGGCGTTGACCGGGGATTTCATTGACGCAAAGCGTGCCTATGAACTGGGACTTGTAAACCGCGTTACACAAGGGGCGGCGATCGATGCGGCGCTTGAACTAGCAAACACTATTGCGGGCAATGGTCCGCTGGCGGTTCGGAAATCAAAACAGGTTGTTCAGGAATCTGCCGAATGGAGCGAGGCCGAGATGTGGAAGAAACAGACTGATACTCTTGGCAATTTGTTTATGACAAACGATGCGCGCGAAGGTGCTGCGGCCTTTGCCGAAAAACGCAAACCTAACTGGACCGGCAGCTGAGAGGATAATCTGTGACACATCCGAAAATCTACGCCGCTGCGCATCCAGATAAAGCCGCCGTCATCATGGCCGGGTCGGGCGAGACGATCAGCTATGCCCAGCTTGATGCCAATTCGAACAGGGTCGCGCATCTGTTTCGGTCATTGGGGCTGGGGCATGGCGATACCGTTGCGATTTGTATGGAAAACCGCGCAGAGTTTTTCGATCTTTGCTGGGGCGCGCAGCGCAGCGGCATTGTTTATGTCGCGATCAGCAACAGGCTGACAGCATCCGAGATCGATTATATCCTGGGCGATAGCGGCGCACAGATTTTGATCGCGTCGCTGTATTTGGGCGAGACGCTGGACCAGCTGCAAAGCCCTGTGAAGCGATATGTTGTTGGCGGCCAGAAAGCGGGCTGGACAGGGTTGGAGGCGGCGCTTGCCGATATGCCAGCAACGCCGGTGGCGGACGAGCGCGCCGGCACCGATATGCTGTATAGTTCAGGCACAACCGGACAGCCAAAGGGCGTACGCCTGCCGCTGCCTGCCGACCCCGATATTGCCGCCGTCAGCCCGTTGGCGATGATTGCGGCGGCGGCGTTTACGTTTAGTGCGGATAGCATCTATCTGTCGCCTGCTCCGCTATATCACGCCGCTCCTTTGCGCTGGTGCATGTCGGTCCACCGGTTGGGTGGGACAGTGGTCGTGATGGAAAAATTCGACCCAGAGGCTGCATTGGCCGCCATCGAACAATACGGTATCACAGACAGCCAATGGGTGCCGACGCATTTTGCCCGCATGCTGAAACTGCCCGAAGAGGTGCGGAATAAATACGACCATTCGACACTGAAATGCGCGGTCCATGCCGCGGCTCCCTGCCCCGTTCCGATCAAACAAGCGATGATCGATTGGTGGGGGCCGGTGATCCGCGAATATTATGCAGGAACCGAGGGGAACGGTTTTACCTTTATCTCAAGCGAAGACTGGCTGGGCCATGTCGGTTCTGTTGGCCGCGCAATCAATGCGGTCATCCACATCTGTGATGAACAGGGCGAGGAAGTGCCCATCGGTGAGGAAGGCATCGTCTATTTCGAAAGCGAATCGCAGTTCAGCTATCATAATGATCCGGTGAAAACTGCCGAAAGCCGCCATCCTAAACACTCCAATTGGTCGATGCTGGGCGATGTTGGCAAAGTCGATGCAGAGGGGTTCCTGTATCTGACCGACCGTAAAAGCTTTATGATCATTTCGGGTGGGGTGAACATCTATCCGCAAGAAATCGAGAACTTGCTGGTATCACATCCCAAGGTTGCTGACGCGGCAGTGATTGGTGCGCCTGACGATGATATGGGCGAAAAAGTCGTTGCGGTGGTTCAGCCGCTCGATTGGGCGATTGCGGGTGAGGAGCTTGCCGAAGAGTTGAAGGCCTATCTGCGTCCCAGCCTGTCTGGCGTAAAAATGCCGCGCCAGATCGATTTCCGGCAAGAGCTGCCGCGGCACGCCACGGGTAAGCTGTACAAACGCCTGTTGCGCGATGAATATTGGAGCAATCGCGACAGCAAAATCGTCTAAAAGGAAGCCGCTATGAACGCACCCGTTGCCAGCGCAGAAACCGCACTCGCAGTGATTGATCCCAAATCCTATGCGGCGTGGGATCCTGTGCTTGACCTGTTTGATAGCATCCGCGCCGATACGCCGGTGCTGCGGATCGAAAGTCCGACCGGCGATCATGAGCCGTTCTGGTTAGTGACTCGGCATGATGATGTGATGCGGATCAGCAAGGATAATGTGACGTTTTTGAACGCACCACGGCCATCGGTGTTCACGAATAAAGCGGGCGAGGCATTGGCGCGTAGCATCACTGGCGGATCGCCCAATCTGGTGCAATCATTGGTCTCGCTCGACGCGCCAAAGCACCCAAAATTGCGGCGGTTGACGCAGGAATGGTTCATGCCAAAAAACCTGCGGGTAATTGAGGCCGATATCCGGGCGCTGGCAAAACGCACGGTCGATAAGCTGATTGCCGCCGGGCCAGAGGCGGACTTTGTACCTTTGGTGTCTGCGCCTTATCCGCTGCATGTCGTGATGCAGATTTTGGGCGTGCCCGAAGAAGACGAACCGCGCATGCTGTTTTTGACGCAGCAGATGTTTGGCGGGCAGGACGAGGATTTGAACAAGTCAGGGATTGCGAACCTGTCGCCGGACCAGATTACCGAGATTGTGCTGGGCGCGGTTAAGGATTTTACCGCCTATTTTGAATCATTGGCGGCCAAACGCCGCGCCAATCCGACCGAGGATGTCGCAACGATCTTGGCCAATGGCACTATCGACGGCGCGCCGCTCGATCCGCTTGATCTGGCGGGTTACTATATCATTATCGCGGCGGCTGGCCACGACACAACATCGGCGAGCACAGCGGGCGCGATGCTTGCGCTTGCACGCGACCCGGAACAATTTGCCAAGGTAAAGGCTGACCGCAGTCTAGTTGCCGGGATTGTCGAGGAGGCAATCCGGTGGACCACACCTGTCCAGCATTTTATGCGCATGGCGAATGATGATGTGGAGCTGAGCGGCGTCAAAATCGCAAAGGGAGACTGGTTGATGATCAACTATGTCGCCGCCAATCATGATCCGGCGCAGTTTGATAACCCGCGCAAATTTGATGCAACGCGAGACCATAACCGGCATTTGGCCTTTGGTGCAGGCGCGCATCAGTGTTTGGGCTTGCATCTGGCGCGGCTGGAAATGCGGATCTTGTTTGAAGAACTGCTCGACCGGTTGGACAGCGTCGAATTGGCGGGTGAACCAAGGCGGGCAAGCTCGACTTTTGTGGGCGGGTTAAAGACTTTGCCGCTGCGGTTTAGTGCCAGTTGATCGGCATTAGTCGAAGATATTCGGCGTCCTCTCGGTCAACACTTGTATGACGCGGTGAAAACGCGCAGATATCTCTCATGGCTAATATAATCTCTTTCGTCTTCGGACTTATCGCTCTGGTTTTTGCCATTATCGGCTCAATCCCTTTCCTTGGCCTTTTGCTGTGGCCGGTGCTGTTGATCGCCGGAGTTGGCGCGGCGTTCGGCGCGGCATCAAGCAGTAATAGCGGCCGCAATTTCTGTCTGGTGGTTATGGGCCTGTGCGTCATCCGGCTGTGGCTGGGCGGCGGCATCTTCTGATCGATCCTGCTCCCAAACACACAAAACAAGCGCCGCTGGATCAGATTGGTCTGATCTCGGCGATTGCTGCCTATACGGCTTGGGGCTTTATGCCCGTTTTCTTTAAGCTGCTGGCAGAGGTGCCTGCGCTGGAAATCATTGCGCATCGCGTGATCTGGGCAGTGCCGTTGCTGATCCTGATCCTGATTTTTCGGGGGCAGATGAGGGAGTATCGCGATGTGCTGGCGCGATGGATGCTGCTGCGTTGGATGTTGGCAAGTGCGATCCTGATCTCGGTAAACTGGCTGATCTATGTGTGGGCGGTGAACAACGAACGCATTTTGGCGGCAAGCTTTGGCTATTATCTGAATCCATTGTTGAACATTTTGATGGGCACGATCTTTCTGAAAGAAACGC
This sequence comes from Sphingomonadales bacterium, assembly GCA_013297725.1. GTDB lineage: Bacteria > Pseudomonadota > Alphaproteobacteria > Sphingomonadales > Sphingomonadaceae > Sphingorhabdus_B. The sequence goes on from JAAFIB010000025.1 coordinate 11,118, forward strand.
TGAACCAAACGCAAAAGGTTGCGGTTGGTGTTGCGGCTCTTGGTGTTGCTGTGATGGGCGCGGGTGCGCTCGATAGCCTTTGGATCAGCATCGCGTTGGCAGCGAGTTTTTGCGCTTATGGTCTGGTGCGCAAAATGGCCCCGGTCGGAGCTGTGCCGGGCCTTGCCATCGAAACTAGCCTGTTGTTGCCAGTGGCGATGGCGGCTGCATTCTGGTTTGCACTGCAAGGGCCGCATCCGGGATGGGGCGCGGATAGCGACACGACGTGGTTATTGGTGTTTGGCGGCGCAGTCACCGCGATCCCGTTGCTGCTGTTTGCAACAGCGGCGCGCCGGTTGGATTATACGACCATGGGCTTCATCCAGTATTTGGCCCCGACGCTACAGTTTTTGTGCGGTGTGCTGTTATATGATGAGCCGCTGACGGCTGTTCATATCGCAAGCTTTGGCCTGATCTGGTTGGCACTGTCGATTTTCAGCGTTGATGCGTTGCGGAGGATGAGGGCGGCTTAACCCTCAAACCGCCAGCCGAGTTCTTCCCCAGCATGAAACGGAACGACAGGGGTTCCGGCGCAATCGATGCTGTCGGGCACCATAAAGGCTGACTTACTTAGCGTTATGGTGTCTTCATTCACCGGCAGCCGGTAAAACGCTGGGCCGTGCAGTGAGGCAAAGCCTTCGAACTTGTCGAGTGCGCCTTCTTCTTCAAACACCGCGACATAGCTTTCCAACGCATAAGGCGCATTGAAAATCCCGGCGCAACCACAGGCGGATTCCTTGGCGGAAACGGCATGGGGTGCGCTGTCGGTGCCGAGGAAAAACTTTGGATTGCCCGATGTTGCCGCGGTGCGCAGTGCCAACCGGTGTAGCTCGCGCTTAGCTACGGGTAGGCAATAGGCATGCGGGCGGATGCCGCCTTGGAACATCGCGTTGCGGTTTATGTGCAAATGCTGCGGTGTTATGGTGGCGGCGACATTGGGGCCAGTGGCGGTGACAAAATCAACCGCGTCTTTGGTGGTGATGTGTTCAAAGACGATGCGCAAATTCGGGAAGTCGCGGACGACACCGTCTAGCGTGCGTTCGATAAACACTTTTTCGCGATCAAAAATATCGACCGCGTGATCGGTGACTTCACCGTGGATCAACAGCGGCATGTCAACCGCCTGCATCCGCTCAAGTACGCCTTTGATATTGGACACATCGGTAACGCCATGCGCGCTGCCCGTGGTAGCGTGGGCGGGGTAAAGCTTAGCGGCGGTGAACACGCCTTCCTCAAATCCTTGTGCGATCTCATCAGGATCAAGTGTGTCGGTCAGGTAGCATGTGATCAGCGGTTCAAATTCTATCCCCGCTGGCACAGCCGCCAATATCCGGTCGCGATATGCCCGCCCCGCCGCAACGGTTGTCACCGGCGGTGATAGATTCGGCATCACAATCGCGCGCGCAAATTGCCGCGCGGTGTGGGCGACAACACCCTGCAAGATCGCGCCATCGCGCAGGTGAACATGCCAGTCATCGGGGCGGCGGATCGTCAAGCTATCGGTCATGGCTTCCCTTTAGCCACCACGAACCCTATCTGTCACCTATGTCTGCACCTCGTCTGTTCGATCGCTCCGTTATTCGCCTTTCCCCGACCGAGGAAGGAGAGGACGTGCGCGGCTTTTTACAAGGGCTGGTGACGCAAGATACTGCTGCAGAATTGCCGCTTTGGGCCGGACTGTTGAGCCCCCAAGGAAAGGCGCTGTTTGATTTCATCCTATGGGCGGATGACGCCGATGTTTTGATCGACTGCGAGGCAGAACAAGCCGAGCCGCTTGTGCGGCGGCTGTCGATGTACCGGCTGCGGCGGAAAATCGCGATTGCGGTTGATCCCGCTCTTGGTGTGTTTTGGGCTATGGCGGCGGAGCAAGGTGTGGCTGACCCGCGCCTTCCGGAACTCGGCGTTCGCTGGATTGCACCTGTCGCCACCGATGATGCTGATATCAGCGCCTTTTACCGCAATCACCGGCTATCGCAGGGCGTGACCGAGGGTGTTACTGAACTGGGCAGTGATGCAACATTGTGGCTAGAGGCAAATGCGGCGGAGCTGAACGGCGTATCATTCACTAAGGGCTGTTATGTCGGCCAAGAAAATACCGCGCGGATGAATTGGCGGCAAAAGGTAAACCGGCGGTTGCGCGTGGTCCCGATTGCTGAGGCAGAGCCAAAAAGGCTGCGTATTGCTTATCCTGATTTGGGGGTGGCTGTTGTGCAAGCACGGGTTGAGGATGTGGCAAATGAGGCTTGGCCGCTTTGGCTTCGTTCAGCAATCAGCCAGCCTGATACAGCCAATGGCGACGCATGATAATTGCACTATTCCTTGCCGCCGCGCCTGTTGTCGATGATACGTACCGGCAAGAAAATTATGAAACGATGTTATCGTGCGCGGCATTCCATACCATCGAAGCCACGCGGGGTGAGGCCAGCGCCACGGAAGCGCAGCAAGCCGTAGCTTATGACTTTGCGGCATCCGCAGTCCGCTTTGCCCCCGATGGCAAAGTCGAAACCGCCAATGCAGATCTGGAAAAGATGCTGAGTGTTTTTCGCCAAAAGCTCGACACCGGTGACGTCCGCGCAATTGCAGAGGGCTGGACATCATTGGGAGGCGCATGCCGCAAACTTTATCCGGTGAGGGACGAGTTGGGTAAGGATAAAGATGTTGAGGCAGAAGCTTCGCGTTAGCACCCTGCACCAAATCTGCACAACAACACCCCGCCCCCTGCACTACGCTCACCGCAGCCCCTCGACATAGCCATTCTATTCCCAAGCCATCATGGCAACGGGAGTATTAAAAATGGATCATATCATCGGGCTGCGCGGGAGTTTTTGGCGCAAAGCTCTTTTTGCAGGGCTATTGGTCATCTTGGCCGATATTTTGCTTTTCGATGGCGAGGCTGGATCAGTGCTCGGCCTGTTTATGGCAGCATGGGCGGGGTTCAGTTTTGCTGCGCACCGGTCGGGTTGGCGCAATGTCTGGTCGCTAACTGCCTTTGGTTTGGCCACTGGCTTTGCCGCGGTGATGACCTATGACCCCAGCTTTCTGGGGTTTGTTATGTTCCTTGGCACGCTAACTGTCGCGGTGCTGCTTACCTATATAAAGGGCGTCGCTGACGGCTGGTATTGGTTCAAACGTCTAAGCTTTCACGCGTTCGGCACATTGTTCGCACCGCTGTTCGATCTCAACCGCTTTGCAAAGGCGCGGCGTAGATCGGGGAATAAACGTTCAGTATCGCAGATGCTGACCAACCTTGTTCTGCCAGCAATCGGAACGGTTTTGTTCTTATCTTTGTTTGCAATGGCGAACCCGATTATTTCGGGCTTTCTGGAAAAAATCCAGATCGGCAATCTGAATGAGCATACTGTTGTACGCGTCCTTTTCTGGGGCTTTATCTTCGTTGCGGTTTGGTCAACACTGCGCCCGTTTCAACCTAAAATCCTGTTCAATAAACTCGCGGAAACCGAACCCGGCCGGATGGCAGGGGTAACAGTCGCCTCGGTTACGTTATCGCTGATACTCTTCAACCTGCTGTTCGCGATCCAGAACGGCATGGACCTTTTGTATGTGTGGGGCGAAGTGGATGATTTCACGCTTGCCGAATATGCGCATCGCGGTGCCTATCCGTTGATCGCCACCGCATTGCTTGCCGGGCTGTTTGTGCTGTTGACCACGCATCCCCGTTCGGAAATGGCGGGCAACAAGCCTATACGCATGCTCATCATTATCTGGGTCGCGCAGAATCTGTTTCTTGTTGCGTCAACTGTTGAGCGCACTTTGCTGTATATCGAAAGCTATTCGCTGACCGAGTTGCGTATCTCAGCTTTGCTGTGGATGGGGCTGGTTGCGGTCGGACTGGTGCTTGTTACGTGGCGGATGCTGCGCGGGAATAGCCTTGCTTGGCTCGTGAACGGCAATGCGCTGGCCGCCTTTGCGGTGCTGTCGGCTTGCACAGTCGTTGATCTTGGTGCGACGGCTGCGACGTGGAATGTGCGCCATGCTCGAGAGGTGGGTGGTGAAGGGGTGCAGCTTGATCTGTGTTACCTGAACCAGCTTGATGGATCATCGCTGACTGCGCTGGCCAGCCTTGAACATCAGCCAAAGATTGAGCCTGCATTCCGCCAACGGGTAATTCTGGTCCGCCAAGAGGTGCAGCAACGCATCGCCGTGCAGCAAAAGCAAAAGGGCGGCTGGGATTGGCGCGACGCGCAAAGGATGGACGCACTGAAAGGACAAAAGCTGAAGCGCCTTTCCATCCCAAAAGGCTTTTACGTCACCTGTGATGGCTATTTGCGACCAATGGGCGAGCGCTGGGAGGAGGAAACAGACTATGCCCGCTAATCTGGGAGGAGCAGAGCTTGTGCCGCTGGCTCCCATGACCTTTCGGTCGTGGGACCGCGAACCAAAAGCGATTGACGAAAGCCGGTTGCGCAGGGACAAGGTGGTCATGGCCAAAACCGTTTTGATCGCTGACGACGACCCGCATATCCGGCAGGTGCTGGCCTTTGCGCTGGAAAAGGCAGGGATGGAAAGCCGCGGCGTTGAGGATGGCGAGGCTGCGCTGGCGGCCGTTGCACATCAACGCCCCGATCTGGTCATCCTCGATATCAACATGCCAAAGATGGACGGGCTGGAGGTGTGCCGCCGGTTACGTAGCGAAAGCGATATCCCGATCCTGTTTTTATCATCGCGTGATGACGAGATTGACCGGGTTCTGGGCATCGAATTGGGCGCTGATGACTATGTCGTCAAACCCTTTTCCCCGCGTGAAGTGGTGGCGCGGGTGACGGCGATTTTGCGGCGGAGTGCGGGGAAGGGCGTTGCGACGCCTGCTGACTCTGTTGGATCACTGGATCATAACGGACTTAGCCTCGACCTTGCAGGGTGGCGGGCTACATGGCGCGGCGTAGATGTGGCATTGACCGTGACCGAGTTTGGTATGTTGCGCGCGCTGGCGAGTGCGCCGGGCCGAGTGCTGAGCCGCGATATGCTGATCGATCAGCTTCATGGCCCGGGCTTTGCCGTGACGGATCGCACCATCGACAGCCACATCCGCAATCTGCGCGGCAAATTTGCCAAGGTCGGTTGCGACGACCTGATCGAGACGCGTGCAGGCCTTGGTTACAGCATCGGCAACTGCGGCGGGGCGGGATGATTGCCTCTATCAAGGCGGTGCTGAAAAGGCATTGGCCAAAGCTGCGGCTGCGCACGATATTATTGGGAGTATTGCTGTTTGTTGCAGGGCTGCCGGGCGTCGGCGCGATTTTCCTGCGGGTTTATGAAAACACATTGGTGCGCCAGACCGAGGCGGAATTGGTCGCGCAAGGGGCGACGCTAGTTGCAGCTGCCGGTGGTCGTTTTCCAAAGGTAGCACCAAAGCCCAATCCCAACACAAGCCCAAACTGGGGGCGGTCATCGGAATATCGGGAGGATCGGGCCAATGATTATTATCTGCCAGAACCGCCCGCTTTGGACCTTAGCCGCGATACTATATTGCCGGAACGGCCAGCGCCCATCGCGGCAACACAGGCAGTCACGGCCAAATCCAGTGCCTTGGCAGCCAGCCTAGCGCCGCTGTTTGAACAGACGCAGCGGACCACTTTGGCGTCAATCGTGTTGGTCGATGCGAATGGCAATATTTTGAATGGCCGCTGGAAAGGTCAAAGCTATGCGGATTTGCCAGAGGTAAAAGCGGCGCTTGCCGGTCGCAAAACGATGTTGCTGCGCAATAATGCATCTTATCAACCACAAAGCCTGTTCAGCTGGCTATCCCGCGCCTCTGCGCTCCGCATCCATCATGCCCGCCCGATCATTATTGACGGGCGGGTCGAGGGAGCGATTCTACTCTCTCGCTCCAGCCGGGCCTTATTTAAGGGACTGTATCAGGACTGGGGCAAAATCACGTTCGGCATCGCGATAATTTTTGCGATTCTGGTCTTCCTCAGCCTGCTGCTCCACCGTGCGATTGCCAAACCGATTGAGGCTTTAAGCATCGCGACGCGACATGTCGCGGTTGGGCAGGGGCAAGTGCCTGATGTGCCAACGACAGCGGCGATAGAGATTCAGGCGCTGTATGAAGATTTCGCTGTGATGGCCGAGGCGATCAGCCGTCGGTCGCGATATCTGCGCGATTTTGCCGCTGCACTCAGCCATGAATTCAAAACGCCTTTGGCGGGAATCAGAGGCGCGATTGAGCTGCTCGAAGATCATCACAGCGGCATGAGTGATGAGGAACGCAACCAGTTTTTGCACAATATCTCGCTGGATGCACAAAGGCTATCGGCACTGGTCGGGCGATTGATGGATCTGGCCCGTGCCGACATGGCGCAGCCTGAATCAAAAGCGCAAACCGCGCTTTCGCCTGTTATTGCCAAAGCAGCGGATGCGTTGCGCAGTGGTGCGTTTTCGGTTGCCATCGACATCGAGGACAAAGCAGTAAAAGCGGCGGTGGACCCTGCGGCGCTGGAAACCGTGTTGGTAACACTCATGGACAATTCGGCGCAAGCAGGGGCTACGGAAACGCGTATCGCTGTGTCGCGCAAAGGCCGCGATGTTCAGGTGATCCTATCGGATAATGGCCCAGGCATTGCGCTTGCAGATCAGGAACGCTTGTTCGAACCCTTTTTCACCACACGCAGAGCCTCTGGCGGCACCGGCCTTGGTCTGGCTATCGCGCGTGCCTTGATTGAGGCGCATCGCGGACGGCTGGAATGGATCGCATCAGAAAAAGGGACGGCGTTCAGGATTTTGCTTCCTGTCGCCGCCCCGATTTAAGTGCTGCGCGCGCCGGTTAGTCCGACGCTACTTTAAGATTTGACCGCGTAGCAACTCTGCGGTCATTTTTATACTCGGCGATCCGCTGAGTGATCTGACGGTCTGCGTCTGCTTTCGCCTTTGCTTCACAACGCTTCACATCTGCACGTTCGCTAATGGCGCGTGAGCTTTCGCTGCGACAGACTGTACGAACGGCGCGGTCTACGCGATCTTGCAGTCGCGCCTGAACCGACGGGCGGGCAAGGTCAAGGTCTTGGACGCTGATTTCAATAGTGCGTTCATCGGCAAATGCTGGCGTTGTCAGCGATAGTGTTCCCGCGAACATAATTACGGATATCAAAGCTTTAGACTTAAGCATGGCTATCATCCTTTTTGGGTATGGCCGCGCTTATGCACGGTCCATCGGGGGGAGAGGGTGCAAGCCGGAACTGGAAAACTGGGGAGCCTTCAATAAACCGGCTTGCCCATTCGTTATGCGCCAGCTGTATTACCTATGCATGACAGTTTCGATAAAGGCGGATGACAATCGACCATTCGACGAACGACACGACCAAGCGCAGTTCCGCATCGACGAATGTCAAACTATGTAACACAGCCTTCGACGAACGGCATTTTGGAATGATCGGTTGCGTAAAATAAAACCGTTAGTGCTCAGCCTGTCGAAGCACGTTTTAAGGCTTCGACTGCTGCGTTAGACCTGAAAACGCCCTTCGACAGGCTCAGGGCTAACGGTCTGGTTCTGCGAATCAGATCAGCCCGGCTAAAGGACTCGATGGATCGGCATACATGCGGCGGCCCATGCGACCGGCGAGATAGGCTTCACGCCCCCCCTCGACCGCAAGCCGCATTGCGCGGGCCATGCGAACAGGGTCTTTGGCCTCGGCAATCGCGGTGTTCATCAAGATGCCGTCACAGCCCAGCTCCATACCAACCGCGGCATCAGATGCTGTGCCCACACCTGCATCGACCAACACTGGCACATTGGCTCCTTCGACAATCAAACGAATGGTGACTCGGTTTTGGATGCCAAGCCCCGAACCAATCGGCGCGCCCAGTGGCATGACGGCAACCGCCCCTGCCTCTTCCAGCTGTTTGGCAGCGATCGGATCATCAACGCAATACACCATTGGCAGAAAGCCTTCTTTGGCCAATGTCTCGGTCGCGCGCAGCGTTTCGCGCATATCGGGGTAAAGTGTCTTGGCCTCACCCAGTACTTCCAGCTTCACCAAATCCCAGCCACCGGCTTCACGCGCCAGTCGCAACGTGCGGATCGCATCTTCGGCGGTAAAGCAGCCCGCGGTATTGGGCAGGTATGTGTATTTTTTGGGATCGATAAAGTCCGTCAGCATAGGTGCTTTAGGATCGGACACATTCACGCGGCGCACAGCAACGGTGATAATCTCTGCGCCCGATGCGACCAATGCAGCAGCGTTTTGTTCGAAATCCTTATACTTGCCCGTCCCGACAATCAGGCGCGAAGTAAAGGTGCGACCGGCGACGGTCCAGCTGTCTGTGTTGCTCATTTGGCAGCCTTAGCCGCCACCGACGAAGTGGACAATCTCTAGGTTGTCGCCATCGGCAAGCATCACGTCGGCAAGGGTAGAGCGCGGCACAATCTCTAAATTCCGTTCTACCGCGACTTTTTTGGGATCCAGCCCGATATCACGCACCAGATCAGCAACGCTGCTGCCATCGGCAATTCTGTGCGGTTCGCCATTCAGCGTTAGGGTGATAAGTGCGCGGGTGATCGTCTGCGTCATTTCGTCTCGCCTTTTCGATATGGTCCATATAGTGTTGCCCTTGCATTCAGCGCAAGTTTCGCGGTGGCATTAGAGTGAGAATATCTTTGTCCGATAATCCCGTCATTTTCGTCCTCAACGGACCTAACCTTAACCTTCTGGGTACCAGAGAGCCCGAGATTTACGGAACTGATACGCTAGATGATATCGCCGGACGGCTGGATGATCAGGCGCAGGCTTTGGGTTTGAACATTGATTTCCGCCAATCCAACCATGAGGGCCATCTGGTCGATTGGCTGCACGAGGCACATGCCGAGCGTGCAAAAGCAGTGCTGTTGAACGCGGGGGCATACACTCACACCTCCATCGCGCTGCACGATGCGATTAAATCGATAACGGTTCCGGTTATCGAGGTGCATTTATCCGAGCCGAAAAACCGCGAAGAATTTCGCCATATCAGCTATGTTGGCATGGCGGCGCATAGCTGCATCGCGGGGCATGGGGCAAAAAGCTATGAACTGGCGCTGGACGTAGCGGCGCGTCTCTGACTATAGCGAATGTAGTAAAGTCTAACGGAGAACAGGCATGAACAGCAAAACCGGCGGAATGCAGGTCGATACCAATTTGGTACGCGAACTGGCGGAGATGCTGAACGATACCGGCCTGTCCGAGATTACGGTCGAAGATGGTGAGCGCAAGATCAAAGTTTCGCGCACGATGACGGCAGTTGCGTCTGCTGCACCTGTTTATGCACCCGCTCCGGTCGCTGCGGCTGCGCCAGCAGCAGTTGCATCGGCGGCCGAACCTGTTGTTTCTGCCAATGCGTTGAAGTCCCCCATGGTCGGCACAGCCTATCTGACACCCGAACCAGATGCCCCTGCCTTTGTCAGCGTTGGCGACAAGGTTTCGGCGGGCGACACCTTGCTGATTATCGAGGCGATGAAGGTTATGAATCCGATTGTGGCGGTAAACAGCGGCACAGTGAAGGCCGTGCTCGTCGAGAGCGGGCAGCCGGTTGAGTTTGACCAGCCGCTGATGGTTATTGAGTAACCACAGATCATGGCCATCGAAAAAATCCTGATCGCTAATCGCGGCGAAATCGCGCTTCGCATCCACCGCGCTGCGCACGAAATGGGCATAAAGACTGTGGCGGTGCATTCAACGGCGGATGCCGATGCAATGCATGTGCGGTTGGCGGATGAGGCGATTTGCATCGGCCCGCCATCGGCTACGGACAGCTATCTGAATATCCCCGCGATCATTTCAGCGGCGGAAATCAGCCATGCCGATGCGATCCATCCCGGCTATGGTTTCTTGTCCGAGAACGCGCAGTTTGCCGAGATTATTGAAAGCCACGATATCGCCTTTATCGGCCCAAAGCCTGAACATATCCGGACGATGGGTGACAAGGTTATGGCAAAGAAAACGGCAGGTGCTCTTGGCTTGCCGCTGGTTCCGGGTTCATCTGGCGCTGTTTCGGAAGTGGCCGACGCGAAACAGATCGCAGCCGAAGTTGGCTATCCGGTGATTATCAAGGCCGCATCAGGCGGCGGCGGGCGCGGCATGAAAGTGTGCAACAGCGCAGACGACATTGAAACATTGATGCAACAGGCGGGCAGCGAAGCCAAAGCAGCGTTCGGCGATGCGACCGTTTATATCGAAAAATACCTCGGCAACCCACGCCATATCGAGTTCCAGATTTTCGGTGATGGCATGGGCAACGCTATCCATTTGGGCGAGCGTGATTGCTCGCTGCAACGCCGCCACCAAAAAGTGCTGGAAGAAGCGCCGTCGCCGATCATCACGCCCGAAGAACGAGAGCGCATGGGCGGTATCGTGTCCAAAGCGATGGCGGATATGGGCTATCGCGGCGCTGGAACGATCGAGTTCCTGTGGGAAAATGGTGAGTTCTATTTCATCGAAATGAACACCCGCATTCAGGTTGAACATCCGGTGACGGAAATGATCACAGGCTTTGATCTGGTGCGCGAACAAATCCGCGTGGCTGAAGGTCGCGGGCTTTCGGTAACACAGGATATGCTCGAATTTCGCGGCCATTCGATTGAGTGCCGGATCAACGCCGAAGACGCGCGAACCTTTATCCCGTCACCCGGCGAAGTGACCTATTATCATGCGGCAGGCGGCATGCATGTTCGCGTCGATAGTGGGCTGTACACCGGCTATCGCGTCCCACCTTATTATGATTCAATGGTCGCAAAGCTGATCACCTATGGCCGCACACGCGAAAGCTGCATGATGCGGATGCGGCGTGCGCTTGAGGAAATGGTTATTGGCGGAATCAATACTAACATTCCGCTGCATCAGGCACTGCTTCGCGACCCCGATGTGATCAACGGCGATTATACGATCAAATGGCTCGAAGAGTGGCTGGCAAAGCAGGACAATTGAACCGGCGTGAGTTTGTTGCAAGCGCCACACTCACGCCGCTGCTTTCAGGATGCGTCTCTCTAGGGTTTCGGAAATTTGAAAGCGAGCTGGCCGCGCTTGAAAAGCAATCTGGCGGGCGGCTCGGAGCTTTCATTCTTGATACCTCGAACGGCGAAAGCTTCGGCTACCGCGAGAACGAACGCTTCGGCATGTGCTCAACCTTCAAACTTGCTTTGGCAGGCATCATGCTGCGCGAAAGCGAAGCAGGGCGCATCGACTTTGACCAATGGCTTGAATTCACGCCCGAAGATGCCACACTCCTTTGGCCCGATACGCGATCCAAGCTGGTGAACGGCGGCATGACTATAAGAGAGATGGCGCGGACCACCCAGATTACTAGCGACAATGGCTGTGCCAATGCACTGCTGCGGTTAATTTATGGCCCGGCGGGCTTTACAGCCAAGGTTCGAGAGCTGGGCGACAGTATCACACGGCTTGACCGTTATGAGCCGACGATGAATCTCGTTCTGCCAGGCGATCAGAGGGATACAACCAGCCCACGCGCAATGGCGGAAATGATGCAACGGCTGTTGCTTGGCAATGCGTTGAATGACGCTAACAAAGCTCTTTTGATCAGCTGGATGGAAGAGACCAAAACCGGATTGAAACGCATCCGCGCGGGCCTTCCCAGTAATTGGCGCGTTGGTGACAAGACCGGCACTGGCATCGCTGATCCGGATAAGGGCATGGTCAACAAGTATAATGACATCGCAATCGCATGGCCAACTGGTAAAGCCCCGCTGATCATAACGACTTATCTCGATGGTCCGGGGCATTTTGAGAATATGCGTGATGAAGATCAAGCAATCTTGGCAAGCATCGGAAAAATAGGGGCAAGATGGATCAGCCGCTAAATTTTTCACGCCGCCACTTGATCGCGGCGCTGGTTGCAGCGCCTTTAACTTCATGCCGTGACGCAGCTCCCCCCAAACCCAAGGTAAAGCCCAACCCCAACCAAGCGCCTGATCATCCTTCCGGCCTTGTCGAGTTGATCAAACTCGATCCAACAATCCGCCTTGATATCCGCTACGCCACAACCAACAACTTCACGGGTCAGCAACTGTACAATCAAGCTCGCGCATTCCTTGTTCGCCCCGCCGCCGATGCGTTGGGACGGGCGCACCGTGCGGCACAGGATCAGGGCTTTGGTCTGACCATATACGACGCATACCGGCCATGGCGTGTGACGAAAGCACTGTGGGATGCAACACCGCCGGGGCCAAAGCGGAACTATGTTGCTAACCCCAAACGCGGATCAAAGCATAATCGCGGGTGTGCGGTTGATTTGACTTTGCACCGGCTGGCGGACGGCAAACGGGTTGATATGCCCAGCGGCTATGACGAGTTCACCCTGCGGGCGCATCGCAACTTTACAGGCGCTTCGGCAGAGGCGCTGAAACATCGCGATTTGCTCGAACGGGTTATGGAGGCAGAGGGCTTTCGCGGCGTTTCCAACGAATGGTGGCATTTCGATTTTGCCGGTTGGCAGGATTATCCCGTGCTCGATGTTCCCTTTGAGGCGCTTGGAGCAAAGCCCTAGAATAAAGGGCGGTCATGCCGGGGGGCATTGGCATGACCGCCAACGCGTTGGGAACAGTATGACGGGGTGGGATGAAAGCCGCCGTCACGGGTTGGACCAGACTGAACCTATGCGTTTACTGTAAAGTGGTTTTCAAAGCCCTGCATCGTCGCGGGTGAAACGCTTACCCAGACGGCGTGCCTCGATTGCGCTATCGGCAATCCGGGTCATTTCATCGAGCTGTTCCAAACGCGCTTGCCGCCGCGCTGATGGGGTCATCGCTGACACCGTCGATGCAATCGTGCGCGGATCTTTATCGGCCATCACCATGACCAGCGCCAGAAATGATGCCGCAAAGCTAAGTGATGAAAACGTAATCAGCAACATGCCGCCAGACATAAAACCCCCTATGAACATTCCCCGTTGTGGTGAGAATAGTATCGCCAGCGCTGGTTAACTTGGCGCGCAGCAAAAGGGTTAAACGCAAATTAGGGACGATTATTCTGCGGCGATTGCCATTTCCATATGTTGTGGACCGCGGATGAGTGTGCCGGGATGAACGCCAAGATACGCGCCATTGCGGAATGTCACCTGCCCCGATTTGATCGTGCACACATAGCCATCGGCTTTTTGCAGCAACCGCTTTCCGCCAGCAGGAAGATCAAATGCGAGCCACGGCTTGCCAAGTTTCAGCTGCTCCATATCAATCACGTTAACGTCCGCCAAATAGCCGGGCGCAAGCACGCCGCGATCATTTAGGCCATAAAGCCGGGCAGTATCGCTGCACTGCCGCTTAATCGCATGTTCCAGACTGATGCGTTTACCCACCCGGTCGCGCACCCAATATTGCAGCATGAACGTCGGCGAAGCGGCATCGCAGATCGTCCCGCAATGCGCGCCGCCATCGGACAGCGAGTTGACGGTATCAGTGGATTCCTGCAGCGCCTCTAAAAAGTTCAGATTGCCGTCGGCATAATTCAGGATCGGGAAATAGATAAAGCCCTCGCCGTCATCCTGCATCAACAGGTCATAGGCATATTCAATACCAGTCTTGCCAGCCGCCGCTGCCTTTGCCGCAATGCTATCGGCAGCGACCGGTTCATAATTGAAATCCGGGCCCATTTCGAATTGTAGCATCCAGCCGCCAGCAATGATCCGGTAGAGATCAGCCACATCGACATCGGGGATTTCTGGCGGCGTGTCCAACATCCGCTGTTTGAATACGGGGTCTTTCAGCTTTGCCAACTGCTGCTCCCATGGCAACGCCTCAATCTCTGCCCAGACGGGGGAGAAACGGAACGGATGCACCGTCCCCTGCCACGCCATGATGATGCCGTTACCGCGCAGCGCAATCTGCGCAACGATGTTGGCACCATTATCATTCTGCGCACGCATCTCGCTGATTTGTTCATCCAGCGGCAGTTCCTTGGCGATGGATTGCAGCGCGGCGAACGTCACCGGCAGGCCGGTTTCGCGGCTAAGTGCGCCCATCCATTCAAACTCATTCCACTCGCGTTTCAGGTCGCTGGCCATTTCAAATACGCCGTACCCAACATGGCCCATCGCGCGGCCGATCGCGATCAATTCTTCGGCCGTTGCGGTCGTCCCCGGGACCAGCTCTCCATCTACCGATTTGTGCAATATTGTCCGCGAGGTGGAAAAGCCGAGCGCGCCTGCACGCACGCCTTCTTCTACAATGCGCGACATCTCGGCGACGTCTTCGTCGGTTGGCACAGCTCCGGGTGCTTCGCGGTCGCCCAGCACATAGGCGCGCACTGCGCCGTGCGGAACATGCGTGCCAATATCGACGGTGCGCGGCATGCGTTCCAATTCATCAAGATATTCGGGAAAACTCTCCCAATTCCAGGTCATCCCCTCGGCCAGCGCTGTGCCGGGAATATCCTCGACCCCCTCCATCAGGCTGATCAACCATTCGCGGCGCTCTGGTTTAGCCGGGGCAAAACCGACGCCGCAATTGCCCATGACGACGGTGGTCACGCCGTGCCAGCTGGATGGAGCCATTTCGGCGTCCCATGTCGCTTGGCCGTCATAGTGCGTATGGATATCGACAAAGCCGGGGGTGACGATCTTGCCGCTGGCGTCGATCTCTTCGCGGCCTTGTGCTGCCACACTGCCAACAGCAGTAATCAGGCCGCCATCAATGGCAATATCGCCTGTAAAGCGTGGCTTGCCTGAACCATCGACAATAGTGCCGCCGCGAATGACCAGATCATGCATCTTCCGACTCTCCTGCTCTAATATGGGCAGAAGCTATCAGATTAACTGCACGATTAAAATTCTATTCCGCAGGCTCGGGATGCATCTCTCGCCGCAACCGTCCACCAGCTAGCCTGCGCAGTTTTGCAAAAAAGCGCGGAATTGGCGCGTTGCGCTCCATCCATGCGGCATATTCTGCATAATCGGGATCAGCCATCAAATGCTTTTCCTCTGTCCGTGCACGCCAATAATAAATCGCGCTGACAAGGGCGAGCATGACTGTGTTACGCACCGCATCCGCCATGCTGCCTGTTGTGACCAGAAACGGCAGAACCGCCAGCCACCAGAATGTGTTCTTGCTCAAATACGCAGGATGCTTGGTAAAGGCATAGGGACCATGGGTGAGGATGCCGCGATGCGTAAGGTTGGAAAAACGCAGGCCGAATGCCATAGTCGCCCAAGCATAAATCGCGGTCAGCACCACAAGGATTGCGCCCCATCCATACAGCAACGCATCGTTCCCGGCGAACCAATAATGCCAGCTATTGTCGCCTGATGTGCCCACCGTATAGTCGATCAGCTGACCATTGTTGAGGAGTATGAACGGCGGGTAACACGCCAGCGCCGCCACCCATCCGCCAAGATACGGGTTGGCTGTGCGGATATGTGCATCCAGCGGCTTCATCGTCAGCAAATAGCCGACCGTCGCCAGCTGAACGTCGATCAGGAACATCGAGGTGATCATCAAGTGCGTCAAAGAAACCGGCTGCGTTATCGCTTTGGCAACATCCACTGTCACCAGAAATTGAAATCCGCCCGGCACAATCGAAATCATAAAGGCGAGGAAAAATCCCTTCACCAGCCATGCACGCAAATGGTGGAGTATCTCTTCCGTGTCCCAATCATCCCGGCCGGCAATCCATGCACCGAAATGCCAGCTGCCATCGCGCGGATCGACCAGATAGCGGTCGAGCCAAACAACATAGGGAACCGACGCAACCACCAATGGCAGCAGCGCATATTGAAACATCTGCATCGCAAACGGAAAATTCCAGCTTGCTGATTTCCAATAAAAACGAAACGCAAAATAGGCGATGGCGATCAACGCCCATGTCGCCCAGATCCCGGCAATTTTGATCACGCTGGTGTCGAGAACTTCGGCAACAGGACGACCAAGCGACCAGTCGATCCCCGTCGATTTGCGCAAATGCACTTTGTCGACCAGTAACGACCAAGCCACCATGGGCACGCCAACCATGACAACGCACAGTAAGGCGGCATAAGACCCGCTGGCGCGATCTGGCCAGACAGCATAGCCAAACCAGCTGGGATCAATACCAAGCGCACCGGCCACCGCAGCAAAATTGCGCGCAATCAGCACCCAGAATACCAGCCCTGCGACACCGGCAAAGCCAACACCGCTGCTAACCGCAGAGCACGGACGCGGGTCAATATTGCTCGGCTTAGCCGGGGGCTGCATCATATCCATGCCGCACCCTTAGCCAGAATTGGTTAAAAAAGCGAGTTTGCGCTGAAAACCAAAGCTAAAGGATAAAGTCCGCTGCCGTTAGTGTTCCGCCAGCATTGCCCTGCAGGATGATTTCGAAATCGGCGAAGCCATCGCCGTTGATATCGCCCTGCACCAATAGGTCTGCGCCAGAATTCGTATAGCGCAGCTGCGCTGCACCGCCGCCACTGAACGCATTGTTGCCGACAAAGGCAAAGCCCTGAACACCGGCGACATTGGCATTGGTGTCGAATAAGAAAAAGTTGAACTTGTCCACACCGATTTGATAATCGGTGATCCGGTCCGCTGCTGCACCAAGTCCGGTCTCGAAATCGAACAAATAGCGGAACTGGTCACTGCCTGCGCCGCCAGTAATAATATCAGCGCCGCCATTGCCAATGATCTTGTCATCGCCATTGCCGCCATTGATGATGTCGCTGGATGTCCCGCCGCGGATCTGGTCGTTACCATCGCCGCCGTTGATGATATGCGCGGTCGGGCCGCCTTTGATAACGTCCCTGACCGAAGAACCATTAACGGTGACGGTCACACCGCTGCCGCTAAAGGCAAAGCTGCGTGACAAGAAGCTGATCCCGGCATCCATATTAACGGTAAGCGAGCCCGTACCGCTGATCGCAACATTGCTGGCAAGGCCGGTTGCAATCTGTGACCCTGTCAGAGTGACCCCTGCGCCGCCAACAAGCTCCAAGGCTTCGATACCAAGCAGGCCAGCCAGCGAAGTCACTGTGCTGGTAACAACCAGCGTATCGGTATCCGCGCCACCATCGATGGTTGATCCGCTGGCACCGCTGCCCAAGATCAACCGGTCATTGCCTGCGCCGCCGTTCAGTGTGCTGACGCCTGATCCACCGTTCAATGTGTTGGCGACTGCATTGCCCACCAGGACATCAACGCCTGAACCGCCAATTGCATTTTCAATAACTGTACCGCGCGCAATGCTGATATTGCCTGTGCGGCCGCCGATATTGGAAAATGTCTCTGCGTTCAGGTCAATGCGCTGGTCTTGCGTATAGCCCGAATAGTCGAGCGTATCGATGCCGCCATGATCGACGATTGTATAGCTTAGCTGCGTTTGGCCCGCGACCGCCAAATAGATTTCGCGGCCCGATGTGTTGTTAAAACCATAGGTGGTGTTGCCTGTCCGCGTCGTTGTTGCAGTGCCGTAAAGATTGGTGGTAGCAATACCGTCTGCAATCATTGGAGAAACGGCAAGCTGCCGGGTGAAACCCTGGTCAGCGAAATAGGTGTTCTCTTGCTGATCGAAATAGGACATAATTGTCGTTGCCCAGCTATCGTTCAGATAGTTGGCATCAACGGCATAGTCGGCAGCACCATTGTAATTACCACCATGGCCAAGACCTAAAGCATGGCCGATTTCATGGACGTAGGTTTGGAACGAATAGGTACGCAAAGACGTCCCATAGGTAGTAAGCCATGCCGTACCGACGTTGATGGTCGACTGTGTAATAATGCCTAGGTTACGGATAGAGTTAGCAAAGGCGCCTTCTTGTTCATCATCAAACACCAATTGGCCGCCGGTTGTGACTTCAGTGAAAGTTATACCGAGCGTATCGCTCCATAGGTTAAGCGCCTCACGAGCTAGGAACGCTCCGTCAGCTGCAAGCCCCGTTACGTTGAAGGTCAGCGTGCCGCCAGTGGTTATGTCGAACCGCCGCGATGCCCCTCCCCAATAAGTATTGGTGAGCTGTGTAGCGATCTGATCGTTGGTATATAGCGACAGTATTGGAGCGTCGAACGCAGTAAGGTTGAATGCGCCGGTATTCGTTCCAAACGCGCTAACGTCGAGATAATATGTACCAGTTGTCGTTGCGGTAAACCGGATAGCCGAATAGTCATACTGACCAGCATCATCATTGGTCGCGACCTGCGCTCCCGATGCATCGCGGAGCGTCAATATCGTATCGAGCGCACCTGCGGGGGCAGTCCCTGTTAACGGTGTAGTGCTGGAAGTACGGAATAAATACGTCTGTCCGGCCACAAGATTGATTGCATAATAGTCCCGATCTCCGCTGGTATCGATATTACCATTCACGGTTCCACCAACTGCCAATGTTGCACTCGTCGCGGTTGTGCCGGGAACAAAATCACCGGCTGGCGCATTTTGCGCTACAAAAAGCCGGTAGGTGCCTGTGGTGGCGTTGTTATACGTACCTGCATCTATGAAATAGGTTCCTGATGACGTTGCCGTAAAGCTGATCGTAGAGTTCACACCGTCGCCGCCATCGTCATCGAACGCCAACACGGTGCCTGCTGCGTCGCGTAGGTTCAAATAGGCGTCCGTGCCACTCCCATCCGATGCAGTTTGAATTGTATACGTTACACCAGCGGTAAGATTGACCCGATACCAGTCGCGGTCGCCCAAAGTGTCGATCGAAACATTGACACTGCCGCCAACCGCTACGCTCGCTGTCGAACTTACGCTGCCTGGGATAAGATCGGGCGCTGAGGTTACGCCGCCACCTGATTGGCCCGGAGTTCCTTCAGCGCATGCGCCGCAGGCGCATCCGCCCTGATGCGACGCAACATTATCCTTTAAACCAAGGGTAATGCCATCAACATCTAAATCGTTGATTACACTAAATCCATTAGTGGCAGATTCAATCCCCATGAAATAGCGCTCAAGCCCCTCGGTGCGGGAGTAGCGGCTTGGATCCATTGCAAAAAATGTTTCCTTAAAATTTGGCATCGAAAAATTACGCACTGGAGTTCCCCCACAATAATTCTGGCTAATCAGGCACTTTGGATTCTGTTAATTCACCAATATCTAACGAATCGTTACGAATATCCATAGTGATTTCTTCGCATAACACGAAGTTACACGCGCACGGCGACCCAGACGATCAACATTGCGGATGGCACCAGCAGCAATTGCGCCAAAATAGTGCCGGCAATCCGGCTCATGGACAACCAAACGATTGTGCGGCGATAGTCGGGTTGGCTGACGCGGCCTTCAACCACATCATCGGTCATCACAGACAATTGCGGGTCGATTAATACGAACAGTAATATGGTAGCAAAGCCGTTGACTACGGCCGATAACTGCGAAGCGGTTACGCGGAATTCAGGGTGCAGATAGCCTGCGTAAAGCGAGGCGATGACGCCTACAGTCAACAGCGCCTGTGCAATCACATTCATCGCAATGACACGCCATGATACAGCGGCTGGCTTGGTCCAGAGTTTAAGATGCTGGCTGCTGGGCAGGCGCACAGCTTTTATAACCGTTTTGGTCCCGGTAGGGGTCAGCGCGCTCCATAATAGCTTTGCGACCGAACGGTGATGCTGAAAATCGGCAATGGCGGCGGTGAACCAGCGCTGCACCGTGGGCACGGCAAGCGCGCCAACTATTGTTGCAACAGTGGCCGACAATAGCACCAGCCGCATATCCATTATCAGGCCATCGCCTGTGCCATTTGCAATCGCATTTTCTATGCGCTTGGCAAGAAACGGACCCAGAAAGCTGTTCGACGTTCGCGACACCAGAACCAGCACGTTGAACAAAGCAAAGCTCAGCGCAATTTTGCTGGTCCGCACGCCTGTGATCCGCGCGGCATAGGCCAAGGCGCCGATCAAATGAATGACCAGCGTCAATGCGCAAATGTTGAACAAAGGCCAATCCATGCCCCTTGCTTATCAGCCCTTTTGCTGCGCAAGCAACCGCAGGCGGAGCGCATTCAGCTTGATAAAGCCTGCTGCATCCTTTTGGTCATAAGCTCCGGCGTCGTCCTCGAATGTGACGACCTTTTCGGAATAGAGGCTGTTCGGCGATTTGCGGCCAACGACCGATGCACTGCCTTTATACAGCTTTAGCCGCACGGTGCCCGATACGTTGGATTGGCTATGGTCGATGGCGGCTTGCAACATTTCGCGTTCAGGGCTGAACCAGAAACCGTTATAAATCATCTCGGCATATTTGGGCATCAGCTCATCTTTCAGATGCGCTGCACCGCGATCGAGCGTGATGCTTTCAATCCCGCGATGCGCGCGCGCATAGATTTCACCGCCCGGTGTTTCGTACATGCCGCGCGACTTCATACCGACAAAACGGTTCTCGACAAGATCGAGGCGACCAATCCCGTGTTTGCGGCCCAGATCGTTTAGCGCCGCGAGCAGAGTTGCAGGGCTCATCGCAGTGCCGTTCAACGCAACGCCATCGCCGCGTTCAAAATCGACGATGATGTACTCGGGCGTATCGGGCGCGTCCTCTGGATTGACTGTGCGTGAATACACATAATCGGGAGTTTCATCCCAAGGATCCTCAAGCACTTTGCCCTCGGATGATGTGTGCAACAGGTTCGCGTCGGTGGAAAATGGCGACTCCCCGCGCTTATCCTTTGGCACAGGAATTTGATGCTCCTCGGCCCATTCGATCAAGCGTGTGCGGCTGGTCAAATCCCATTCGCGCCATGGGGCGATGACTTTGATGTCAGGGTTCAGCGCATAGGCCGATAACTCAAACCGCACCTGGTCATTGCCTTTGCCGGTCGCGCCATGCGCAATCGCATCGGCGCCGGTTTCAGCAGCAATCTCGATCAGGCGCTTTGAAATCAAAGGCCGCGCGATCGAGGTGCCGAGCAGATAATCCCCCTCGTACCGGGCATTGGCGCGCATCATCGGGAAAACGAAATCGCGGACAAATTCTTCGCGCAAATCGTCGATGTAAATGTGGTGATCGGGCACGCCCATCAGCACCGCTTTGGCGCGCGCTGGTTCCAACTCTTCGCCCTGACCCAGATCAGCGGTAAAGGTTACAACCTCACAGCCATATTCGACCTGCAACCATTTCAGGATAACGCTGGTATCGAGCCCGCCCGAATATGCGAGCACAACCTTTTTGATCGAATCTGTTTTGGCAGGGTTTGGCATGGGGAACCTTTGCAAGAAGTGTCGAAGGCGCGGCTAGCAGCGGGTGTGTATTGGCGCAAGTGCACGTCATATGTTATGATGAAAGTCGTTAGGAGTTCGGCATGAATTATCTACAGGCATCGATCGATTTTTTGGGCGGGCCTTATGGTCTATATGCGCTTGGCGGGTTCTATTTTGGCAGCGTCTTGATCGAGCGTGTCTGGGTTGCCTTGAAAGGCGCACGCTATGACAATGCCGATGCCCTTTGCAGCATCGGGCTGAATCTGATGAACAGTGTGCTGAACCTTGTCATCGGCCTGATCCTGCCTCTCGCAATCTATACTCTGGTATGGGAGCATTACAGGCTGATCGATACTTTGCCGCTTTGGGTTGCGGCGTTACTGGCCTTTCTGGTTCATGATCTAAGCTATTATTGGGAACACCGGTTTGGGCACCGGATCGGGCTGCTTTGGGCGTTCCATTCGATCCATCACAGCTCGAACGAATTCAACCACTCAACCGCCGCGCGGGGTTTTTTCCTTGATGGCCTTTTGCGCACACCCTTTGATCTTGTGGGTGCGCTTCTTGGGGTGCCGCCGATAGTGTTTCTTGCCATAAGTATGGCAAAAAACGCTTTCGGGATATGGAACCATGCCAGCTATGTCGGACATTTGGGCCCACTGGAAAAATGGCTGGCAACGCCGCTGAACCACAAAATCCATCATGCAAACCAGCCTCAATATATCGACAAAAACTACAGTCAGGTTCTGATATTATGGGACCGACTTTTTGGCAGCTATGCCGCGCTTGATGTGCACCCTGTTGTCGGGCTGGTGAAGCCGGTGCACGACAATAATCCGCTGACTGCACAATTTGCGGGGCTGAAGCAATTGCGTGACCGGATGGCAAATGCGACGCGCTGGCAAGACAAGCTTGCGTATCTGTGGCGTCCTCCTGAATGGTCGCATGATGGCGTGTGCCGTAGCGACTGTCCAAAATATGCGGCGCTTGCCAGCTAATACTGTTCTGTTTATGTTCCAATGCGACTCGGGGTGTGAGCCAGCTTTCTACTGGAGATTTCCACAACGGAGTCGTGCGCCTTGCAACAGCGGTCTATTCTTGAAGAGCTTTCCGGCCTAGCGCCAAAGGCGATGGCTACTGCTCCCGATATCCTTGATCCAGCTGACGTGCTGCACCGTGTATTTGGCTTTCCCGAATTTCGCGGGGTGCAGCGTGATGTTATTGACCGGGTCTTGGCGGGGCAACGCACCTTAGCAGTAATGCCGACAGGGGCAGGCAAGTCGTTATGTTACCAGCTGCCATCGTTGCTGCTCGGCGGAACCACGGTTGTTGTCTCGCCTTTGATCGCGTTGATGCATGACCAGATGCGCAGCGCTAACGCGGCGGGCATAAGGGCGGCGACGTTGACGTCGGCTGATAGCAACCGGGCCGAAACGATCGAACGTTTTCGCGATGGCAATCTTGACCTGTTATACATCGCGCCAGAACGTGCCAGCACCGCCGATTTTCGCGGGCTGTTACGAGAGGCGCGGATCGCCTTGTTTGCGATAGACGAGGCGCATTGTGTTTCCGAATGGGGGCATGATTTCCGACCGGATTATCGCTTGCTGCGTCCGTTGATGGACGACTTCCCCGATGTCCCAAGACTAGCGCTCACTGCTACCGCCGACGCACACACCCGCGCTGATATTGGTGAGCAATTGGGGATTGCTACTGACGGCATGATCGTATCGGGTTTTGACCGGTCCAATATCCGTTATGCTGTGACCAATGCGGCCAACAAAGGATCGGCGATTGCATCGGCCATTCGTGGCTGGCCCGGCGCGGGTATTGTCTATGCGACCACTCGCGACCGGACTGAGAAGCTGGCAGAGTTGATCGCGAAAACCGGGCGGACCACGCGCTATTATCATGCCGGGATGGAACCTGCGGCGCGGATGAAGGCACAGGCCGACTTTGTCGCGTCCGAGGATATGATCATGGTCGCAACGGTGGCCTTTGGCATGGGAATCGATAAGCCCGATGTGCGCTTTGTCGCGCATGCGGGCATCCCCAAATCGATTGAGGCATATTATCAGGAAAGTGGTCGTGCAGGCCGCGATGGTGATCCGGCGGTGGCGCATTTGTTCTGGTCCCCGGGCGATTTTTCGCTTGCCCGCGAACGGTTGAAAGAACAGCCAGAGGCACGGCAACCGGCGGACAAGGCGCGCATAGATGCGCTGTCGGCTTTGACTGAAACAGCCGGCTGCAGGCGCGCGGTTTTGCTAAAACACTTTGGCGAGGATCCACCCGAAAATTGCGGCAATTGCGATAATTGTCTGGATGCGCCGATGGTTCTGGATGCGACAGAGCTGGCGCAGAAACTGCTCTCGGCGGCATATCGCACAGGGCAAAGTTTTGGCATGGGGCATTTGGAAAAAGTGCTGACTGGCGGCAAAGACGAACGGATTTTGTCGCGCGGGCATGACCAGCTTTCGGTCTTTGGCATTGTTAGCGGCGATGATGTGCGTTTGATAAGGCCGGTTGCCCGGGCGTTGCAGGCGCAAGGGCATTTGACCGCCAACGAACATGGCGGCTTGCGGTTGGCGGGGGCTGCGCGTTCTTTGATGAAGGGCGAAATGCGCCTGCAAATCGTCGTGCCGCCCAAAACGCGTAAGGATAAACGCGGAGAAGCTAACCCTGCAAACAATCCGCTGTTTGAAGCGTTGCGCTTTAAGCGCCGCGAGCTGGCGATTGAGGCCAATGTGCCGCCTTATGTCATCTTCCACGACGCGACATTGCGCGAACTGGCGGAGCGTCGCCCGCAGTCCTTGTCAGAAATTGCGCTGATCAGCGGCATCGGCGCGCGTAAGCTTGAAGCCTATGGCGCAGCGTTTCTGGATGTCATACAGGATGCTGCAAAAGGATGACGCCTATGTTCCGCAAGCTGACCAACAACATCTACGCCGCGCCGCAAATTGACGTTGCTGAAATTGCCGAGGCGAGTGCGCTGGGTGTGACTTTGGTGATCAACAACCGGCCAGAGGATGAAAGCGAAGATCAAACGCCGGGCGTAGAGATTGAGGCGGCGGCGCGGGCCGCGGGGATGGATTATATCGCGATTCCAGTAACACATTCCGGGTTTAGCGAGCCGCAAGTCAAGGCGATGGCCGCTGCGCTAGAGGGTGCAACGGGCGACGTGCTGGCCTATTGCCGGTCTGGAACGCGCTCTACGTTGTTATGGGCACTGGCCGAAGCTTCGCAGGGCGGCGAGCCCGATG
>JAAFIB010000026.1 GCA_013297725.1 Sphingomonadales bacterium
ACGATTGTGCAACGCGATGGCGACCGCAAGTGATGCCGAATTGCTGCAGGCCGAAAGCGACGAGCAGGTCATGGTCATCCGCAAGCCGAACCAGATTGAGGCGGTGATGGCAGCGATGCAGAAGCGTAAGCCGGTCTTTGCAGACTAAAGCTTTCGCCCGATCAGTTCCTTCATAATCTCGCTGGTGCCGCCAAAGATGCGGGTGACACGGGCGGCGCGCCAAGCTTTGGCGATCGCATATTCGTTCATATAACCTGCACCGCCATGCAGCTGCAGGCACTTGTCGACCACTTCCCATTGCAGTTCGGTATGCCATAACTTGGCTGCGGCACCTTCTTCAGCGGTCAGTTCTTTCTTCAAATGCCGCGACAATGCCCAGTCGAGATGCGCCCAGCCGACTTGCAGCTTGGTCTTTAGGTCGGCGAGTACAAAACGCGTATTTTGGAAATCCAGAACAGTCGTTCCAAACGCTTTGCGGTCGCGGCAAAACTCAACCGTTTCGTCAAATGCCTTTTGCGCGCTGGCTTGCGACGATATTGCGATGGACAACCGTTCTTGCGGCAGTTCGCTCATCAGATAGATAAAGCCCATGCCTTCTTGGCCCAGGCAATTGGTCATTGGCACGCGCACATCTTCAAAGAACAGCTCAGACGTATCCGCCTCATCCATGCCGATTTTGTCGAGATTGCGCCCGCGTTTAAAGCCTTCACGGTCCGCCTCGACCAAGACGATGGAAATCCCTTTATAGGCAGGCTGGATTTCGGTGTCGGTTTTGACGCAGACCAAAATCAGATCAGCGGTCTGGCCGTTGGTGATATAGGTTTTTGACCCGTTGATGACGTAATGATTGCCATCTTTCTTGGCCGTAGTCCGCATGCTTTGCAGGTCGGAACCGGTACCCGGTTCGGTCATCGCAATCGCGGTGATGGTCTCACCAGAGACCAGCTTTGGCAACCAATGCTTCTTCTGTTCTTCGGAACCATAAGAAACGAGATAGTTTACAACGATGTCGGATTGCAGCGAGAAACCTGTGGCTACATTGCCATAATAGGACGATTCCTCGTCAACGATGGCGTTGTAGCCAAAGTCGAGGCCAAGACCGCCATATTCCTCTGGCACTGTTGGGCACAGCATGCCGAGTTCGCCAGCCTTTGGCCAGATATCGCGGGGTACGATGCCGTCATCCGCCCATTTGTCGGCATTGGGCGCGACTTCCTTTAACAGGAATTGGCGGACAGTTTGACGAAACGCCTCGTGATCTTCGGTATAGGCAGAACGGGGAATGACATCGAGCGACATAGGTAAATCTCCAAATTTGACGCCAAGGACAACAAGATCAAGTCTACGTCAATACAGAATTTAATCGCCCGGTTAAATCACTTCCCCCGCCGCTTTCGCACGTTCGATCAGTGTCGCCTCTGCCGCTGGAATGGTGCGATAGGCATAGAGCAACAGCCCCAGAGCAATCGGTGCCACGCCGATCAATGACAATATGCCGGTGCGCAAGTCGCTTTGCATTTTGCCATCCACCATCGTGCCTGCAAGGTCTGCGATTTGCCCGACCAGATACGGCCCAAAGCCAAGCCCGATCAGCGTGGTGGCAAGGAAAAATACCGCGGTCGCTGTGCCGCGCATCCGTGGCAGCACAAGGTCTTGCGTCGTAGCTGCTGCTGCCCCCAATGCGGCGCTACCCAGCACACCGGCGCAGAAATGCATCGCATAGAACAACACCGGACTGCTGGTGGTAAAGGCAATCACAATCGGCACCACCGGCCCCAACACGCCGATCATGATGACCAATATCCGCCCGCCAGGGTTTGTCGTGCGCAGATGATCGGCGAGACGTCCGCCCATGATCACGCCCAAAAACCCGCTGAGCGCCGCTAATGACCCAAGCCAAAACGCCAGTTCCTGCTTTGGCAGTTTCAACACCAACTCTGCATAAGGCGCGGTCCAATACGCCAAGCCATAGGATGACAGCGCAACCAAGCCATAGCCCATTGCGGTGCACAGAAACGCGGGCGTGCCCCAGATCAGCGCAAATGCGGCGGGATCACGCGCGCGCAAATTTGTCGCCCATGAAAACACCGCATAGAAACCAACGGCAACCGCCGACCATTGCGGGATGTTGCCGGTCAACCGGATCATTCCAATCGCAAACAGCCCAAGCAAAATGGCGGCGGCGATATTGATCAGCAACGCTGCCCCACCGCGCTTTGCCGCGCCCCATAATGTAAACGGCGGCACAATCGTCGACAGGTCATAGAGGAAATCGCGGAACGGTGTCGGCGACATCGCGACTTTCACGCCGTCCATCGCGCCGCGCGCAGGCTCCCGCAACGACAGCACCCACAGGGCAACTAACAACCCGGGAAAGCCAACGGCAAGGAATGCGGCCTGCCAACCGACCAGCCCCAACGGCCCGCCGCCGGGATAAGCAAGGTTCCAGTTTTCCTTAATGTACGCGCCGATGAACAACGACACGCCGCCACCCAGATACAGCCCCGATGAATAGATGGCGAGGGCGGTTGCCCGTTGACGTTTTGGAAAATAGTCTGAAATCAACGAATAAGCCGATGGACTTGCTGTTGCTTCACCGATGCCAACGCCCATCCGCGCAAGGCCAAGTTGCGCACCGTTTTTCGACAGGCCCGAAACCACCGTCATCGCCGACCAAAGCGTTAGCCCGATACTCAACAATTTCGTCCGGCTCCAATTATCCGCCAGTCGCCCCAACGGAATTCCGAACAGCGCATAAAACACACCAAATGCCGCGCCGCCCAAAAAGCCCATCTGCGAATTGGTCAGGCCAAAATGCGCCTGAATATCAACCACAAGGATGCTGACAATCTGCCGGTCGATAAAGTTCAATATGTACACAACCACAAGCACGCAGAGCACATACCAGCTGTAGCTGCTCGCCTTTTGCTCTTCAGGTGGGCTCACGCTTTCGCCAGATGATGCTCCAGATGCTGCTGTAGTGGTCGCGCTCAACGCGTCTCTCCTCGGCTTATGTCTCTCTTCGCCTTTGGCTAGCAGAGGCGCAATAAAGCGCAAGCGGGTAAAGCATAGCAAAGCGGGGACATGCTATTGCGTGTCCCCGGCTTTGCAGTCGGCATAGGGAGGCAGTGATTGAAATTGAGGGAGCTGATTAAACTGCCACGGTAGTTACACGATAAGCCGTGCAAAGTTTACCATGACGAAGCAAAAAGTGTAAACTTGTACGATAGTGTAAACTTGGCCGATTTAACCGGCACTAATCCATGCGGGGTGGGAACGAGATACCAACGATAAGAAAGAGCAGTTCGTTTCATGAAAAAGAACGAATAGTGAACGATTGCAAATCGAATCCTACATTGCAAGCGGCAAATCGGGTTGCGCTTCGGAGGGGTGTTCCGCGGGCCTTTCTCAATGCCCAAGCGTCAGTGAGAGTATTTGCGCTTGCCTGCGGCAAGCAAGACGCAAAGGCGCAAAGGGGGCGGCGGTTTCAGCGATGGTTGTGCAATAATCTTTGCGTCTTTGTGTCATAGCGCGTTGATGCGTCGCATCGCCTTCGGCCCGCCCGCTTTTGGTGGGCCATTCTGCGAACCGTCGGATGTCAGTTCAGCTTATTGTGTGCACGGTCGCCCTAAATCTTCTCACCCTAAATCTGACGCAGTCAGCTTAGCGTTTGAACCGAGGGGCTGTGTTGATTTTTGTTTAGAAGAAAAAAGGGGAAGAAGAAATAAGGGCGTCAGCAATTCCATAAGCTCGGCCCGAAAGAGGCACGCAGTGCTCCCGTCTATCCCGTGTCCTTCTTTCTTATTTTCCTTTTTTCTTCTAGCCAAACCATGGCACTATGGCTCGGTCAAAAGCTGCAATTAGTATTGTGTCCCCAGAATTCCTTCCATTAGGACTGGTGTCAGCTTGATGGTGTCGAGCGGGCTGTTGGTGATTCGGTATTTGGATATGCGCCATGTGCGCAAGGAGCGGCGTGATGGTTTATGGTCTGAACATTCAAGTCGAATACGGCTTTGGTCCCAAGGTGGAATGGGAAGGTCAAGATGAGCCCGCCCGCCAAATCCATGTGCTGAATTATGTCAGTGATGGCGGGGTCAATGGCAAGGGCGTTAACGCGGGCCGTCCTGTCGATGGCGCCAATTTCCCAAAATGGATACGCTGGGGCGAACCCGGCGGAAATCCAGTGCCGGATTTTGATAACTCTTTTTACGTTAACGTGTCCGAGAAAGCCAAGGCGGTGATCGAGAGCCTTGAGCCAAATGTTCATCAGTTTTTCGCGTTCGAATGCACTAACAGCAAGACGCAGGCGGTTACAACGCGATATTGGTTTGTTGTGTGTAATCGGTTAGATACTGTTGACCGTGAGCATACCAACATGGTTCTACTTGATGGCTGGGAATGGACTTCGCCTAAGAATGTTTTGAGAATAGGGGATGCGCTACCATCAGGAATCGACCCTGAAAAACCTAGCAATTATATCTTTAATCTCAAAGCAATTGGAGACAAACATTTCTGGGTCGACAAGCATATCAGTACCTCAGTTTGGTTATCAAACCAAGCAGCAGAATTGTTGCGGTCACAGGGTCTGACAGGCATTCGCTTTAGCGAAGCCGGAATGGAGCAAATCTGATGACGGTTCAGACGATTCCAACTCCGCAGACAACTAAAAAGCTGATCTATCCAATTGATACCGTAATTACAGCAACACTTTACTCAACTCCTAAATTCCAAACATGCTGCACCTAGACTTCCCGCAAAGCCGGGGACACCGAATACGATGTCCCCGTTTTGCTGATCTTCTAAACGCCGATCAAACCTCAATCATGTTTCTGCCGGTAAATGTTGCGGCTGGCGCGGTCTTGGCGATGTTCCAGGCGGGCGCGTTCGATAAGGCTTAGGCCGCCTCCATCGGCGCGGCTGCGGCGTTCGTATTTGCGGATCGACGCCTGTTGTTTGGCCAGCCTTGTGGTTTCGTGCACAGTCAGGCTGCCGTTATGGATGCCGCCGATGATGCGGTGCTGTTGCCGGTCTTGACGCTGGTTGATCCGTGCCTCGGCTGGCATAGCCGCCGCAATAGTGGTGAGCGCGGCGAGCGTTAGAATGATTTTGCTTTTGGTCATTTTGAAACTCCTTTGATTACAGATTTTCCTGATCCTGAAACTATAACGCACCACCCTGCAAAACCCTTTGCCGTATTGATTATATTGGCTGTCCGGTTTCTCTTGAATTTTTAACGTTTCCATCCATATTATGCGCATACGGCTATTGTGCCGTGCAGTTTGAGGAGTAACTCGAAATGGCTGAATGGTCTGATCCGCGGGCGACGCAAAACCGGGCGGGCGTTACCATCAATGGCGAAGCAATGGGCTCGGTCGCGGTTGACCAGGGTCTGCGCTCGCATATGCTTAAAGTTTATAACTACATGGCGTCTGGCGTGCTGTTGACCGGCATCGTCGCGTTGCTGTTTGCCAACAGCGGCATGGCCGCGCAGGTGTTGAATACACCGCTGCGCTGGTTGCTGATGTTTGCGCCATTGGGCTTCATCATGGTGATGAGCTTTGGCATGAACAAGCTTTCCACAAGCGCGCTACAGGCAATGTTCTTTGCGTTCGCTGCGGTAATGGGACTGTCGATGGCATCGATTTTCCTAGTGTTCTCGGGCGAATCGATTGCGCGCACATTCTTTGTTACGGCGGCATCCTTTGCCGGGCTTAGCTTGTTTGGATATACCACCAAAAAGGATCTGACCGGTTGGGGCAGCTTTTTGATTATGGGTGTGGTCGGGCTGTTCTTGGCATCGATCGTCAACATTTTCTTGGGCTCGACCACGTTGCAACTGGTTGTCAGCTTCCTAGGTGTGCTGATCTTCGCAGGGCTTACCGCCTATGACACGCAGCGTATCAAAAGCGAATATCTGCATTTTGCCGGCCATGAATCGATTGGTAAGTTGGCAATTATGGGTGCGCTCAGCCTGTATCTGGACTTTGTAAACATGTTCCAGTTCCTGCTAAGCTTTATGGGCAGCCGCGACTGATCCAGCTTTCATTAAGCTGACACGGATTACAAAAAGGGCTTGGTGGGCAACCACCGAGCCCTTTTTCTATTGGGCTCACCGATTGGCCTCTTTATTTTTGAACCGATATGTGTTGAAGCGCGACTGAGAATACAGGGTCGGGGAGTTAGGTACATGCATCGTTTCGGTAGAAATTTGGCATTGGTTTTTGTGATCGGCACCGTTGCCGCTTGCGGACCAAAGCCGCCGCCAAAGCCGATGCCGGTTCCTCCGCCGCCAGTCGTTTTTGTGGCACCACCGCCGCCGGTTATGCCGTTGCCGCCGGGCGGCGCTGCATCCTCAACCAAATTACCGGCCTATGGCGCAGATGGTTTGCGGATTACGCCCAATCGCGGGTTGTCGCGTGAAGAGGCGATCTGGAATTTCCGGTCGGCGATCAACGTTGCCGCGCTGAATTGCCAAGGGCCGGTATGGGGCGTGATCGCACAGAATTATAACAAGCTGATCGTCGTGCATAAAGCGCGGTTGAATCAAGCGAACACGGCGGTCGATAATGAATACCGCAAACGCTTTGTCGGGCAAAATGCGCTGCGTGTTCGCGATACGCGCACGACAGAATTGTATAACTATTTTGCTCTGCCGCCGGTTCGTGAACAGTTTTGCAACGCGGCGCTGGCCAAGTCGCAGGAATCCCTGACGGTTCCAGTGGCGACCTTTGCCGACTATGCGGTTGCCGGGCTGACAGATTTCGACAACATCTTCCTGAACTTTTACGATGCCTATGCAAAGTACGAGATCGACCTTGCCGACTGGAAGCTAAAATACGGCCAGACGACTGCGTCAACACCCCCTGTAAAGGCGCCAACGGCAGGCTGATTTAGTTTACGCTAATCGCTGATTCACGCAGCGGCGCGGCCCATGGAATAATCGACATGGCGGTCGCGCCCTTCGGCTTTGGCGCGGTATAACGCCATGTCCGCAGCGCGGTATAGCACGATCCAGTCTTGTTCCTCGCAAATCGCGCGGGTGGCAACACCAACGCTGGCGGTAATCCTATAGCCGCCGGGCATCGGTGTTTGACGGATTAGGCGTAGCAATTTTTCGGCATCGACAAGCGGGCTTTGCTCGCCCCCTGTTTGCGCTGTGGGCGAGACCCGCGTTGCTATCGCAAACTCTTCACCGCCCAATCGTGCGATAATCGACCGGTCATTGGCATAGCCTGTGATGATCGCTGCCAGTTGCACCAGCACTTCGTCGCCAACGACATGGCCCAGCGTATCATTGATCCGTTTGAAATGGTCGATATCAACCAGCACCAGCTGCCACTCACGCGGCGCTTCCAGCAATGTGCGGATAAACGCGCGGCGATTGGGCAGGCCGGTCAGCGCATCGGTATCGGCGATCACCATGGCGCGGGCCTCGGCCAGCTCGGCGCGGTCACGGTCGATGGCGATCATCTGGATGCGTTTGCCAATGGCAAGCGAGCTAATCAACGCCTCGATGGCTAGCGTTATCAACGTGCTGTTCTCAATCAAGATATGATAGGGCAGAAGGCCTAGGCCAAATGCTACGCGGGCGGTGATCGCGATTGCAGGGGCCGTCCAAGCGGCAAGAAAATATCGCAAAAACGGGTCGCGCTTGCGAAAAGCAACCGTGACATAGCAGCCGACAATGACAGGCATCGGCATAAAGCTGTAAACATAGATAGGATCGAGCAGCTGAACATATGCAGGGGCAAGTGCCGCATGCAGCATTGCGAACGCAACCATGGCCGCCGAATGGATATAGGTCGTCCGCACCAGCCATTTCGGAATGCTTGATGCGTCGAAAAAATGACGAATGAATATCATCACAGCGGCGGCGTTGATCGCCAGCAGCACCAAAGTCATCCGCAACCGTTCTGGCGCCGATAATGTCGCGGAAAAGTAATGCGGTGCGCCCGACGTTACGATTGCATAAGTCAGCGTCGCGACCAGCATCGCGCAATACGCCAATAGGAACGGAGCCCCCATGCCGCGCCATAACGCCAGATTATAGACTAGCAGCGCGATACAAAGGCCCATAAATGCAGCGTAGAATACCGCCAATAGCATTTCATAATGGATCGCCTCATCCGCCAAAGACAGCTGCGATTGTAGGATGATACCGCGCAGTGCCGCGCTATTCGGGATCTTTGCATAAATAGTCGTGATCGGGCTCTGTCGTTCTTCAAAAGGAACAACAAGCGTGCTGCCAAGACGTAATGGGGCGATGTCTTGTTCTAAAAACGGACGATAATGTTCGACGGCACCGTCAGCGTGCACAACCGCCAGCTCAAGCCCGTCATCCCACAGGCTGGCGGTGCGAAAGGTTAGCGGCAGGTTCGCAGTTTTGGTCGATGCTGGAATGTCGAGGCGCGCCCAGTACGTGCCGGGCGGCACTCCATTTTGGCTGCTTTCACAATCGAATTTACCTGGATTTGCTAGCATTTGGGCAAATGTCTCACCGCTTTTTGCGATGCGAATGCAGGCTTTTAGGTCTGTTGTGGATGCTGACGCGGGTGCGGATGTGAGAAATACCGCAAAAATACAGCACAGCAATGCTGCACCCACGCGTGAAACTAGCTTATCGACCCTCATCTACCTGTCGCTAGACGCTTAGGGTAAATGACCTGTTAACCAGAACATCAAGTTACAAATGGCGAAGCTTCTCTGGCTTAGGCCATCTGGATATAATCCCGCATCGCGCTTGCCTCTGCCTCGATATGTTCTATCCGGTATTTAACCAGATCACCGATGGAGACAAAGCCAACCAAGCGGTCGCCGTCCGCCACCGGCAAATGGCGAATGCGGCGCCGCGACATCAGCGACAAAGCGGACAATATCGGGGTATCTGCGGTCACAGTGATCGCGGGCGAAGTCATGACATCGCCCACAGCCTTGTCCATCATCGCGGGCCCGTGTGCTGCCAATCCGTAAATCACATCGCGTTCAGAAAAGATGCCAACGATCCGGCCGCCATCGACAATCGGCAAAGCACCAATACGTTTTTCGGCGAGTTTCGCGGTTACGGCATGGACACTATCGCCCGGTGCGGCGGTGAAAATATCGGTTCCATGGCTCTGCATGATGGCTGCGATCGTCATTAGCTGTCCTCCTCTGCTTGCTCCCAGCGTGGAATATAGCATAGGTGGTGCGAAGGTGAAAACATGACTCGCAAATCCCCGCTCGATAACCCCGAATACGCCAATTTTGCGTGGAAACGCTATTGGCGGCTGATGCGCGGGATGTTTGCTTTCACACTGGTAGTGACCGTTGCTGTGCTGACCAGCTTTTGGTGGTTCAACGGAATGGTTTCGATCCATTTCTTTATCGCAACGGCAGGTGCAATTATCGCATCGATGATGTTGATGGCAGCCCTTATGGGTTTGGTATTCCTATCCAGCGGCACCGGCCATGATGAAGCCATCGAAGATCCTTTTCCAGAAGAAGACCAATTATGACTGATCCCACTGCAAATGACCGCCGCGATCCGATCCTCCGCGTGTCTCCGCGCCCTGCGGATATCAATGCTAATGGCCATATCTTTGGCGGCTGGGTGCTGGCGCAGATGGATATCGCGGGCGGCATTGTCGCTGGCAAAATTAGTCAGGGACCATGCGCGACGGTGGCCATCGAAAAAATGGAGTTCATCGCGCCGATCCTGATGCGCGACATCATTTCGGTTTATGGCTGGCTGGAACGGCGCGGGCGCACATCGATGGCAATCCGGTTGGAAGTCATCGCGACCCGAGACCGCGGCGACCAACAGGTGAAAGTGACCGAGGGATTGTTCACCTTTGTGGCGCTGGATGAAAACCACCGGCCACGGGCATTGCCGCCGGAGTAACCTCCTAATTTTTCGGTCACAATAATCTAGTCCTTGACTCAATCCGATATTTCTATAATTATCGAAATATAGAATCATAGGTTTGAGTTATGGACGCAGAAACCGTTATCCGCGCTTTAGGCGCATTGGCGCAAGAACACCGACTGGCAGCATTTCGTTTGCTGGTGCAGGCGGGTGCTGACGGCATGGCTGCTGGAGCAATCGCTGAACGGCTGGGGGTTCCTGCCTCTTCGATGAGCTTTCATCTGGCGCAACTGGGCCATGCCGGGTTGGTGTCGCAACGCCGCGAAAGCCGTTCGATCATATATGTCGCCGATTACGCCGCGATGGGCGGACTGATGGGCTATCTGACTGAAAACTGCTGCGCCGGGGTGGCTTGTGTCGCCGACACCGGATGCAGCGTATCCGATAATGAAGAAAGGACAGCCGCATGAAACGTATGCATCTCCATTTGGGCGTCGATAACATGGATCAATCCATCGCCTTTTATTCGGCATTATTTGCTGCGGAACCGACAGTGGAAAAAGATGATTACGCCAAATGGATGCTAGACGATCCGCGCATCAATTTTGCGATCACACCCACAACGCACACGGCAAAGGGCATCGAGCATATCGGTATTCAGGTCGATAGTGTTGATGAGTTGAACGAGGTTGGCGCGCGCTTGAAATCGGCTGGGCGCCCTGTGTTAGAGGAAGCGGCGACAACATGCTGCTACGCCCAATCATCGAAAA
Source organism: Sphingomonadales bacterium (assembly GCA_013297725.1). Taxonomy (GTDB): domain Bacteria; phylum Pseudomonadota; class Alphaproteobacteria; order Sphingomonadales; family Sphingomonadaceae; genus Sphingorhabdus_B. Next base: position 10,615 of record JAAFIB010000026.1, read on the forward strand.
ACTGGATCACCGATCCCGATGGCGTGATCTGGGAAACATTTCTGACCACGGGTACCGCTACTGATTATGGTAACAAAGAGCCTGTTGCGACCGGCATGGCTCAGCTGGCCGCACTGGAAACGGCTAAGGCGGATGGTTCACAAACGGGCAGCTGCTGCACGCCAAGCATGATCGCCTGATGTTCAGCATATTGGTTTTGTGCACTGGCAACAGTGCGCGCTCAATCTTGGGTGAAGCATTGCTTTCCAAATTGGGAGAGGGACGGCTGGTTGCATATAGTGCCGGTAGTAAGCCAAAGGGCGTGCCGCATCCCGGTGCTTTGCGATGTCTGGCGCGTAAGGGCATTGATACAGCGCCGTTCCGTTCAAAAAGCTGGGACGAGTTTACCACACCAAATGCACCCGCGATTGATTTGGCGATCACCGTATGTGGAAACGCCGCCGGTGAAGTGTGCCCCGTGTTCATCGGCGCGCCAATAAAGGCGCATTGGGGGCTGCCTGATCCGGCGGATGTTGATGGCAGCGAGTCACAGGTCGATGCGGCGTTTGAACAAACATGGGCGTGGTTGGAAATTCGAGCGCGGGCTTTACTCGATCTACCGTTTGAAACGATGGACCCGGGTGAGCTGAGGCAGCAGTTGGCAGAAATAGGCCAGATGGAAGGTGCAGCATGAACCGTGCAACAGCAGCCGAAGCACTCGGCAGCTTTTTCCTTTTTGCGACCGTCGTCGGTTCCGGTATCATGGCGGAGCAACTGGCAGGCGGCAATGTAGCGGTGGCATTGTTGGGCAATACACTGGCCACCGGCGCGATGCTGTTTGTGTTGATCACGATGCTGGGGCCGGTTTCGGGTGCACATTTTAATCCCGCCGTCAGCTTGGTGTTCCGGCTACACGGGGAACTGACGACTCTTACTGCTTTGGCATATATATTGGCGCAGTTGGCCGGCGGCATATTGGGTGTATGGGCCGCGCATGTGATGTTCGATCTCCCGATCCTGCAACTGTCGGACAAGGCACGGACGGGATTGGGGCAGTGGACGGGGGAATTCATCGCAACCTTTGGTCTGGTGCTGACAATCCTTGGCACATTGCGGTCGCGGCAAGAATGGGTTCCGGTCAGCGTCGCGTTGTATATCGTTGCGGCGTATTGGTTCACCTCGTCCACCAGCTTTGCCAATCCGGCCATTACTGTGGCGCGCAGTTTAAGCGATAGCTTTGCAGGGATTGCGCCTGCCAATGTGGCGGGTTTTGTGATAGCGCAGTTGGCGGGAGCGGTGCTGGCGCTTTGGGTTTCCCGGGTTTTGTTTCCGCCTGAAGCTTTGGTTTGACTACGGTTTGTAACGCATGCCGTTAGTGCTGAGCCTGTCGAAGCACGCCCAAAGGTTTAAGCTGTCGTGTATGGCCGATGGACGTGCTTCGACAGGCTCAGCACTAACGGTTTAATAATATGAGTGCGGTTTTAGCCTCATTCCCGTTCCCGCGACAGCTTAAGCGTAAATTCAAAACTCACCTCGCCATTGGCGGGAATTGTTGACACCCAAGTCGGCATACCGTCGATCTTGCTGATGCCTTTGGGCTTGCCGCGTAGGTCAAAGGGGATTTCGATTTCTGCGTTTACCGCCTCGTTGCGGGCGTTGCTGATCGTGACTTTGTAACCCTTTTGATAGCGGCGTTCGGATATCTGCGTCACGACCATCTGCACATCGGATGACGTGCCGACCAGCAGCTCAACCTTGTCGCCAATGGCGCGGTCGCGAAGGGCGGCTTCGCCCGCGAGTAACGGACCAAAGCTGCTATCCTCAAATATCATCGCTTGCCCCGATGGCAGCGGCAGTCCGAGGCCGTTTTCGGTTTTGTTTTCGGTTTTCAGGATGATCAACAGTGGCGTGCTTTCGCCAAGCGGGATGTATTCGGGTTCGTCCATGGTCGCGCGATACAACCGGTTGAATTTCGCATCAGGCTTTACGATCATTGCCACCTGTTTTTGCCCCATGGCGTTGACGGTGACGGGTTCGGGGATGCGGTAAAGCTTTAGGTCGCCGAGGTCTTCGAGTTCGGCAACGGTGATGGCTGTTACGGCCATCGGGGATTCCTTCATCAGGCCGCTGATTTTTTGGGCAGTGACGACAATTTCCTCACTGTTTTCATAGCCTACAATATTATCCTCAAGCCTGGCCCCGGGCGCGTTGTAGAACTGCTGCTGCCCGCGAAACGGCACTTCATGCGTGCGCTGTTGCGGCCAGCAACGGATCGTCAGCGCTTCACCCGTTGGTCGCGGCGGTTCGGCATTATCCTCACGATTGGGTTCGCCAGCGATCGCCATAGTGTTGGCATTCAGAAACGATTGGTTGCCGCCATTGGCCAATGTCATCCACGCGAACATTTCGACCTTGGTTTTGCCGATAGCATCGGGTGCTGCGCTCTCATCCTTTGACAATTGCGTCACATAATTTGCCTGCCAATCAAAACCGGCGGCCATATAGGTCAGCGTCAGCTTTGCGGTAATCGCGCGATCGCTGTTGGTCATAACCGACAAGGTGGGCTTTGCCGAAAGGTTGGCAGGCACGCCGCCATAGGCCATGCGTTCGGGCAGGCCGGTGCAATACAGCGCCTCAAATCCTTCGTCGGTTTGCAGGATGACGCCGCCATCGGGGCCAGCGGTAATCATCGCTTGTTGCTCGCGCGATTTGCCGGTGGCTTTGTCGGTTCGGGTCAAGGTGACGGCACGTTTCAAATAGCTATCGACAAGCCCTGTTGGTGACAGTAGCCGCGCATCACGGTTTTTCTCCCGCACGCCTTTGGGCAGGCCGGTGACGATGGCGCTTTCGGGGTACATGCCCTCTGATACGCCTTCAAACCGGACCAGCGATTCGCCCGCAGGAATTTGCACCGTGCGGGTTTCGGTGATCAGCGCATAGCCGCTGGGCCAATCGGCATCGATGGGCTCCTCCCCGCGGTCTGGATCGCGATAGATGGTCAGCGATACCGCTTCTGGTTCGGGGGAGACAACCTGTTGCTGGGCGAGAGCGGAGGAGGGGATCGCGACAGCAATGATTAGACCGTAGCCCTGAGCCTGTCGAAGGGCGTTTTTTAGGGTGGCGCTACCCTGACAGACGTGCTTCGACAGGCTCAGCACTAACGGTTTAGCTGAAAGGGCATATCCGACCCTCATCGCAGCGGCACATCCACCGTCAGTTCGCTGTCGCTATTCGCCGCCACAGTCACAAACCATGTCGGGCGACCGTCTTTTTTGCGCACGCCATCGGGCATGTTGCGGATGGTATCGGGCATGCGGATTTCGGCGCTGATCGCATAGGGGTTCGCGTTCGATATGCGCATCGTGTAAAGGCTGCTTTTCTTGTCTTGAGAAATGCGGGTTGTTGCAACATTAACCGCCATCGATGCAGGCAGGCTGAGTTCGATCTCGTCGCCAATGGCTCGGTCCTTGACCATGATCTCGCCGATCATCTGGCTGCCATAGGCGCTGTTTTCAAACACCATTCCGGTGCCAGAAGGAAGCGGCAGTCCAAGGCCTTCGTCCTTTTCATTCTTGCCGATCAGCATCGGTGTCAGGCTTAACATCGGCTGATGCCAGCCATAGCCGATGGGTTCGGCGCGATAAACGCGGCGGAATTTGCTTTTGGGCTGCACCAGCATCGCGACCTGTTTTTGCCCCTTGGCATTCACAGTCATGCGTTCTGGGATGCGGTAGAGTTTCAGGTCGCCCAGGTCTTCTTGTTGTGCCTGAACTGCGGCGGTTGGCGAGGGTGGCGGCGGAGGTGGTGGCGCCATCATCGGCACACCAGCCATCTCGAGCCTGTACATCACCTTGTCGCTGGCCTCCTCCATCGGATATTCTTCGTTGTAGAAATCGCCATAAGGCTGCGTGAACGGCACTTGATCGGTGCGTTGCATCGGCCAGCATTCCAGAACCAGCGCAGGCGCACGACCCACTGGAAGCGCGGCATTGCCAACACGGTTTGGCTTGCCTGCAACCGCCATGACATTAGCATCGGGAAAGCTTTGGTTGCCGCCATTGGCAATCGTCAGCCACGCAAAGACATCAAGGTCCAGCTTGTGATCCGCGGCAAATTGCCCTGCGTTCATCACATAGCTTGCCTGCCAGTCGAAACCTGCGGCCATATAGGTGAGAGTGACTTTCGCGGTCACGGCGCGGTCGCTGGTTGTAATGACCGACAATGTGGGCTTGGCCGACAGATCTTTAGGAACGCCGCCATAGCGCATCCGTTCGGGCAGGCCGGTGCAACGCAGCGCCTCAAACCCGCCCGCAGTTTGCAGGATAACACCGCCATTTGGCCCTGCCGTCACCATCGCGGTTTCTTCGGTCGTTTTGCCGGTGGCTTTGTTGGTGCGCGATAGCTTTACTTCGCGTTTCAGGAATGCGTCGACCAGACCAGCGGGGGATAGCAGCCGCGCATCGCGGTTTTTTTCGCGCACCCCTTTGGGAAGGCCGGTGACTATTGCAGTTTCCGGGAAGAGCCCTTCGGATACGCCTTCAAAACGAACCACGGATTCCCCAGCTGGAATACTAATCGTGCGGGTTTCAGTGATTAGCGCATAGCCCTGAGGCCAGTTTTTATCGATCGGCGCTTCGCCGCGCCAAGGGGCACGATAAACAGTCAGCGTCACGCCGTCTGCCTTTGGCGAAACTGCAACGCTTTGCGCCGCAACTGGGGTTGCAACGATCAGCGTTAAGGGGGCGAGCAAAGCCCGCACTGTCCGGCCTTAATACCGGCTGTCGAAGGTTGCCGTCAGCGTCGCTTTGCCGTTGGCGGGTACTTTGACGCTCCACTCTATGCGGTCTGCGGAAACCCGGGTGCCTGTCTGGCTTTGGTCCGTAACGCGCACATCGCCCCATAGGCCCGACTGGCCAAGATCAACGGTTACACCCTCGTTACGAGCGTTGGTGAACTCATACTGCATCTTGGTTTTCCAGCGGTTTGAATTAACGCGCGTGCGTTCCATGACCACGGTTTTCACCTTCACATCAAATGCTTCACCCGTGCGGATCGACATTGCGCTGCCCATCGGCGTTGCATCGATGCGGCTTTCACCGATGAATTGCGGATCGCCGCGCATGTCGCGCATATAAACGCGCATGGTCCCGGACGGCAGCTGGTCGCCAAGGCCACCAGACCGCGAGGTTGAGAATTTCAGCACCGACGATGCGCTGGCGGATTCGTTGGTCGACAGCCAGCCATTGTTAAACTCATACACTTTGCGCGCAGGCGCTGCTTTCACATCAAGGAAGCTGACTTGTTTCTGCTGCGCATTGGCAATCGTTGTGCGTTCGGCGAGGGGGTAGAGATAGTAATCGCCCAGCCGTTCGCGATCATTGCTCTCGGTTCCTGCCTCATCCATGCTGACATTGGAACCGCCAGCCCAATCCCTTCGACCGCCGCCCTGATTTGGATTGCCCGCGACCAGCAAGACATTGGCTTTGCTGTAATCAGTGCCAGTATTGTTGGTCAGCGTAACCCAGCCCTGCACATCGATGGTTTGCTTGGCATCGTCGAACAGTGTGACGTAATCCGATGTCCAACCAAGGCCGGGGGTCAGATAGGTTAGCGTGGCCGGAACGGTGCCGCCCTTTGATTCCAGCGTGACTGACAGCGTAGGCCGCGCGCGCAAATTGGGGGGCACTTTATCGAAAATCACGCGAACGGGCAGACCGTCATCACGCAGCACTTCGATGGTATTGCCAATTTGCAGAACAACGCCGCCATTGGCCGCAAGAACCTTGGCCGATACGCGTTGTTCGGCACCCGTTGCAGGATTGGTGCGGATCAAAGTGACGGTCTGGCCCACCGCTTTTTCCATCAGCTTGGCCGGCGTCAGCAGATCATAGTCGAAATTCTGTTCGACAATGCCAATGCCGGGGCCGGTCAGCGTGACCGTTTCCGGACGAATGACCGCCGACACATCGGGGAATTCCTGTTTGGAACGTCCTGCCGGCATGTTCATTTGCCGCCGGTCTTGCACCAGAGTTTGTCCGGTTTGATAGATCGTAACCGAAACGTCGCCCTGCGCGTTCGCTTCGCCCGGAACGGCTACTGTTGTTGCAGTTTGGGCAAACAGCGGTGCCGCAACGGCCGCTCCCGCCAATAAAAGCCAAGATGCGCGCATGTTGCTTCTCCCCTTTGAAATATGCTCAAGAGGATAGCTAGTTTTACTAAGATGACCAGAGGGTTAACAACGACGGGTTGTTTGCCGTGTTCGCTAGAGGCTAAATTGATTGGAGCCAGCAATTCAGGCCCAAAACCAGCGTCGCCCCGTGCTTGACACGAGGCTTGGCTTTTTGTTTCGACGCCGCAAGAAAGCCTAACCCCGTGTCAAGCACGGGGCGACGAAGAGCAGGTATGAAAGCGCCGAGAACTGGTTACTCCGCCGCTGCGACCTCTACATCGTCATTCGCTGTTTTGGGACGGCGTGTGCGTGGCTTGCGCACAGGCTTTTCTTCAACTGCTTCGGCCACCACTTCGTCGCTGACAATTGCGATGGACGGCGGCAGGATCGACAGGTCTAGGCCAGCCTCTTCCTGCGGTGCGCGTTCTTCGCGTGGTTCACGTTCGCGGCGCGGATTGTTGCGGCTGCGGGTGTTGCGTTCGGCCTGTTCGCTACGTTCTGGGCGTTCGCTGCGCTCTGGCCGATCATTACGCTCGGCGCGTTCTGGACGGTCATTCCGTTCAGGTCGGTCGTTACGGTCCCTATCGTTACGGTCGTTACGCGGGTTATTCCGATTACCACGATCTTCGCGATCATTACGCTCTGGCCGATCATTGCGATCGTTCCGGTCTGGCCGTTGTTGCGGGCGGCGATAGTCATCGTCGTTCGACACTTCGGCAGAGGCTTCGCTATCGACACCGTCTTCGCGAACATCGCGTTCTTCATCGCGCCAGTCGCGACCTTCGCCGCCTTCATTCTCGTCACCGCGCCACTCGCGTTGCGGCGGACGATTTTCTTCCTGACGACTGCGGACGTCCGCTAGCACGCGGAAATAATGGTCGGCAAACTGGTGATAATATTCGGCCTGAACGCGATCGCCATTGTGCTGGGCGTCTTGCGCCTGTTTTTTATATTTTTCCAACATCTGCGCTGCGTTGCCGCGCGCCCGATTGTCGACCCGATTCTGATTGTCATAACCGTTGCGATTGTTGCTCTGCGAACGATTGTTATTATTGCCCCGCCCGCGACGGCGTTGGGGTTGGCGCATATTCATATAGACTGACCCGTCCTGATAAAATAAATCCACTTGTTCAGAGTGTTACCCTGCAACGCGCCAGCCAATCCGTGGCTGCCTCCTGCTATCCATGCGTTGGGGCGGCTTTGCAAAAAGGGCGGAGTAAACGCCTCTTTCCTGCCAAGCTTTAATGTCTCTAGCCCGCCATTTGATAGAATCCAAGCGAAAAACGTTAAGCCGCGCTAACGGCCATGACCAATGCCCTTGGAATTCCCGCCAGATCCGGATGAGTGTCCACCGACAGCCCCTGTGAATGCGCGATTTCGCTGACAGGCTTGGCTTGACCAACCCCGATTTCGAAAATCGCTATCCCCGTTGGTGATAGCAATGCCGGAATTTGCGGGATCAAAAGGGTGTAATCGTCCAGTCCGTCTTTCCCTGAAAACAGCGCTGAATGCGGTTCGAATTTTTGAACGGACGTCATCAACCGCAGGTCGCGTTCTATATAGGGCGGATTGCATAGGATCAGATCGAATGTTCCGAATGTGTCTGCCCAATGGTGATCCCGCCAGCTCGCGTGATGCAGTTGGCACCGGCTTGCGAACCCTAGGCTATCGGCATTTCTTTGTGCCACATCCAACGCCACAACACTTGCATCAATGCCAACCCCGGTTGCGTCAGGAAACAGCGATAAAGCCGCCAGCAACAATGCGCCCGACCCCGTACCAAGATCAAGGATACGCAGCGGCGGGGCGTTGTTTGCAAAATGCCGTTGCGCAGCCTCGATCAAAGTCTCGCTGTCGCCGCGCGGGATCAGCACATACGGCGTTACTTCCAGCGATAAGTCCCAGAAATCCTGCCGTCCAATGATGTAAGCAACCGGTTCGTGCGCGGCTCGTCGTTCAATCAGTGCGTCAAATTCCAGCGGTGCCGCCAAATCGCGCATCCCCAACAAAAGCGCGCTGCGATCAATCTGCAAAGCATGCGCCATCAGCAATTCGGCATCTAGCCGAGGCGTTTCGCTGGTGGCTTTCAATGTCTCTGCGGCCTTAACCAGCGCATCGGCGGCATTATTCATCGGGCCCCGGACTCATCTGGTAATGGCTCGCCGCGTATCAACGACCCGCCCAGATCATCACATTGCCCGGCCGGCACATATTTCCAGCGGTCTGGCATATAATCTTTCGTTGCTGTGCCCGCGCAATCCGTCGATGGGCCTGCTGCACAATCATTATATTGGGCGAGCGCCACCCCATAGCATTTCTCGCGTTCAGCCTTTTTCGGCTCCGGCATAACGATGCCTTTGTCGGTATCGTCATAGCGAATGCCGCGCGAATCGTTTCCGCACGAACCAAGCGCAGCTGTTGCTATCAACACGCTGGCGAGCCTAAACAATTCGGTCTGTGTGTCGCGCCCCATGATGCCGCCATAGCGTCAAAAGATGCCGCCAGCTATGGGCGTATTGATGACACAACGATTCGCTTTCAAAATTAGCGCGACTGATGGAAAGGCGCGCACCGGCAGTATCCAGATGTTGCGCGGCGAAATCCGTACGCCTGCGTTTATGCCTGTTGGCACTGCTGCAACTGTCAAAGCCATGCGCCCTGCCGAGGTTCGGGCCACCGGTGCGGACATCATCCTTGGCAATACCTATCACCTGATGCTGCGCCCCGGGGCTGAACGCGTTGCGCGGCTTGGCGGGCTGCATCATTTTTCCGGCTGGGACCGCCCGATTTTGACGGACAGCGGTGGGTATCAGGTGATGAGCCTATCGGCTTTGCGCAAAATCACTGAGGAAGGCGTGTCGTTTCAAAGCCATCTGGATGGTTCAAAACATATGCTCTCCCCCGAACGATCGATGGAAATCCAGCGTTTGTTGGGATCAGACATCGTCATGGCGTTCGACGAATGCCCGGCCAACGGTGTCAGCCGCGATGAAGCGATCAAGTCGATGGAGCTTTCAATGCGCTGGGCGAAACGGTCGCGTGATGGTTTTGACAGCGGCGAGGAACATGCCTCGCGTTCAGCTTTGTTTGGTATCCAGCAAGGCTCGCTTGATCAGGAACTGCGCAAACGCTCTGCTGATGCGCTGATCGATATCGGCTTTGATGGCTATGCTGTTGGCGGGCTCGCGGTGGGTGAGGGGCAAGAGGCGATGTTCGGTTGCCTTGATTATGCACCCGATATGCTGCCGGTTGATAAACCGCGCTATTTAATGGGTGTGGGCAAGCCTGACGATCTGGTTGGTGCGGTTGAACGCGGGATCGATATGTTCGATTGCGTGCTGCCAACGCGCAGCGGCCGTAATGGTCAGGCGTTTACATGGGACGGTCCGGTTAATATCCGCAATGCCAAACATGCCGAGGACCAGGGGCCGCTTGATCCGCGTTGTGATTGCCCGGTCTGCGCTACCAACAGCCGGGCCTATCTCCACCATCTTGTCCGGTCGGGCGAGATATTGGGCGCGATGTTGATGACGCAGCATAACCTGCATTTTTACCAAAGCCTGATGGCGGCGATGCGCAGCGCGATTGCTGAGGGCGGTTTTGCCGGGTTTGCCGCCGATTTCAGGCGGGACTATTTGAAGAAATGAGTGCCTCGATCAACAATGCATTGGACAGAGCGCAAGCAAACAGCTCGTTCCTTGCCCAGTTGATCGAGAAACAGCCAGCTCTGGTTGCGCTGATCAAAAAAGGCGATTTTGACGCTGCGTTGTCAGCTGCGCTTGCGGTCCAAGTCGAAGGCGACACCGGCGCGAGTTTACGTAAGCAGCGTCAGGGCGTAGCGCTGGTCACAGCGATTGCTGATCTGTCCGGCATATGGGATTTGACCAAAGTCACCCGCGTGCTTTCGGATTTTGCCGATGTGGCGCTGGACGCCGCCATTGCCGCCGCATTTGCCGAACGCGTGCCGGGGGAGCCAGCGCGCGGCTTTACTGTTATTGGCCTTGGCAAACATGGCGGGCAAGAACTGAACTATAGCTCCGACATAGACCCGATCTTTCTTTATGATCCCGCAACATTGCCGCATCGCGAGCGAGAGGATGTCGCTGATAGTGCGGTGCGGATCGGGCGGCGCGTTATCGAATTGCTGTCGGCACGGGATGAGCATGGCTATGTCTTTCGCGTTGATATGCGGCTGCGACCGTCACCCGAAGTCACCCCGATCACGATCCCTGTTGATGCAGCGATCAGCTATTATGAATCAAGCGCATTGGCGTGGGAGCAGGCGGCATTTATCCGCTCTCGCGTGGCGGCGGGCGACCGTGCATTGGGCGAGTATTTCCTTAGGAATATTCAGCCGTTCATCTGGCGGCGCAGTTTAGATTTTGGCCAGCTGGCGAACATTCGGGCAATGTCTGGACAGATCCGCGATCATTATCACCACGGGCAGTTGCTCGGCCCAGGCTATGATCTGAAACGCGGGCGTGGCGGCATTCGCGAGTGCGAGTTTTTCGCACAAGCGCATCAGCTGATCCATGGTGGGCGCGATCCTGCTTTGCGGATCAGGGATACCAGAAAGGCGCTGGCGCTTTTGGCCAAAAACGAACGGATCGGGCAGGATGAGGCTGCGGCGCTGACTGAAGCTTACTCACAGCTGCGCGTCATCGAGCACCGGTTACAGATGATTCAGGACCGGCAGACACACAGCCTGCCAGAGGATGCTGGCGAGCTTGACCGCGTGGCCCGTCTGCACGATCTGGACGACGGCGCAGCGTTGGTTGCCTTGCTCGAAGCACATGTCGTGCGCGTGGGTGCTATCTATGATGGGCTTGCAGGGGAAGAGGAGCCTGGCGAACGGCGTCTTGCCGATGAAGGTCTGCCGCTTCATGAACAATTGGAAGCGATGGGCTATGCTGATGCGCAAGCCGTCGTCTCGCGCCTGACGCGCTGGCGCAGTGGGCAGTTTCGCGCGATCCGGTCTAGCTCTGCACGCGATGCTTTTGAATGTGTGTTGCCCAAAATTATGGAGGCGCTAAGTACCGCCCCCGATCCGGACCGGGCGATATCACGCTTCGACAATCTGCTGGAACAATTGCCCAGCGCGATCAATTTTTTCCACCTGCTCGATGCTCGTCCCGGCTTGCTAAAACTGCTTGCCGATGTGCTCAGCTATGCACCGACACTGGCAGATGCGCTGGCACGGCGCAGCGAATTGCTCGAAGGATTGATCGACAGCACTGCGCTTGATTTGCCGGCCGGTTTGGGTGGGCTAGCCGCCGAACTGGATGCTCGCATTGGCGATCAGGATTACGAACGGATGCTCGATACCGTCCGCGCCTTTGTTGGTGAAAAGCGTTTTGCCTTTGGCGTGCAGTTGATTGAGGGGCGGCAAGATCCGCTGGATGTGTCGCTTGCTTATTCGCAACTTGCCGAGGTCGCGGTGCGCCGGTTGACAGCGGCAACGATCACAGAATTTGAGGAAGCACATGGCAAAGTGCCGGGCAGCGAGCTGGTGATCCTTGGCTTTGGCCGATTGGGGGGGCAGGCGCTGACTCATGCATCGGACCTTGATCTTGTGTTGTTGTTTACCGGCGAAAGCGGGGCTGAATCGGATGGTCGGCGACCATTGGGCGGCACGCTGTACTTCAACCGGCTGGCGCAGCGCGTCGTCGGCGCGTTGAGTGTGCAGACAGGAACCGGCGCTTTGTACGAAGTTGATACGCGCCTTCGGCCATCTGGCACGCAGGGAATGCTGTGCGTAACGCTGGATAGCTTTGCGCAATACCAACGAGACGAGGCATGGGCGTGGGAGCATATGGCGCTGACCAGAGCGCGCGTGGTGTATGGTCCTGCGACCGGCGTAGAGGCGATCATCGCAGAAATTCTTGCGCTGCATCGTGATCCTGTGACCTTGCGCAAAGACATTGTCGCGATGCGCGCCGATATGGCAAAGCATAAACAGCCCAAAGGCGTGCTGGATGTAAAGCTATGTCCGGGCGGTCTGGTTGATGCCGAGTTTTGTATCCACGCGTTGCAATTGGAGCATCGGCTTGGCTTTGATCCGCAATTGCCCGTTGCTGCTGATACGCTGATTTCTACAGGGCTTTTGCCGCCTGCTTTTGGCGGCACACAGGCATTATTAACGCGGTTATTGGTACTTTTGAGATTGGTCGCCCCGGATAGCGAGACACCGCCCGAGCCCGCACAGATGCTGGTGGCACAGGCGCTTGGTTTTGAAGGGTGGCAGAGTTTGATGGCTGCAGTTACTGAAGCAAAATCAACGATTTCAGCCGTATGGAAAGAGTATAAGGAGACAGCAAAATGACCGACATTGGCGATACACTTCCCAAAGTGACAGTGAAAGACAGCACAGGCGCAGACGTGGCTTTAGGCGAGCTGAAAGGGCCGTTTGTTCTATATTATTACCCCAAGGCTGATACGCCGGGCTGCACCAATGAGGCGAAAGATTTTACCGCTTTGGCCGCTGACTTCAGCAAAACCGGTACTGCGGTTTACGGCGTGTCAAAGGACAAACCGGCAAAGCTCGCCAAATTTGCTGCCAAATATGATCTGGCGGTCACGTTGCTGTCGGATGAAGAAAGCGATGCCACTGAGCAGATGGGCGCTTGGGTTGAAAAGTCGATGTACGGCAAAAAATACATGGGCATTGAACGCTGCACGTTCCTGATCGGTAAGGACGGGAAGGTTGTGCAGGTTTGGCACAATGTGAAAGTGAAAGGCCATGCAGAGGATGTTTTGGCGGCGGCTAAAGCGCTTTGACGATTGGTGATTTTTACCCGCAGTTATGCCTTGTTCATAAATGTAAAATCGATGTGAATCATCTTGCCGCAAAAAAGCAAATGTTACCAAATCCTTACCGGAAAATGCCAGTATTCCGCCATTTTTATCGAGGGGATGTGACAGCATTTAACAACTCGCCGCGTTCGAGAGCCGCTTTAACCCGAGATTACCATCCATAGGTTGCATTGGTAAGAAACACCCATCTACACCAGCAACACATAAGGGGTGGGCGGATAACCGCCTTGTTCGGGTCACGCAGTTTGCATCACGGTTTAATCCTTTAGGGTAAAACTAATATGATGTGGACCGCCATAAAAGGGTTTGAGTTTTATGTTTCGCAGCGCTTTGGCCACTGGCCAATCACTGATGGGCAAACTCGTATTTGCCGGAGGTGCAGCTTCGCTTGCACTGGCAATTACAGTTTCTTCCGCCGCCGCTAATACTGCAGCTGCGAATGCGTCGGATAATTTCCGCATTGCGCCTGAAGATGTTGAAGCTAACAAAACGGCTCTTGGCGTGTCCGACCCTGAATTCCGTTCACTTCACAACAGCTGGGGCAGCGTTAATGGCGCGCCGAAAAAGGTCGATGTTTCGATCCCTTCGATTAATCCGGTAGAGCTCATGCGTTTTTCTAGCCAATATGGCTATCGCAGCGATCCGTTTCAGGGTCGCCGCAAAAACCACAAGGGCGTTGATATTCCAGGTCCAATTGGAACACCTATTTTTGCGACCGCTGATGGAATGATCGGCCGCGCGCAATGGGTTTCGGGCTATGGCAAATATATCGAAGTCGAACATGGCAACGCCATTCAGACTCGTTACGGCCATCTCTCGGCGATGAATGTTGTTTCGGGCCAGCGCGTAAAGCAGGGCGATATCATCGGTTTCATGGGCTCGACAGGTCGTTCGACCGGCAGCCATCTGCACTATGAAGTGCGCATTGCTGGTGAACCAGTAAACCCCACATCCTTCCTCGCGCCGATCACACAGCCGTCGCCTGTCACAAATCAGTCAAACGGCTTGATCGCATCAAAGGTTGCTGCTACTAAAGCTCAAGGTGGTCCGACCGAGTAGGTCGATTACCGAACGCATCACCTTTGGGAGAGGGTGTATTCTGGGGGGTTTGAGGCGGTAACGTCTTGCCCCCCTTTTCTTTGTCCCTATATTGGGTGACATGAACGCACAGCCCGATATCACCCTGCTTCCCAATGCGGCGCGCCGCGTGGCGGAAATCGCTGTAAAGCTTGGCAAAGATCCTGTGCTGCGTTTGTCCGTTGATGGCGGCGGCTGTTCGGGCTTTCAATATCGTTTCGGTTTGGCCGATGGCATTGATGCCGATGATGTCGTTGCAAGCGCCGACGGCGCGCAGCTGGTAGTCGATTCGATCAGCCTTGATCTGGTGCGCGGATCGGCGGTCGATTTCGTCGAATCGCTTGGCGGCAAAAGCTTTCAGGTAACGAATCCACAGGCGCAGGCCGGATGTGGGTGCGGTTCTAGTTTTTCTGTGTAAGTCATTTCGCTGGCATCCGTGTCTGTAAAAAAGGCGGGAAGGAAATAAGAAGGGAAGGGGCTGAGCACACGGTCTTCCTTCTTTTCTTCTTCCCACCTTGGCTCACCTTTGGTGAGCCGCAAAATAAGTAGCTGGCAACATCAACTAAGCCCGCTAAAACCACCTCATGCGTATCGCCACCTACAACATCAACGGCATCAAAGCCCGCCTGCCACGCCTTCTCGAATGGCTAGACGAAACACGGCCCGACATCGCCTGTTTGCAAGAAATCAAAACGCAGGATGAGGGCTTTCCGGCGGATGAGTTTGAAAAGCTGGGCTATGGTGCGATCTGGCATGGGCAGAAAAGTTTTAACGGCGTAGCGATTCTTGCCCATAATGCGCAGCCTGTAGAAACACAGCGCGGTCTGCCCGGCGATCCAGAGGATGAGCAATCGCGCTATCTGGAGGCTGACGTTCACGGAATCCGCGTCGCCAGCATCTACCTGCCCAATGGCAATCCGCTGCCGGGGCCAAAGTTTGATTATAAACTTGCATGGATGAAGCGGTTGCGCGCCCATGCCGCTAGCCTTGCCGCGTTGGAACTACCGGTGGCACTGGTCGGCGACTATAATGTTGTGCCGCACACGCATGACATCTGGTCGCCAAAGGCATTGCTCGACGACGCACTGCGCCAACCAGAGAGCATTGCTGCTTATCGCACGCTACTTGCCGACGGTTGGACCGACGCGCTCGCCACGCACTACCCGCTGGGCGGCGTCTGGACCTATTGGGATTATCAGGCCGGTGCATGGCAACAAGACCACGGCTTTCGCATCGATCACCTATTGCTCAGCCCCGTCGCTGCCGACCGGCTGGTGAGTTGCGGCGTGGATAAAGAACATCGCGGTCGGGAAACGCCGAGCGATCACGCGCCGACTTGGGTGGAGTTGGGGTGAGACTATGAGCTCGGATAGTGAATTGAAATACGATAACGCCATTGAGGTGATGATGCCCTCGGCGGTTGAGGCCGAAGCTAGAATCAGAGATAGCAATACTCGATTCGTCCACTACACCACGGCGCAGTTTGCATTAGAAATTCTGAAATCTAAATGTATATGGATGCGCAACGCAACATGCATGAATGATTATAACGAAATGCGATACGGGCTGCATTGCCTCGTAGAAGCTTTTGGAACCAATGCTGGGCATGCGTTCAACGCCGCTCTAGATGGCTGCCACCATGGTCTCGCAAAAGATTTAGATTCTGCATTTTCCAATGTTGCCCCCGCGTTGATTGAGCATACTTACTTGACCTGTGTATCTGAACACTCCGATGATGAAGAGGCCTATGGTCGCCTATCCATGTGGCAGTCTTATGGGAGTAAAACAGGCGCGGCTTTGGTTTTTAACAACGGCCCGTTCTTAAGACCGACTGATGCCTTGCCTATATGGGTTTCTCCGGTTTCATACGTGAATGCTCAGGGCGTGAAAGGAATAATTCAAAGCATCGCAGACAGGATGATCGAAAAGCGCGAGCTTCTCTCAAGCATTCCGCGTGCTGATTTTATGGATCTTGCTTTTCGTTCTCTGATTTCTGCAGTTGTGAGTTGCAAACATGAGGGATTCCGAGAGGAAAAGGAATGGCGCATCGTTCATTTACCAACGATTTGGCCCGCGCTAAATGAACGCCTTCCATTGGACCAAGTCTCATTAAATGGAGTTCCTCAACCCATCTTCAAAATCCCTTTTACTGATTATCCAGAAGAGGGATTTCACGGCGTAACCATTCCTGAGCTCATCGACAAAATCATCGTTGGTCCGACCCAGTATCCAGCGGCAGTAAAAATGGCAATGGCACAGGTCCTTGGAGATGCCGGAGTCGTTAAATCTCTGGAGCGCATACAGTGCTCGGATGTCACCCTACGAATGTGAAATGCAATTAATGACGAACGGCAGTCGAGAAATCCAAGAAGCCGCTTGACAGTTCCCGTTATTTCTGTAAAAACAGAAATAACGAAAGGAAACGAGTCGTTATGGGCGTTGAGAAATATCCTGAGGCGTTGGAATTTATCCTTCATTGGGGGGAGATGGGGACGCATTGGGGTGCGAACCGGTCGGTCGCTCAGGTCCATGCTTTGCTGTATTTGAGCAAGAAGCCGCTGGATGCAGAGGCGATTTGCGGCGCGCTTGATCTGGCCCGCTCCAATGTTTCCACAGCGTTGAAGGAGCTGCAAGGGTACGGCATTGTTCGCCGCACTCATGTTGCGGGCGACCGGCGCGATCACTTTGTGGCAGAGACCGAATTGTGGGAAATGTTCATGGCGATCACCGCCGAACGCAAAAAGCGAGAGATTGATCCGGTCATCGCCAAGCTTGCCGAGCTGAAAGAGCGGATGGCAGCGAACAAAGATTTGCCAGCGCATGTCCGCGATCGCATTGGTGGCATGCACGATTTTATCAACACGCTGACCACTTGGTATGGGCAAGTGCGCGGTTTGAAAAAATCAACGCTGATTTCGCTGATGAAGCTGGGGGCAAAGGTTGCCCGCTTCATTCCCGGCGGGAAAGACTAACCAGTTCCAAACAGGAGAAAAGACCATGCCACCTGAACATTCGCGTAACTAACACTTTCGATAGTTTCAGAAATAACCGAAATACTCTCTCCTAAGAAAGGATACGAAAATGACCACCATCCTTGCATATAGCCTGTACCTGATCATCGCGATTGGCATGACAATCTGGGTCGCGTGGACGCTTAGCACCAATGGCAAAATCTATCTGATCCGCTGTTTCGGCCATGATGCCGAGCTTGCGACCAGTGTGAACCATTTGCTGGTTGTCGGTTTTTACCTCGTCAATTTCGGCTTTATTGCCTTGGCGCTGAGCACAGCGGGCGAGGTTGAGGGCGGCGCAGCTGTGATGCGTTTCCTTGGCTGGTATGTTGGCCTTGCGGTTCTGGTGCTGGGCGGCATGCACTTCTTTAACATGGGTGCGGTGACACGGCATGGAAAGAAAGTTGCCGACTGGGTGCATGAACGCGCGCCAGAGCCCGAGCCCGAACCTACCCCTGCAGCACAGCCAGTTGAGCGGCAGGTAGCGACGGCGAAACGGGACAGCATCTTGCGGTAACTATCCCGTTGGAAAAATTGTAAAAGAGAGGGGAGGGGGAGAGATGTCGGCGTTTATCATGCCCGCGCTCTCCCCCTCTCTCATCTCATTTACATAATCTGTTTCGGTCTTGATCAAACAGCCGCCAACGCCTGTTCAAAATCAGCAATCAAATCATCAGCATCCTCAATGCCGATTGAAATCCGCACCAGATTATCGGTAATCCCCAGCGCGTCCTTGCGTTCTTGCGGAACCGATAAATGCGTCATCGCTGCCGGGTGGCTGGCCAGCGTTTCTGTCCCACCCAGTGAAACCGCTAGCTTTGCGATTTTCAGCGCGTCCAAGAACCGGAAACTTTCGGCCTCTCCGCCCTTGATGAAAACCGAGAAGGTCGATCCAGCACCTGTGCAATGCCGGTTGTAAATATCCTGTTGCCGCGCATCGTCGATCATGCCCAGATAGCCAAGGCCATCGACCTTGGGATGGCTTTTCAGGAAGGCGCAGACCTTTGCCGCATTTTCGCCGGCACGGCTCATGCGCAGTTCCAATGTCTCCAAACTGCGTAGCAACATCCATGCCGTATTTGGATCGCAGATTGTGCCGATCACATTGCGCATCGGACGGATCAGGTCGATCAACGCTTGGTCGCCGCACACACCGCCTGCGACCAGATCCGAATGGCCGCCTGCATATTTGGTCAGACTGTAGACTACAAGTTCCGCGCCCTGTTTGATCGGCTGTTGCCACAAAGGACCAAGGAACGTGTTGTCGATGGCGATGGCGGGTTTTTGCTCGCCAGTGAATGCAGCATCACGCGCGGCGCGCACCGCCTCTACATCGACTAGAGCATTGGTCGGGTTGGCGGGGCTTTCCAGATAGACGAGCGCAACTTTGCCGCCGGTTTCGGCGGCCCTGGCTTTGGCCTTGTCTAGCACAGCATCAATCTCTTCGCGCGTCGCACCTGCTGGAAAATCAAAAAAGCTGATGCCAAAGCGCGACAATATCCGCGCGATCAGCGTCTCGGTTGCGGCATAAAGCGGCCCCGAATGCACGATCACATCGTTCTGGCTGACCAGTGCAAACAGCAAAGTGGAAATCGCCGACATACCGCTGGAAAAAACCAGCGCATCGTCTGCGCCGTCCCACACCGATAGCCTGTCTTCCAGTATTTCCTGATTGGGGCCATTAAATCGCCCATAGACCAGCCCTTCTGCCGGGCCTTTACGCTTTCCAGTGATGTGTTCAAAAAACGTCTTGCCCGCCTGCGCACTTTCAAAGGCAAAGGTTGAGGTTAAAAACACCGGCGGTTTTAACGCGCCTTCGGACAATGTCGGGTCATAGCCATGTCCCATCATCAACGTCGAAGGCTTTAGCGCGCGTCCGCCGATCGTTTCCACATGCGGTTTGGGTTTATAGCGAACAGGGGTTGGAACATCAGTCATCAGCGGGAATCTCCTATTGCTGCTCACATAACATAATTTGTTTCAAATGAAACTATATTGCGCGATCTAGTGAAGCGATGCGACCATCCAGACGCAGCCTACGATCAACGGAATGCCGAACAGATCGATCCATAATCCAGCCTTTAACATCCGCGGCAAGGCAATGTGCTGCGTTGACCAGGCAATGGCATTTGGGCCCGTTCCTGACGGCATCATAAAGCCCCAGCTCGCGGCAATCGAGGCGCACATTGCGAGCAGCCACGGGTCAGACCCTGTTGCAGCAACTAGCCCGGCGACAACGGGCATTACGCCGCTTGCGGTTGCCACATTGCTGGCAAATTCGGTGATGACGATAACAAGCGCAGTGATCGCGACCGCGATGATCAGTGGATGGACGCCCGCCAGCGGTTTCAGCGCTTCACCCAACCATGTCGCAAGCCCCGATTCGGTAATCCCCGCTGCCAGTGCCAGACCGCCGCCGAACATCATGATGACCCCCCAAGGCGCACGATCAGCCTCTTTCCAATTAAGCAATGGCCGTCCGCTGCCGTCGGGTAGTATGAACAACAGCAACGAACAGGCGATGGCGATGGTGCCGTCGGTGATCGACCCTTTTGGCAGCGCATCTTCCAAAAAGGGCTGAGCCATCCAGAGGGCAACCACCAGCAGGATCAATGGCAACAATCGTGTCTCTGCGCCGCTCCACGCGCCTTGCTCGCCAATCGCGCCGCGTGCTGCGCTTGCATCAAATGGTTTTGCATTGATGCGCTGGACACTTGCCAATATCCATGCCGTTGCTGGCACAGCGATCAGCAAGATCGGTACGCCAAAACTCATCCAATCGATGAAGCTGATTTTGAAGCCCAGTTGCTTTTCGATCAAGCCCGCAGCAATCGCATTGGTGGGCGATCCAACCAAGGTGCCAAGCCCGCCAAGCGATGCGGCAAAAGCTACGCCCATCACCAGTGCGCCTGCCATGCCGTCAGTATCTTCTTCGGCAATTCCGCCCGCCGCGATCACCGCCAGAGCAATCGGCATCATGATCAGCGCCGTTGAGGTGTTGGAAATCCACATCGACAGGAATGCCGTTGCCGCCATAAAGGCCAGCAACAGCCCAAAACTGCTTTTGCCCGCAAAACCCAATATGCCTAGTGCAATGCGCCGATGCATCCCTGTGCGTTCGATGGCGAGTGCGAAAAAGGCACCGCCCAAGATCAGGAACAGGATCGGCGAGTAATATTCCTTTGCTACATCACCCGCAGACATGATCCCCATAAAAGGCAGTGCGAGAAAGGGAAGGAGTGCTGTCGCCGTAAGCGGCAAAGCCTCTGTCATCCACCAGATCGCCATCAATATAGTGAGTGCTGCTACATGCCATGCGGGGGCGGCCATCGAAGCAGGCGGGCCGATGACAAGCATCAGGATAAAGACCGCGGCTCCGCCCCATAGGCCGACCTGTTTAGCTGTCATATTGGCAGTCCAATCAACGCCATTTGCCCACCATAGCCATCCTCGCCTTTATGGCAGCTGCGCCGATAGCTGAAAAAGCGTTCGGGTTGCGAATAGGTATCCTGCCCCAGACACTCGATCTGCGTGATGCCAAATGCGGCGAGGCGTGCGGCGACATAGCCTTCGATATCGAACTGGAAATGGCCGGGTTTTCCATCAGCGAAAAAGCGTTCGTTGGCGGCGTCTTCCTCGGCAAAGCGGCGGAAGAACCCCTCATCAACCTCATAGCTTTTCTGGGCTATGCAGGGGCCGATGGCGCAAGCGATGTTGGCGCGGTCTGCGCCCAAAGCTTCCATCGCCAATATGGTATTATCCGTCACACCGGTGATAGAGCCTTTCCAGCCGCTATGCGCCGCGCCGACCACGCCCGCCTTTGCATCGGAAAATAGCACCGGCACACAATCGGCGGTTTGCACCGCAAGCAGAAAGCCGTGACGGTTCGTGACCAGCGCGTCGGCCTTTGGCGGGTTGTGCTGATCGATGGGCTCTGTGACCGTGACGACATCGGGGGAATGGATTTGATAGACACGCGAAAGGTCAGCGCCCGGCAGCACAGCCGCAACTGCTCTGCGCCGGTTCTCGAGCACATGATCGCTATTGTCATCGGAACCCAGGCTACAATTCAGGCTGGCAAATATGCCGCCCGAAACACCGCCGCGCCGGCCAAGAAAGCCATGCGGAATATCCCCAAGCGCTGAACTGCGCAAAATTTCGATTGTGTCGTCACTCTTCGTCATGCGGCACTCTTTGCAGTCTGCAAACAGATTGGCAACATGCTTGACGAGAGTAACACGAAACCGGAAAGCAATGGGATGACAGATAGATTACTGATTTTCGGAATGGGCTATTCGGCAGGGCGTCTTGCGGCCCGTTTGCGGCTGGATAGTTGGGATGTCACAGGGATCAGGCGGCAGGCGAGTGGGGAGTGCATCGCATTTGATGATAGCCAATCAGTGCGAGCCGCAATTGCATCGGCCACACATATCCTGTCATCGGTTCCTCCCTTGGCAGAGGGCGGCGATCCTGTGCTGTTGCAATATGGCGCAGACATTGCGGCAAGTGGTGCAAAATGGATCGGGTATCTTTCGGCCACCGGCGTTTACGGTGACACCAATGGCGCATGGGTGGATGAAAGCGCAACGATCGGTGGCGGCAGGCGCACTGCCCGTGCGGATGCGGATCTTGAGTGGCAGGGGCTTGGCTCGGTCTTTCGCCTTCCCGGCATTTACGGCCCGGGGCGTTCAGCGCTCGACCGTGTGCAATCAGGCAAAGCGCACCGCATTGATGTGCCGGACCAAGTGTTCAGCCGTGTGCATGTCGATGATATCGTATCGGGCGTTATCGCGGGCATGGCTGGACCGCGCGGATGCTATAATCTGTCGGACGATTTCCCGAGTAGCCAGAATGGCGTGATTGAACATGCTTGCGCGTTGCTGGGCGTCGCGCCGCCGCCGATGCAATCGCTGGACCAGGCACAGCTTTCACCGATGGCAATGGGCTTTTATGCGGAAAACCGGCGCATTTCGAACCGTAAAGCGAAAAGGTTGCTTGGTTGGTCTCCGGTTTATTCCGATTACAAACAAGGCCTTGATGCGATTTTTCATTTGGACGCAAAAGTTTAGCATTGACGGACTCCCGCTGCTACGCCAGCTTGCTGTCAAGACGGCAAAAGACCGGCACTTTACGTTTGAGGGAGATTGAATTTTGGCCAGTATTGCTATCGAGCCGGTATCGCGTCCATCGCTGTTCCTGATCCTAACCGAATTGCCGCGCGCAATTGCTGAATTTAGCTCGATCCCCTTGGCCAGCCCGTTTTTGATGCAAGCTCCCAAAGGCGATGGCCATCCGGTGATGTTGCTGCCGGGCTTTATGGCGACTGAAAATTCGATGAAGCCCTTGGCGCGGTATCTGGGCAAGCTTGGCTATGATGTTCATCACTGGGACTTAGGCCGTAATCTGGGGCCAAAGGCCATCGGCGATAAGGGTGAACGCTTGATTGCGCGCCTTGATGAAATCCACGCTGCAACTGGCAAAAAAGTGAGCCTTGTCGGCTGGTCATTGGGCGGAACGCTTGCGCGGCAATTGTCGCGCCGCCGCCCCGACCTTGTCCGGCAGGTCATTTCGCTAGGTTCACCGATCAGCGGCAGCCCGAAATCGACCAATGCTTGGCGCGCGTATCAGTGGATGACGGGCCAGAAAATTGATGACCCAGAGGTGAAAGCGCAAATGGCAGAAAGCCACGAAGTGCCGCCAGTTCCAGCAACGGCGATTTTCTCGCGGCAGGACGGCGTGGTTGCTTGGCAAACGAGCCGTGAAGCCAAAGCGCCGCAGACCGATAACATCGAAGTCAACGGCAGCCATTGCGGGCTTGGGGTTAATCCTGCTGTTCTGTGGGCGGTTGCTGACCGGTTGGCGATGGCAGAGGGTGATTGGAAGCCGTTTGAGCGATCCGGGTTGAAATCGTTCGTGTATCCCTCTTCGGGGCATTGAGTATTCTAACACTGGCAAACACAAACACCGTTTGTGCTGAGCCTGTCGAAGCGCCGCTGTAAGCATCGCGCAACAGATGATAGACGCACTTCGACAGGCTCAGCGCTAACGGTTATTTTTTAGCGGTTGTTTTCGCTGCTGTTGTTTTTGGGGCGGTGGTCTTAGCAACGGTTTTGGCTGCAGCCTTCTTCGGCGTTGCCCTAGCGGCCACTTTCTTCACCGGAGCCGCTTTCACCTTCGGCGCAGCTTTGACCTCAGCTTTAACCTCAGCCTTCGCCTTTGGCGCAACCTCTGCTTTCGGCTTCACCGCCGCCTTATCCCCAGCTGCAAACAATTCCTCAAACGACTCCCGCAATGCCTGCGCATAGTTCGCCGGATCGGGCATCATCGCCCGGTCGCTAGTAAACGAAATCGCGATGTCGCTGCCATAGCTATAGATCGCGTTTATCAGGCCCATGCCGTCAAACACC
Organism: Sphingomonadales bacterium; assembly: GCA_013297725.1. Classification (GTDB taxonomy): domain Bacteria; phylum Pseudomonadota; class Alphaproteobacteria; order Sphingomonadales; family Sphingomonadaceae; genus Sphingorhabdus_B. The sequence continues at coordinate 34,071 of JAAFIB010000026.1, forward strand.
GGCCCCGTCCCCATCATCCGCACCATTTTTGCACCGGCAAAATACAACGGCACGCGCGGTCCGGGCACATTGGTGGCAACGCAGTTGAACACTGGTGAATGCAGGTTCGCTGCACCAACCCGCGTATAAAGCCGCGCAGCAAGACCCGCCAGGCCCGACGGGATAAACTGGCTATAATCGGTTAAGGTTCGCGCGCCGACCGCGTTCGTCATCGCTTTGGAATTGACCGCTTCCTTGCGGACAAAGGCGAGCCGCTCCATCGGATCTTCTAGTTGCGTGCCCAGCTGCACCAGCATCGCGGACACCAGATTGCCCAGCGCCTCTTTCTCCCCATCGGCGCGTACCGAAATCGGGGCCATGGCAGTCATGCTTTCTTTGGGCAGGTTATTGCGGCTGATCAAATATTTGCGCAGACCGCCGCCGATGATGGTCAGGATGACATCGTTGACCGTAGCCCCTGCGATCCGGTCCTTTATCGCGCGCACACCATCCAGTGGCAGCACAGCACTATCCCATACACGATGCGAGCTGACTTTACCGTTGAACAAAGTTTGCGGCGCCATCTTTGCGCCCTTTAGCGACACATCGCCGCCCGCCACTTCGCGGATCAATCGCGCTGCGCCTGGCACAGTCTGCGCCAAAGTTTTGGCAAAGCGCACAGGTTGGGTGATCGAATTCATCCATGTCCGCATCAGCATTTCTGTAATGGCGGGCTCGCTTTCACCTTTCCAGCTGGATTTGCTGGCGTGCTCTACAGGTTTTGGTTCAATATCATGCACAGCAGCGGACAATTCGACACCCGACATGCCATCAATGGCAGCATGATGGACTTTGGCAACAAGGGCGAAACAGCCAGGAGGCAGGCCGGGGATATTGTCCAGCCCCTCGACGATGTTGAACTCCCATAACGGCTTGTTCATATCCATGCCGCGCGCGTGCAAGCGGGCGACCTGAATGCACAATTGCCGCCAATCGCCGGGTTTGGGCAAGGCAACGTGTCGGACGTGATATTCCAGATCGAAATTGGCATCATCGACCCAATAGGGATGGTCGAGATCAAACGGCACGCGGACCAGTTTTTGGCGGAAACTGCGCGCTTTATCCAAACGGCTTTCGATATGGGCCAGAATATCCTTGAACCGGACAAAGCCACCGGGTGCTGTTGAGGGGTCATAGATCCCGAC
>JAAFIB010000027.1 GCA_013297725.1 Sphingomonadales bacterium
CCTGATCTATCTACCCGCATCGCTTTACAGCGGCAGTCTGTTTTTGAAATCGATGTTCGGGCTGGATTGGCCATTGCTGTATTTCGCCGTTCCAATGGCAGTGATCGCTGCGATCTATACAATCACTGGCGGATTAAAGGCTGTGGCGGTGGTCGATACGTTTTCCGGTATCGGCATGCTGGCTATGGCACTACTGGTGGTTGTCCTTGCGCTGAATGCCATTGGCTGGGATTTTTCGGGGATTCCGGCGGAGCGGCTGACGATGGTGGGGTCAACGGATTCCCAAATCCCGTTCCACACGCTGTTCACCGGCATGCTGTTTATTCAGATATTCTATTGGTCGACCAACCAGAATATCACCCAAAAGGCGATGACTGCGCCGACAGTAAAGGAAGCGCAAAAGGGCGTGCTCGCCGCCGCCAGCATCCGCATTCTGGTTATCCCGTTGATCGTCGCGGTGCCGGGGGTGGTGGCGTATAAATTGTTCGGGCCAATCGGGGACAAAAGCTATGGCCGCATCGTGGCGCATGTGTTGCCCGCATGGCTATCTGGAGCATTTGCGTCGTTGATGACCGCGGCGGTGATCGCGCATACAGCGGCGATCCTGAATTCATCGGTTGCGCTCTACTCAGTCGATTTCCATGACAAGTTCATTGCCAAGGTGAAGGATCACTGGCGGTTGGCCACTACCGTCAGCATCGTGTTGACGATCACTTCCCTACTGATCCTGCCCGCATTTGAAAATGCAAAGAGCATCATTGATCTGTTGCAACAGCTGAACGGCCTATCGTCGATGCCGATCCTGTCGGCCTTTATTGTCGGGCTATTGTTCCGCAATGTCGATGCGCGTGCAGCGATCATCGGGCTGGTCTTTGGTGTCATCGCTTATGCGATCCACACCTTCATCCTATATGAACCCGGCGCGATCTTTGCCGGCGAGACTTTCTACCAGCATTTCGGCTTTGGCGGTTTGCATTACATCGACATCATGCTGTTTGTGCTGATCGGTTGTGTTGCAACGGCGCTGGCGGTCAATCGTTTTGGCTTTGGCAACCGCGCGCGATTTGTTGGCTGGCGCGGCGTTACGACCGTTGACTAGCTGGGGCGACTAACCGCGTTTGAACGGACCGAGCTCGCCGAGGAATTCTTGCTCGCGTTCGACAGCACGGCGTTCGCGTTCTAGGAAATCGGATACGGCGGATCGAAAGCCGGGGTCAGCTATGTAATGCGCAGAATGCGTTGTTACGGGCAGATAGCCGCGCGCCAGCTTATGCTCGCCCTGCGCTCCTGCCTCAACCCGCGACAGCCCATGCGCAATCGCAAAGTCGATCGCCTGATAATAGCATAGCTCAAAATGCAGGAACGGAATGTCCTCATTGCACCCCCAATACCGGCCATAAAGGCAATCAGGGCCAAGCAGGTTCAGCGCACCTGCAACCGGCCGACCGTTACGCGTTGCCAAAAACAGCACGATATCCTTGCTCATGCTCTTGGCGATCAGGTCAAAGAACTGCCGCGTCAAATATGGCGTCCCCCATTTACGCGCACCGGTATCTTGATAGAAGATCCAGAACGCATCCCAATGTTCGGGGCGGATGTCTGCGCCGCGGACAATCTCGATTTCAACCGCCGCTTGTGCCGCCGCGCGTTCCTTGCGAATGGCACGGCGTTTGCGCGATGCCAGTGACGCCATAAAGTCATAAAACGATGCATAACCTGGATTTTCCCAATGGAATTGCGTGCCAGACCGGATCAGCCAGCCAGCCTTTCGGAACAGATCGAGCTGAGTTTCCTCAACAAAATTGGCCTGGGCAGATGACAGTCCGTTTTGGACCACAACGTTCTCAGCCGCAGCAAGTAACGCCAGCGACATTGCCTCATCTGCTGCCAATACACGCGGGCCCGGTACTGGCGAAAACGGTGCGGCGATGATCAGTTTAGGATAATAGCGCCCGCCCGCGCGTTCATAGGCATCGGCCCAAGCGTGATCGAAAACATATTCGCCTTGGCTATGCGTTTTCAAATAGGCGGGAAGCGCGCCGGCAAGGTCGCCGGTCGAGTCGCGGATGATAATCGGCGCAGGCGACCAGCCAGTGCCGGAACCAACGCTGCCCGATTCCTCCAGCGCCAGCAAAAACGCGTGGCTGACAAACGGGTTGGCGGATAGGTTCAGCGCATCCCATTCTTCAGCCAAGAATGCGGAAACACCCTTGGCAATTTCGGCAACGATCCCGTCATCGGGCGTTTCGCCTTCTACCATCGCTTATGCCTCATGCTGGCTTTACAGCAACAATAGCATCAATTTCGACAGTCGCATCCAGCGGCAACACAGGCACGCCAACGGCACTGCGCGCATGTTTGCCGGCGTCACCGAACACAGCCTCCATCAAATCCGATGCGCCATTGGCGACCTTTGGCTGGCCGCTATAATCCGGCACACACGCAACAAACGCGCCAAGCTTTACGATGCGTTCAACACGGTCCAGCGACCCAAGTGCCTTTTTCATTTGCGCAATCAGCATCAGGCCGCACGCGCGCGCCGCAGCGATGCCGTCTTCCTCGGTGCGGGTATCGCCGATTTTACCAGTCATCAACTGACCATCAACAAACGAGATTTGCCCTGAAATATACAGAAAGCCGCCAACCTCGACCGCAGGCACATAGGATGCAACCGGCGCTGCAGGTTCTGGCAGTGTGATGCCAAGTTCAGCCAAGCGGGCGTCAATCATGCGGGTTCCTTTTCTGTTTCAATATGCGGCGCACTTGCACCCGATAGCAGCCTGTCCATGATCCACGCCTCTGCCTCGCCCCATGTGTCGATGCGAGCATGTGCCGCAGCAGATGTCTTCACGCGGGACCATAATATCGGTTCGCCAACAAAATGCAGCCGCCAGACATCGGGCATAAATTCGCCAACCGATTCGTGATTATGGCCCAGATCATCCACAAAGACGGTCACGCTGGGATCATATTGGGCGACAATGCTTTGCAGTTTCGCGCCCTTGCCTCCTTGATTGGTGTAAACCGGCGCATCAATGCCGACGGCGCGCAATTGCGCAGCGCGGCTCTCATTATGGTGATCCATCAAATTGGTCAGGATCACAATATCGGCATGTTCCGCCAATCGCTTTATCGCCGCCAACGCGCCATCAATCGGCAACTGCCGGTGCATTTCTGTTTCAAAAAATCCGTTCAGCAAATTCCAAACCGTTCCGCGTTCGACAATCGTGCCGTCATGCTTATGCCGCAGTGCTTCACCCCAATCACCATGGGTCAGTTCAAAATGAATACCGTGCGTATCATCCAACCAATCGCGGAATGGCACAACCATGTGTAACAAAACCTCGTCACAGTCAGAGATCAATAAAGGCCGCTTCATGCTTCCAACTCCACGCGGGCGCGCACAAGCGTTTCAGGTTTAACCCCAATATGATCAGCCGCAGCAATCAGATCAGGCTCATGCGATTCAAGGAAACCGATGATGGCCGCAAGCGTTGCCGTCTGCGATACGCCGTCACGCAATATATCCGGCGTCAAACCCGTCAGCGCAAGCATCCGTGACGCCCGGTCAGCATCGGTCAGTATCCAGCCAAGCGCACCAAGTGCCAGCATCGCAGGATCAGCTTGAATTTCGGATAGGCTTTTCGCATTTGTTTCCAACATGGCTTTGGCATATGCGAAAGCAGCGATGCTGCCTAGGCAGCAAAATGGCTATGGGTTAAGGAATTAGTGTGAGCAAAAAGGTTCTGATCGTCGAAGACAATGAGTTGAACCTGAAATTGTTCACCGATTTGCTGCGCGCACATGATTATCAGGTCGAGGGACTGCGTGATGGCCGCAATGCGATTGAGCATACGCGCGCGTTCACGCCTGACCTTGTCATCATGGACATTCAGATGCCGCATGTCAGCGGACTTGACCTGATCGAGCAGATGCAAACGGACGTTGCTCTTAAAGCGATCCCCGTTTTGGCGGTAACGGCTTATGCAGGAAAAGGGGATGAAGAACGGATATTGGGCGCGGGGGCCAGAGCCTATTTGTCCAAACCGGTTCCTGTGATGCAGTTTCTTGCAGGCGTGCGAGCAATCATCGGATGAGGATTTTCGGCTGGCTGCTGATGCTTGCGGCGTTGCTGTTCAGCAACGGCGGCGCGCAAGCGCAAATGCCGGGGATGAAGATTTTTGTTCACGCCGCCTTAGAGGCAGAAAGCAACGATCCTGCGCCCGGTGAAACAGTTACGCTGGCATTGACGATGCGGCCCGACACAGGGTGGCACGGCTATTGGCAGAACCCGGGTGATGCCGGTGTTGGTCTGGTGCTTGACTGGAAATTGCCGCCGGGCGTGACTGTGGCTCTGCCCCGGTTTCCGGTTCCCGATACGCTGATCATCAGCGGCTTTATGAACTATATCTATGAAGCGCCGCATGCGATTTTGGTCGATGTCACAGTCGCGCCGGATGTCGCGGTGGGAACTAAGCTGCCGATCAGCGTTGATGCACAATGGCTTGCTTGCACTGACCGTGTGTGCGTGCCGCAACGTGGCACATTGTCGCTAGAACTGGTTGCGGGCAAAGGAGGTGCTGCGGCTAACAAGCGTGTGCAATTTGATAGCTGGCGCGCTGCACTGCCAGTGCCGCTTGATCGAGAGGCGCGTTATGCGGTCAATGGCAAAGCGATACAGGTTGCTATTCCCTTTCCGGCGAAGGCTGAATTGAAGCAGCCTTACTTCTTTCCATCAACGCTGGAACTGTTTGACTATGTTGCGCCGCAAAAGGCGCGCCGTGCTGGTGATTGGCTGGTGATTGAAACGCAGCTCTCACCCGATTTCAAAGGGACGCCGCCTGAGAGTATCGAAGGCCTGTTGCGCGTAGACAACGGCCAAGGATTGTTAATCAAAGCAAGGGCTGGCGCTGTTCCATCGGGCGGCACTGCGGTTTCTTCAAACGATGCGGACGCATCTGTTAGAGCAACGCCCCCGCTTTACTGGTTGCTGCTGGCGGCCCTCGTAGGCGGCGTATTGCTGAACATCATGCCCTGTGTGTTTCCGATATTGGGGTTGAAGGCATTGGCGCTGGCAAAGGCGGGAGGCGACGAACGCGCGGCGCGCAGCGATGCTTTGGCTTACACTATAGGGGTTGTGTTAAGCTGCGTAGTGCTTGGCGGGCTGATGCTCGCACTGAGGGCAGGTGGCCAAGAGGTTGGCTGGGCATTTCAGCTGCAATCGCCCGCTTTTGTCTTGTTCCTGTTGCTATTGATGGTCGGTGTCACGGCTAATCTTGCGGGATTGTTTGAACTGCGCGGTTTTGAAGTTGGACATGCGCTGACGCGGCGCCCCGGTTTGATCGGTTCGTTTTGGACCGGTGTGCTCGCGGCTTTGGTGGCAACCCCCTGCACCGGGCCGTTCATGGCCGCTGCGCTTGGTGCAGCGTTGCTTTTGCCAACCGCAATTGCACTGATCCTTTTTGCTGTGCTGGGTCTGGGCATTTCCTTGCCGTTTCTGTTGATCGCATATGTTCCGGCGCTGCGTAATCGGCTGCCAAAGCCTGGAGCTTGGCTAGTAACATTCCGAAAGGCGATGGCTATCCCGATGGGACTAAGTGCGCTTGCTTTGGCGTGGCTATTGAGCCGGTTAAGCGGCCAACAAGGATTGTTGATTGGTGCGTTAAGCGCAGCGGCAATCATCACTGTGCTGATTTTGCGTTCCAAGAATGTTGAACGGTTCAAAAATTCTGGACTTGCTGCTTTTGCACTGTGCTTGATGATATTTTCGGTGGGCGTTAGGTTTTTGCCCGATCTTGGCACGCAAGCCGGCGCTGGATCACCCAATGCCCTTGGTGCGGATCCATTTTCAGAGGCGCGTTTAGCATCGCTGCGTTCTAGTGGAAAACCCGTCTTTGTCTATTTCACGGCCGATTGGTGCGTAACCTGCAAAATCAACGAAACAGCGGTGCTAGAACGCACAGATACAGCAAAGCTGTTTGCTGATAATCAGATTGCTGTTCTTCGCGGCGATTTTACCCGGCATGACCCGGCGATTGCGCGCTTTCTTAATCAGCAACAGGCGGTTGGTGTTCCGCTTTATCTATATTATCCAAAAAATGCAGAGGGCATAAAACTGCCACAACTGCTAACGTCTGGCATGCTTGCCGATGCTGTCGCCAAATAATGGGTTTGGAGGCAGGCCCGTGCGCTATACAGCGCAACACGGCCTGCCCCCGCCCCAATGACTGCGAGGTGCGACCCCTAAAAGGCCTCGCCGTCAATTTCGATCCGCTGCATATGGTTTGCCCCGATCACCGTTACCCCCCTGGTTCCGGTGATGCCGGTCAGCGGGACCGAGCGCTCAAAACTCAAATTTTCATGTGCTAAACTATCCGCGTCTCCAGCATCATTGGCTGCCACAAGGCTTGAGAATGCGGCAACTTCGATCGCCCAATAATCTGGCCGACCGTCATTATAGATGCGGGGCGCCAGTCGGGCATCAAAGCCCTGCGCCGGCAAACGGCCCTTAACCCACAAATAGAGACTGTCCTGAAAAGGCATGCGCCGAAGCTCTGCCTTTTCGAAATCAATAATCTGGCCCTGGGGCACAGTGGACAACGAGCCGCCTAGCGTACCGCTCATTATTTGCTCCATCATAATTTGAGTTCATTGCCGCGACATAAAGTGTCAAGCGGTTGAAGTAATTGAAGGTGTTATACGCAATTTGGCCTAAAAATGGAAGTCAACGAGTCGTAAACAAATGTAACGGAGCGTAAATCCCTGAAAGCCATGAGGAAAAGATTGCGATCTGTATCGGGAAAAGCCCTTGCTTGCTTGAGCCGCAACACCAGATCATAGAGCGCGATATGACTGAAGCGAATCATCCCAAACTCGCCAATTGGCTTTTCGGTGTTGCACTATTGGTGTTCTGCATCGTGGTGGTTGGCGGCATCACCCGCCTTACCGAATCCGGACTATCAATCACGGAATGGAAGCCGTTAATGGGCGCACTTCCTCCTTTGAGTGAAGCTCAATGGCTATCGGAATTTGACCGGTACAAGCAAATCCCAGAATATGTAGAGATCAATGGTCCAGCGGGAATGACGCTGGCAGACTTCAAGTTCATCTATTTCTGGGAATGGATCCATCGGCTGTTGGGGCGCGTCATAGGGCTTGCACTCGCGTTACCATTCCTGTGGTTAGCATTTAGCCGCTCACTGCCCAAGGGCTACGCTGTCCGAATCCTTTCGCTTGTCCTGCTCGTCGGTTTTCAGGGCTTTATTGGCTGGTGGATGGTGGCATCCGGGTTAGAAACCCGTACAGATGTTAGCCATTTTCGCCTTTCAGCGCATTTACTGACAGCATTGGTTATTTTTGGCGGGCTGATCTGGACCGCGCTGGATTTGAAAGCGCAGGCTGCTAACCCCCAAGTAAAGCCAGCCCGGCTGACATATTTTACAGCGAGCGTACTGGCCCTGTTGTTCCTGCAATTGCTGCTCGGTGCTTGGGTGGCTGGGCTTAACGCAGGTTATGTCTCAAACAGCTGGCCGTTGATGAATGACGCTTTAGTTCCCCAAGGGATCGAGTGGAGCGCAGGCGCCATCTATGCATTTACGCATGACCCTTATTTGCTTCACTTCGTACACCGCTGGTGGGCATGGGTCGTTCTGGCGGCGTTGATCTTAATGGCCCGTAAACTAAAGAAAAATCATCCACGAATAATAAGCATTTCGATACATTCTGCGATTGGCGTGCAGATATTATTAGGGATTGCGACAGTAATGACTGGCATGAACATTGTCCTTGCCGTGCTGCATCAAGCAGTCGGCGCGCTGGTTGTCGCTACCGCTATCTGGGGTGCGCACAGGCTTGGGCAAGAATCCTTTGAGGGATACAAAGCCAATGCCGGACTTGGTGCTGATCTACAGCTTATTCCCGAACGCGGGTGATGCACATGATTGCTGCCGCACGCTTTTAGAAGAACGATTGATCGTAAGCGCCAACAGGCTTGCGCCCGCCATTTCCTATATCAACAGCGGCGATGAGGTGGAAACGGCCGAAGAGCATCCGGTGTTTTTTAACACCAGTCATGTGCTTGCCGAAACAGTGATCGGGCGCATTACGCAGATGCATCGTTATGCCGTCCCGGCCATCGTTGCGATCCCGGTCAGCCATACAGCGCCCCTGTTTGCAGATTGGACAAAAGAGCCAGCGACAGATTAACGGTATTATTTTACCCGCCCTAAAACAACTGCTTTTGCTTGACGAATCGCAACATGCGCGTCAATAGCGCACATCCGCTGCGGGGCTAACTTTCGCAGCTCCCAATCCCAATCGGAAGGTTCGAACAGGCGCGATCATGAAAACGCTGTCCAAAGTCACGAAATCAATCCGCCCACAGGATGTTGAAAAGGCCTGGCATGTTATTGATGCCAACGGTCTGGTTGTAGGCCGCGTTGCCTCGATCATCGCCAATATCCTGCGCGGCAAACATAAACCAAGCTATACCCCACACGTTGATTGCGGCGACCATGTCGTTGTTATCAATGCGGACAAGGTGCGCTTCACTGGCAAAAAGCTGGCCGATAAAGTCTATTATCGCCACACAGGCTATGCTGGCGGAATCAAAGGCATCACCGCTGGTAAAGTTCTCGAAGGCCGCTTTCCCGAGCGCGTTTTGGAAAAAGCTGTTGAGCGCATGGTTCCACGCGGACCATTGGGCCGTGCGCAAATGCGCGCACTGCACCTCTACAATGGCACAGAACATCCGCATGACGGCCAGCAGCCGAAAGCGATCGATATCGCCTCGATGAACCGTAAGAATAAGGTGGGTGCATAATGTCCGAAACCGTAGAAACTCTCGCTGACCTGAACACGCTCGGCACCGATGCTCCTGCAGCACCTACCGGTCCAGCAGCACCAATTCGCGAAAAAGAAGTCGATGCACAGGGTCGTTCCTATGCAACTGGCCGCCGTAAAGACGCTGTTGCCCGCGTATGGCTAAAGCCTGGCACTGGCAAAATCACTGTAAACGGCCGTGATCAGGAAGTGTATTTCGCACGTCCAACATTGCGTCTGGTGATCAACCAGCCATTCACTGTGACAGAGCGCGTTGAACAGTACGACATTGTCGCCACTGTTAAAGGCGGCGGCTTGTCTGGCCAAGCTGGTGCAGTAAAGCATGGCATTGCACAGGCATTGTCAAAGTTTGAACCAGCATTGCGTAGCGCCGTCAAAGCCGAAGGCTTCCTGACCCGCGACAGCCGCGTTGTCGAACGTAAAAAATACGGCAAAGCGAAAGCGCGTAAGAGCTTCCAGTTCTCCAAGCGTTAATCGATTTTGTACGGAACTGCGTTTTGCGCGGTTCCGAAGCAGAGACAAAGAGAGGCGGTCCTTTCGAGGGCCGCCTTTTTCGTTTAGGACTAATCAATCAACCGCCGTTTTTTAGCAGTGCCGCAAGAGGTTCCGAAATCTGGTTCATCATTGCGGCCAGCGTCGCGGCAATTTCTGGATCACCCAGCACAGAAAGCCTGACCAGTTGCGGCATAGAAATGCCGATTCGCACGGTTGCGCCCCAGCGGCCATCGGATAGCTTCACGCACTTAACTGGCTGACCCAACCGGACACCTTTACCGATCAGTGCCTTATGAATCGCGGTCGCGCCGTCAAAATCGATGGTGCGCAACTGCTCACCCGATGGGTCGTGACACAAATCTAGCGTGACCAATGTCTGCATCTCGATCGGATGACCGGCGGGCTCATTTGCTTCGCTTGGCGCAGCTGCACCAACTTTGCGAACACGGAGCATAGCGGCAAGATTATCAGTGGCGGTCGTAAAACTACCGACTACACGCGCAACTTCCGCAATCGATAGTTTCTGAAACCGCTCGAGCTCAAACAGCGACGCGGATAGGCGCAACGCCAACCCTGCGTTGCCGCTATCGTCCAGCGCGTCTCGCCCCGCCCAATCCGTTGGCACTTCGGCTTGACGGAAAATTTGGGTCGCACCGACTGGCAAAGGCGCAGCATTCGCCACCATTCCAGGCGGTAACAAAGCAAAACCGCTGAATGGAGGGCCGCCCATGAATTTTGATCCGGTCAGGAAAACAATGATCCCTCGTTTTAGATAGTCATGGATGGCAGGTGTAGTGATCCGCGCCTGACACGCATCGACTACAAAGCTGACATCAGACCCAAAACGCGCAATCAACGCATCGATTTCATCCAGATGCGGCAACACCAATCCGGTTTTGGAACCGTGCACGACATGGACCAACGGATGCAGACCAGCCGACAGTGCGTCCGCAATCTTTGGCCCCATTTGTTTAGCAATCGCGGGGCCATCAAAGGCTGTTCCCATCGCATCGCGCACCGGAAAATCGCCCATTTCAACTTTCACCATGCCCTCGACTGGCTGCCCGGGTGTAACATCGGTGCCAAGTGCCGTTTCGTTGGCAAAATATCGCCCCGCCGCGCTGTGGATGCATCCCGAGCCAACCTCGTCCGCGCCTAGCAACAGGTTGGAAACGCCATTCGCGCCTTTCCCTGCACAAGCGAACAAGGGCACATATTCAAGATCAGTGCCCGATGGTGCAAAGAAGATGTCGATATCACTGTCTAGATTATAGGCGCTTCGTATCTGCGCTCGGCTCTGTTCCAATGCATCTGCATAAACATCACCAGAATTCAGGTTCGCAGCATCGGTTCCATATACCTCAACCAAATAAGCGGCAGCATCAGCGCTCAAATCATTGGCGGTCGACGAAGCCAGCGCCAGCACATCGCGCGGATAGGGTCCGCTGCTATAACGGTTCAGCCGGGTTTGGGGATCAAGAACGATGCGCGCATCGCCGCCTTGCGTCATCAAATTGGCGAGCGTCGAATCATGGTCAAAGGCCAAAACGGGATCCTTCGGCTGTTGTTGTGCAAGGTGGCTATAGTCGGGCATCAACAAATAGGAAATTGCGAAAATCGGCAAAGCGATTAAGAGCGGCCACATAATTCCAGCCCGAGGGACTTAAAATGGCAAACCCCACCCGCCTGACCGCGAAAGCCCGTAAGGATCTGCGGATCCTTTTTATCGCCAAACATGCGCTAGGCGATGGCAGCTTGGATAGCGCCGACGGCAATCATTCGCCATATCATTATGAACTGAAAACGATCCTGTCGGGCCTTTTCGAAAATCTAAGCGTGGCTAACAAGTACGACGCTTTGTTCACTGACCCCGGCGTCGATTTCGTTTGGCCGATGCTGAACCGCGGCGGTTTTTTCAATTCCGAAATGCTATGTCCGTTGCTGTGCGAACGACTGGGCGTGCCCTATCTTGGCGCGAACCCGATTTTGCGCGGGCTGGCTGATGACAAACATCTGACCAAGCTGGAAGGCGTCGCACGCGGTGTGCCAACTTGTGACTGGGCAGTCTATCGTGCTGGTGCTCCGGTCGAGGAAGCTCGTTGTCCAAAAGGCGATCGTTACGTGATAAAGCCCAATAACAGCTCGGCGAGCTGGGGCATTGGCGATGCCTATGATTGGGCAGGCGTGAAGGCCGCGATACTGGCGATCCATGCCGAGGGCCATGACGTCATAGTCGAGCCCTTTATGAACGGCAGTGACGTCGAGGTGCCGGTGATCTTTAAGGACGGCGCGCCTTTTGTAATGCCGCCAATGCTGTTCAAACAAAATGACCCGTCGCATCTGCGAACCAACGCGGAAAAGCGCGATCTGGTGGAGCGCGAGCATAAATATACGCTGGTTCCCTTTGAAGGCGACGAAGCGTGGGACAAGATTCGTGCTATGACTTTGACGCTAGCCGAAATTTTCAGGCCGTTCGATTTTGGCCGTTTCGAATTTCGTTTCAACGAAGCAACTGGCGAGATCAACTTGCTAGAGGTCAATCTGCAATGCAACCTGTGGTCGCAAAAGGTCTATGGCCGGTCGGCAGTCCTGTTGGGTTGGACGCAGGAAGACCTGATCGAGACAATCATAGCCGAAAGCCTGATCCGGCGCGGATTAATGGATAGGGTTTAATCCCGCGTTTATGAGCCAGCGTTTATTGGCCAATGTTTATTACTACACCTAAAATTGCAATTGCTTGGGCCTAACCGCTTGGTTAGGGCATATCTAAGTTTAGTATCAGGATCAAAACATGGCCGAATTCACGTTGCCGAAGAACAGCAAAGTCCAAAAGGGTAAAGCGCATACCGCGACCAGCAGCGGTAATATGCGCAGCTTTAAAGTCTATCGCTATGATCCTGACTCCGGCGAGAATCCGCGGTACGACACGTTTGAGGTTGATACTGACAATTGCGGCCCGATGGTGCTCGACGCGCTGATCAAGATGAAGGCTGAACAGGATAGCTCGCTGACATTCCGCCGTTCATGCCGCGAAGGGATTTGCGGTTCGTGTGCGATGAACATCAACGGCAAAAACGGCCTAGCCTGCACCACTGCGGTTGAAGACTGCAAAGGTGCGGTCACAATCACGCCATTACCGCATATGGAAGTGGTTAAGGATCTGGTTCCCGACCTGTCGCATTTTTACGCGCAATATGCTTCGATCAAGCCTTGGTTGCAGACGGTAACACCGACACCTTCGGGCAAGGAACGTCTGCAATCCCCCGCAGATCGTGCAAAGCTTGATGGCCTGTATGAATGCATATTGTGTGCGTGCTGTTCAACCAGCTGCCCTTCATATTGGTGGAACAGCGACAAGTTCCTTGGCCCCGCGATCTTGCTGCAAGCCTATCGCTGGCTCGCCGACAGCCGTGACGAAATGACCGGTGAGCGGCTCGACGACTTGGAAGATCCGTTCCGCCTCTATCGTTGCCACACAATCATGAACTGCTCCAATGCTTGCCCCAAGGGATTGAACCCGGCCAAAGCCATCGCAGAAACCAAGAAGATGGTGGCGGAGCGTCAGATTTGAACGCCAAAATATGAACGACGGAATTGCGTCACCCCCGCCCGCCGAGCATTTCGACGCAGCTGTGCAGGATGATGGTTGGCTTAGCTGGAATTTGAACGACAAAACGCGGTTTAATGCGTTTATCGAACCATTGTCGGTGCGGGCAGAAGCGCCGTTGCCCGATGGGCGTCCAGTAGCCCGTATCCGCATGCATCCGGTGCGCAAGCACAGCAATCTCGGCGATCATGTGCATGGTGCAGTGACACTAGCATTGATTGATGTGTCGTTGTTTGCAGCCGCGCATCAGTTTGGATCGCTTAACGCCGGGTTTTCGGTGACGCTTGATCTTGGCACTCAGTTTATTGCCGGTGGGCGCATTAATGAGCCGCTGGATGCCGTTGTCGAACAGGTGCGCGAGACCGGACGGCTGATATTCTTGCGCGGCATGGTCGTGCAGGGGCCGGATGACACGCATATCGTCGCATCGTTTTCCGGAACGATCCGCAAGGCATCACAAGACCGAAAATGAGCGGGCTGCTTACCGCCTATGAGTTGCTGGTCGCGACAGGCGAGTTAAAGCCCGACCCCGATCAGGCGCACGCTGCGGCAAAGCTTTCGGATATTCAGCAACTATTGGAGGCGGTCCCGCCGCGCGGCAGCACATTGTGGCGGTTCCTCGGCAAAAAGCCTGACCCTGTGCGCGGGCTATATCTTTGGGGCGGCGTCGGGCGCGGGAAATCCATGCTGATGGATTTGTTCTTTGATGCTGTTCAGATCAACCGCAAGCGGCGGGTGCATTTTCATGAGTTTATGCTCTTCATCCATGCGCAGTTGAAGGTGGAGCGTGACAAGGAGAAGGGCGACCCGATCCCGCCAGTGGTCGCTGCGCTTGCCGAAGAGGTCCGCCTGCTGTGTTTTGACGAGATGGTTGTCAACAACATGGCCGATGCAGCGATCATGTCGCGGCTGTTTGCCGGGCTGTTTGATGCGGGCGTTACTGTTATCACCACATCGAACCGCCACCCCGATGATCTGTATAAAGACGGCCTGAATCGCCAGCTTTTCCTGCCATTTATCGAATTGGTGAAGCAGCGGCTTGACGTCATGGCGCTGGATGGACCGACAGATTACCGGCGCGACAGGCTGGGTCAGGCGCGGACTTGGCTGACACCCAATGGCCCTGACGCTACTAAAGAACTGTCCGAGACATTCTTTCGCCTGACCGATTATCCCCCCGAGGATCGCGCCCATGTTCCTGCGCTGGATATCGATGTCGGCGCGGGACGAACGCTGCATGTGCCAAAAGCACTAAAAGGTGTCGCTGTATTCTCGTTCAAACGATTATGCGCAGAGGCACGCGGTGCGGCAGACTATCTGGCAGTCGCACGCCGTTTCCACACCGTAATCATCGTCGGCATTCCTGTGCTAGGGCCGCAAAACCGCAACGAAGCCGCACGTTTTGTCACCTTAATCGACGCACTTTACGAATACCGCGTCAAATTGCTGGCGTCTGCCGATGCTGCGCCCGATGCGTTATACCCCGTTGGAGACGGCCGGTTTGAATTTGACCGCACCGTATCGCGGCTGATCGAAATGCAATCCGAAGACTATCTGGCGGAAGGCCATGGTCCGCGCTAATATAGCGATAACAGGAGAACATCATGCGCCACACACTCGCCGCTCTTATCGCTCTTTCGCTGACCGTCCCCGCATTCGCACAAACGCAACCTACGCCCCCGGCCAACCCATGGCACAGCAAAGGTCGCGCGCTGTTTTCCGATATTATCGCGATCCCGTCAGTCACAGATCGCACCGAAGAAGTGAAGCGCTTAACGGCGTATCTGAAAGCCCGTTTCGAGGCAGGCGGGATTACCGATGTCATTGTGAAGGACCATGACGGCACGCAATCTATGATCGTCCGCTGGCCTGCCGAGGTGAAGGGCAAAGGCAAAAAGGCAGCTAAACCTGCGCAAAAGCCGATATTGCTGCTTGGCCATATGGATGTGGTTGAGGCTTTGCCCGCCGATTGGTCGCGCGATCCGTTTAAGCTGATCGAGGAAGATGGCTATCTGTATGGTCGCGGCACAGTCGATATGAAAAACGGTATCGCCGCGATCACCAATGCTTTGCTGTGGCTAAAGGCTGAAGGGTTTAAACCAAAACGCGACATTGTTGTTTTCTTTTCGGGCGATGAGGAAACCGGCGGCAATGGTGCACTGCGCGCCGCGACCGAATGGCGTTCGCTGGTTGATGCCGAATATGCCCTGAATGCCGATGCCGGTGGCGGCGCGTTTCTAAAGAACGGGATGCTGCTGGGCTTTGGTATGCAAACGTCAGAAAAAATGTATCAGGATTTCACCTTTACCGCGCGCAATCCCGGCGGACATAGCTCGCGCCCGCGGCCCGATAATGCCATTTATGAACTGTCCGCGGCGCTAAAGAAGCTGGAGGCGCACCGCTTCACCCCGGCCTTTACCGAAACGACGCGTGCCTATTTGCAGTTCCGCCAAAAACAGGAACAAGGCCCGCTTGGCGATGCGATGCGGCGCTGGTTAGCGAACAAAGATGATGCTGCGGCCGCCGACATTATCGAGGCGGACCAATCCGAAATTGGCACTACGCGCACCCGCTGTGTCGCAACGCGGCTAGAGGGCGGTCATGCCAATAATGCACTGCCACAACTGGCGCGCGCAACCGTTAACTGCCGGATACTACCGGGCGGCACCGCAGAGGCAGTACAGGCCGAGTTGCAATCGGCGGTGGGTGATGGTGTCAAGATCGAGCCCATCCAACGCGCGCGCCCTTCGCCGCCATCACCGTTGCGGACCGATGTGACCAAAGCGTTTACCGACGCGGTGCAGAAACGCCATCCCGGCGCAGCAATCGTCCCGCAAATGTCGCAAGGGGCGACCGACGGCCTGTTTTTCCGCAGCGAAGGCCTGCCGGTTTACGGCGTCAACGGAACCTGGATCGTCATCCCCGATGACGAACGTGCGCATGGCAAGGATGAACGGATCCCCGTGAAGAGCTTTTACGACACGCTGGATCACTGGCACGACATGGTGAAGGCGTTGGCGGGGTAAGGTAGGCTAAGTCACCGCCTTTTTTCGCCGACGGCGAATAACGGCCCCTGCGGCTCCACCAAAGAGAAGGATCATGCTCGGTTCCGGCACGTCGATAGGACCGCCTCCACCGCCGCCGCCGCTTCCGAATATCGGGAAGTTGAATACGCCGGAAAGATTCAGGCCGTCCAAAAAGCCCAGCAAACTTGGCGCGCCCGTACTGTCAGTGCCCCCGATAGGAATGCCGCGACCGAACCCGTCGTTGATGGTAACACTGTCTTGTGTGCCTCGGATCACCAACCCGGCATCCTCGCATTGCACACCTGTGCATGCAGTTGGACTAGAGATCAGCGCCCCTGTTCTTGCATCATAGCTATAGCTGGGTGCATCGAATGATGAGGCAAACCAGGTTCCTGTGGGCAATTCGAGACTGTAAGTATCAGCATCGGAATCATATACTAAAGTAAGGCCGCTAAGACGCAGAGGCACCGATTCCTGCGTGATCGGTCCAGATACGTCCAAGCGATTAGTAAAGCCTGGGCCCGAGGAGGAACCCGTGCCGGGCGACGTTACTCTGATCCGATAAAGGCCATCTGCGGAAACCTGGCCTGTATAGGCCGGACTGTTGTAGAAATTGCGGTTGGGAACGTCGGTCTGAAAGCTGATAGAGACCGTATCACCTTGGCGGTAAGGATATTCGGGAACGGGGCCCTGATACAATGCAGTGGTGCCATTTGGCTGACGAATCCGAATCTGATTGGTCACATCATTAGTGACTGTTCCGGTAAATGTTACGTTGAGCCTGTTGGTCGTTGGCCCAGTGGGTATTACCTGTGCTGCTACAGGAGTAGCCGTAATCATACTTGCGGCCAGAAGCGCCGCGCATAATGTTGATTTTAACATCGCTCTCTCCACCTGTTTCGAATCGATATTCTGTATTTTGCTAACATGCTGGTTTGGTGATGGAATAAGGAATTTTGGGCGTAACTAACTATGTTTCGCTGTGGGACAGAATTTGAGTCCTAGAAAGTACATGCGCCATAGGCTGATAGACTCTATCGCTATTGCGAACTGATATCATAAAAAGCCTTAACTTCGGGCGTTTATAGGCTTGTCCCCTTGGGCGAATCGGCCTAACGCGCTTGGCAATTCCCTTAAAGAACGTAACGGAACAGCCGTTATGTCATTGGCCCAATGGAAGGACATTATTGATGGCCCGCAAAAAGATTGCGCTTATCGGCGCCGGTAACATCGGCGGCACGCTCGCTCACCTCGCTGCATTGAAAGGCCTTGGTGATATTGTCCTTTTCGATGTTGTTGAAGGCGTTCCCCAAGGCAAAGCGCTCGACCTGTCGCAATGCGGCCCTGTTGAAGGCTTTGACGCGACGATCACCGGCAGCAACAACTACGCCGATATCGCGGGCGCAGATGTTATTATCGTGACCGCCGGTGTTGCACGCAAACCCGGCATGAGCCGCGACGATTTGCTGGGCATCAATTTGAAAGTGATGAAAGCCGTTGGCGAAGGCATCGCTGCCAATGCGCCGAACGCCTTTGTTATCTGCATTACCAACCCGCTCGATGCGATGGTCTGGGCGTTGCGTGAGTTTTCCGGCCTGCCGCACCATATGGTCGTCGGCATGGCAGGCGTGCTCGATTCCAGCCGCTTCAGCCATTTCCTTGCCGATGAATTCAACGTGTCGGTTAAGGACGTGACCAGCTTTGTCCTTGGCGGCCATGGCGACACGATGGTTCCAGTCATCCAATACTCGACCGTTTCGGGCATTCCTGTGCCTGACCTGATCGCGATGGGGCTATCTACGCAAGAAAAGATCGACGCCATCGTCCAGCGCACCCGCAGCGGCGGTGGCGAAATCGTCGCATTGCTCGGCACAGGCAGCGCCTATTACGCTCCCGCCACCAGCGCGATTTCAATGGCTGAGGCGTATTTGTATGACCAAAAACGCGTGCTGCCCGCCGCCGTCAACCTGACCGGTCAATATGGCATCGACAATCTGTATGTCGGCGTTCCGGTGATGATCGGCGCAGGCGGCGCGGAAAAGATCATCGAAATTGCGCTTGATGATGAAGCCAAAGCGAACTTTGCGGTCAGCGTTGACGCGGTGAAGGAACTGCTGGTTGCTTGTAAAGCGATTGATGAGAGCCTCGCCTAAGCCATGAGCTATGACGTCATGGTCTTTGACCCGGCTTATGCACCGCGCGATCGTGAAGCTTTTGGCGCGTGGTTCGCTGTGCAAGTCGATTGGGACAGCAACCATGACTACATGGACCCCCAGTCGACAACTGCAGCCTTGCGCGCATGGTATGATTCGATTCGTGCCGAATACCCCGCGATGAACGGCCCCGACGCGACCGATGACGACAACGAGATCAACCGTGCGGGCGATTACAACTTTGGTCCGCACTTCATCTACGTAACCTACCCATGGTCACTCGCTGATGAAATATACGACAGAGTAAGGGCGCTAGCAGTCGAGAAGAAGGTCGGCTTCTACGACGTGAGTAACGATGAGGACGAACAGGAAATCTATTTTCCGGGAGATGACTTGCGACCGCCATCAGGTGGCAGTTGGCGCGGGATTTCAGCAGACTTCCGATCCGGCGATCTAAGCAAATATATTCCGCAAGACATCCCACAAAGCGAACCACTCAAACGCCGCTGGTTCGACATTTTTCGGAGAGACAAATGAGCATCCTAGTAAACAAACACACCAAGGTTATCACCCAAGGGATGACCGGCGAAACCGGCACTTTTCATACCGAAGCGGCGCTTGCCTATGGCACGCAAATGGTCGGTGGTGTTACTCCCGGCAAGGGCGGAAGCACGCATATCGGCCTGCCGGTATTCGATACTGTGGCCGAGGCTGTGCAGATGACCGGCGCGGATGCGTCGGTTGTGTATGTGCCGCCGCCGTTTGCCGCGGACTCGATCCTTGAAGCCATCGATGCCGAGGTGCCGTTGATCGTTTGCATTACCGAGGGCATTCCGGTTCTCGATATGGTCCGCGTAAAGCGCGCGTTGGTTGGCAGTAAGTCACGCCTGATCGGCCCCAACTGCCCCGGCGTATTGACCCCCGGTGAATGCAAAATCGGCATCATGCCCGGCAGCATCTTTTCCAAAGGCTCGGTCGGCGTCGTCTCGCGTTCGGGCACACTCACCTATGAAGCGGTGTTCCAGACCACCAATGAAGGCCTTGGCCAGACCACAGCGGTCGGCATTGGCGGTGATCCGGTGAACGGCACCAACTTTATTGATGTGCTGGAACTTTTCCTTGCCGATGATGCGACGCAATCGATGATTATGATCGGCGAAATCGGCGGCGATGCTGAAGAACAAGCCGCGCAATTCCTGATCGACGAAGCCAAACGCGGCCGGAAAAAGCCGATGGCTGGCTTTATCGCAGGTCGTTCGGCCCCTCCGGGACGCCGCATGGGCCATGCTGGCGCGATTGTTTCCGGCGGCAAAGGCGATGCGGAATCAAAGATCGCAGCGATGGAGGCAGCGGGCATCCGCATGTCAGCATCGCCCAGCGATTTGGGTCGGACGCTTGTGGAAGTTTTGAAGGGTTGAAGTGCTGAATATCGATAGTCAGGCAATGGTCTCTTCTCCGTTCGTGTCGAGCGCAGTCGAGACACCCGGCTATCGCTCCTAACCTCGCTGCCTCTCGACTTCGCTCGAGGCGAACGGATGTTTAGGGCTTTCTTTTAGGAAGACGAATATGGGTTACGAAGGTCACGAGTTCGAAACCGCCGCTGAGCCTGAACAAGGCCCAAGCTGGCAACGGCCAAATTATCGCTTTGGCGAAAGCGACGACCTAACTGGTGCGCTTGATCCCACGGCAATGGCGGTGGAGATAAAGGCGGCGGCAAAGGCCGCTGGCAAGCCGGTCAGCGATGCTGATGCGGTGTCCGCTGCAGGCGATTCGATCCGCGCGATGATGCTGGTGCGCACATACCGCGTGCGCGGGCATCTGGCGGCAAATCTTGATCCGCTGGGCCTTGCCAAGCAAGAAATACCCGCCGACCTTGATCCTGCCTATCACGGTTTTACCGAGGCCGATCTGGGCCGGCCGGTTTATGTTGGTGGCACGCTGGGTTATGACTGGGTGTCTGTCCGAGAACTCGTTGCCACACTGCGCGCCAATTATTGCGGCCCCGTTGGCCTTGAATATATGCACATCGCCGATGTTGAGGAACGCCGGTTCCTGCAAGAGCGGATGGAGGGCAAAGACGCCGCGATCACATTTAGCCCCGAGGGCAAAAAGGCCATTCTCGGCAAAGTGATTGAGGCGGAGCAGTACGAGAAATTCCTCGCGCGCAAATATGTGGGCACCAAACGGTTCGGCCTAGACGGCGGCGAAGCGATGATCCCGGCGCTGGAGGCGATCATCAAATATGGCGGCGCGCTGGGCGTGCGCGAGATCGTATACGGCATGCCGCATCGCGGCCGCCTGAACGTGCTCGCTAATGTGCTGGCCAAACCATATCGCATCATCTTCCACGAGTTTTCGGGTGGCAGCGCGAACCCCGATGATGTTGGCGGTTCGGGTGATGTGAAATATCATCTGGGCACCAGCACCGACCGCGAATTTGACGGCATCAAAGTGCATATGTCGCTGGTTCCCAATCCGTCGCATTTGGAGGCGGTGAACCCCGTCGTCCTGGGTAAAGTGCGCGCCATTCAAACGATCCGTGACGATTTGGGCAAGCATGATCAGGTTCTGCCTGTGCTGCTCCACGGCGATGCTGCCTTTGCTGGACAAGGCATTGTGTGGGAGTGCCTCGGCTTTTCAGGTATTCGCGGGTATAACACCGGCGGCTGCATCCACTTTATCGTCAACAACCAAGTCGGCTTTACCACCAGCCCGCAATTTGCGCGTTCATCGCCCTATCCCAGCGATGTGGCAAAGGGTGTGCAAGCCCCGATTTTCCACGTCAATGGCGACGATCCAGAGGCAGTAACCTTTGCCTGCAAAATGGCGATCGAGTTCCGCCAGCGTTTCCACCGCGACATCGTGATCGACATGTGGTGCTACAGGCGGTTTGGCCATAACGAAGGCGACGAGCCAAGCTTTACCCAGCCGCTGATGTATAAAGTCATCAAAGGCAAGCCCGGGGTCAGCGAAGTGTTCGCCGCGCGGCTGCAAGCTGAAGGTGTCATCGACGGCAATTGGGCCGCCGAACACGCGATGCGCTTTGTCGCTTTGCTCGAACAAGAATTCACCGCTGGCCAAGACTATAAAGCCAATGAGGCGGACTGGTTTGGCGGCAGGTGGAAGGGGCTATCAAAGCCCGCCGATCCAGAGACCGCGCGGCGCAATGTCGAGACGGGTATCGCCAAGAAACAGCTGGACGGCCTTGGCCGCACATTGACGACCGTGCCCGATGGCTTGAGCATTCACCCGACGCTGAACCGTGTGCTGGATGCAAAACGCGCGATGTTTACAGCGGGCGATAACTTTGACTGGGCGACGGGTGAGGCGCTAGCATTCGGATCATTGCTATCCGAAGGTTACGGCGTGCGCTTGTCAGGGCAAGACTCCGGACGCGGCACATTCAGCCACCGTCATGCCGTCTGGGTCGATCAAAATACCGAGGCGAAATACATTCCGCTGACCACTTTGCCGCATGGCCGGTTTGAGGTTTATGATAGCCCGCTATCTGAATTCGGCGTGCTCGGCTATGAATATGGCTTTGCAGGGGCTGACCCCAAAACACTGGTATTGTGGGAAGCGCAGTTTGGCGATTTCGTCAACGGCGCACAGACCATTATTGATCAGTTCATCACATCGGGCGAAAGCAAATGGCTGCGCGCCAACGGTTTGGTGATGTTATTGCCGCATGGTTATGAAGGCCAGGGGCCGGAGCATAGCTCGGCAAGACCAGAGCGGTTTTTGCAAAGCTGTGCCGAGGATAATATCCAGGTCGCCAATTGCACGACACCGGCGAACTACTTCCACTTGCTGCGCCGCCAAATGCACCGCGCATTCCGCAAGCCATTGGTGGTGATGTCGCCCAAATCACTGTTGCGGCACAAAATGGCTGTGTCCAAAGCCAGCGATTTTCAGGGCGAAAGCCACTTCATGCGGATCTTGTCAGACCCATGGGCACCTGCGGATAAGGATATCAAGCGCCTAGTGCTCTGCACCGGAAAGGTCGCCTTTGACCTGATGGAGGCACGCAACGCGTCTGGCGATACCAGCACCGCAATCGTCCGGATCGAACAGCTTTATCCGTTCCCCAGCGAGCCGTTGATTGTGCGGTTAAAGCGTATGACCAATTTGGAAGAAGTTGTCTGGGCGCAGGAAGAGCCAAAGAATAACGGCTATTGGTTCTTTACCGAACCGTTCATCGAAGAGTGTTTAGCGGCAGCCAAAATTGGGCCAATCCGCGCGCGTTATGCGGGCCGCAAAGCCTCTGCATCGCCGGCAACCGGCCTGATGAAGCGTCACCAATCCGAACAGGCAGCTTTGATCGCCGACGCGCTGGGCCATAATGTCCGCGCCGAAATCCGCCGCCAACGCGGTGTTAAGAAAACGAAATAACTTCACCCGATATCCTCCCCGATGGAGCAAAGTATATGAGCACCGAAATCAAAGTCCCCGTTTTGGGCGAATCGATCAGCGAAGCAACGCTAGGCCAATGGCTGAAAAAGCCAGGCGAAGCGGTTGCGGCGGACGAGCCGATTGCGAGTTTGGAAACCGACAAAGTCGCTATCGAAGTGGGCGCGCCTGTTGCTGGCGTAATGGGCGCTTATGGTGTCGAAGAAGGCGCAACGGTGAATGTTGGCGCGGTTATCGGTATGATCGAGGCGGGTTCTGGCGCGGTTGCTGCTGCTCCGGCTGCTGCTGCACCAGCACCGGCGGCGCAAGCAGCGGCAGCACATGCCCCTGTTGCAACCACCGATGTTGCCGACCTGACCCTGTCCCCTGCTGTGCGCCGTCTTGTTTTGGAGCTGGGCATTGATCCGACCAAAGTTAAAGGCAGCGGTAAAGACGGCCGTTTGACCAAAGAAGATGTGCTGGCCGCGGCCAAGGGCGGTGCGCCTGTAGCGCCTGCTGCTGCCCCCGCTTCGGTCGCGACTGCCACAACCGGCGACCGCAATGAAGAACGCGTCAAAATGACCCGCCTACGCCAAACGATCGCAAAGCGGCTAAAGGATGCGCAAGATACAGCGGCTTTGCTGACCACATTCAACGACTGCGACATGTCGGCGGTGATGGCGACGCGCGAACGGTACAAAGAATCTTTCGAGAAAAAGCACGGCGTCAAACTCGGCTTTATGAGCTTTTTTGCCAAGGCCGCCTGCCTTGCGCTGAAAGATATTCCCGCCGTTAACGCACAGATCCAGGGTCCAGAAGGCGCTCAGGAGATCGTCTATTTCGACTATGTCGATCTGTCCGTCGCGGTGTCTGCACCCAATGGCCTTGTTGTGCCTGTGGTCCGCAATGTCGACCAAATGGGTTTTGCCGATATCGAAAAAGCCATTGGTACTTTGGGCAAAAAGGCCAAAGACGGCAGCTTGACGATGGACGATATGAAGGGCGGCACCTTCACCATTTCCAACGGCGGCGTGTTCGGCGGCCTGATGTCCACGCCGATCATCAATCCGCCGCAATCGGCTGTGCTTGGCCTGCACCGCATTGAGGACCGCCCGGTCGTTCGGAACGGTGAGATCGTCATCCGCCCAATGATGTATCTGGCGCTCAGTTACGACCACCGCCTGATCGATGGCCGCGAAGCTGTAACCGCGCTAAAAACCATAAAAGAAGCGATTGAAGACCCCACCCGCTTGCTGATCGATTTGTAAGGAACTGGACATGGCAGACTTTGACCTGATCGTTATCGGCGCTGGACCCGGCGGATATGTGGCTGCGATTCGTGCGGCGCAATTGGGGCTGAAGACGGCGTGCGTGGAAAGCCGCGAGATGCTCGGCGGGACGTGCCTGAACGTCGGCTGCATTCCATCAAAAGCGTTGCTGCATGCATCAGAGCTGTATGAAGAGGCGCATTCTGGCGTGCTGGCAAAGTTTGGTGTGAACTTCAAAGGCGTCAGCTTGGACCTTGACCAGATGCATGCCGAAAAGGCGAAGGCTGTGGGCGAGTTGACCGGCGGGATCGAGTTTCTGTTTAAGAAGAACAAGGTCGAATGGCTGAAAGGTCAGGCTGCTTTTGCTTCCGCAAACTCTGTGGTGGTCGCGGGCAAAACCTATACCGCCGACAAAATTATGATCGCGACCGGATCGTCGGTCACGCCTTTGCCGGGTGTTGATGTCGACCAGAAAGTCATCGTTGATTCAACTGGCGCACTCGCATTGCCTAAAGTGCCAAAGCATATGGTTGTCATCGGCGGCGGTGTAATCGGGCTGGAGCTCGGCAGCGTCTGGCGCAGGCTAGGGGCCGAGGTTACGGTCGTTGAATATCTCGACCAGATCCTGCCCGGCATGGATGCCGAAGTGCGCAAAGAATCTGCAAAGATTTTCAAGAAGCAAGGCTTTGCCATCCGCACCGGAACCAAAGTTACCGGCGCGACTGTCAAAGGCGGCAAAGCAACACTAACCGTTGAACCAGCAGCCGGCCCTTCGACAGGCTCAGGGCAAACGGGTTTTGAGGACATCGAAGCCGATTGCGTTCTAGTCTCCATCGGTCGCCGCCCCAATACTGATGGCTTGGCGCTCGACAAAGCAGGCGTTGCGCTGAACGCGCGCGGTCAGATCGAGGTTGGCCATGATTTCCAGACAAGCGTCCCCGGTATCTATGCAATTGGCGACGTAACCCCCGGACCAATGCTGGCGCATAAGGCCGAGGACGAAGGCATTGCGGCGGCAGAATTCTGTGCTGGCCTGACCGGTATCGTCAACCATGACGTCATTCCCGGCGTGGTCTATACCATGCCAGAAATCGCCGATGTCGGCATTACCGAGGAAGAAGCCAAGGCCAAAGGCATCGACATCAAAGTCGGGAAATTCCCGATGATGGCCAACAGCCGGGCGAAAACCAACCGCGATACTGACGGGTTCGTAAAGGTTATCGCCGATGCCAAAACCGACCGCGTTCTGGGCGTGCACATCATCGCCTCGCTGGCCGGAACAATGATTGCCGAGGCAGCACTCGCCATGGAATTCGGCGCAACCAGCGAAGACATCGCCTATACCTGCCATGCTCACCCAACGCATGCCGAGGCGCTGAAAGAAGCGGCGATGGCTGTGCAGGGTAAGCCGATTCATATGTAATGACGGTCCAAGCCTATCTCGATCAATATTACTGGGACGCAGACAAACTTTCTATTCACTGCGGTCTTTCGGTTGCGGAATTGAGGGGAATGATAACTGCTGGCTTCATCCCAAAGCCATCCTATGTCGTTAAAAGCTCGGTGCTAAAATCTGCAGCATTCGGAGACTTAGACGCACAAAACGCGCGAGACGGCGCATATTTTCATCCAGCCAGCGCCGTCTGGGTAGCGCAAGCTCGAAACCTTACTGGGAGTCAAATCCTAGAGCGACTGAAGCTGCAATTCAGCGACAACATGGCTGCCGAGCTAGCCATTTTGAACGGCACAGTGTGGCGGCTTGTCGATGCTTTCGATGATCACGGAGAACAGTATCCTGATGGGCTACAATCTCGCATCGACAGTTATTGGAACTCTTTTCTCCAAGGTATTTTTGGGCTTTGCGTTGCCAACCCAGCAACTGAGCGTGAAATCGCCCAAAAGGAAATATTACAAGAGAAGCTCACTGCTCTTACTGATGATGGTTTGCATGTGACTGGGATTGCGATTGGCAAAGAAGAGTTGTTGGCATTGATCGACTCCTATGCGGATGCATCTATGCCGTTTTCACCAGTCGAATATCCGATTAGCAGTCGCAAACGGTTAGTAGACGATCTTCGCAGAAAATGTGTCGCGGGGTAGCTAAAGGCGATACCCCAATAGGTTATGGCCACTTGCATGGCGACGACTTGCTTAATCTAACGAGGTTATTCCGACCGCAAAAAAGTCCGCGTCTGGAAAATCCAGACGCGGACCTAGGCGGGGGCGTTACGGGTCGCTGATCGGCCCCCGACTCGATGGAAAACCATCTAGAGTCTGTATTATACGTTGAATTACTATGTTTCTATATAACTTTTTTACTATTGCAAACGGTTGCCTTAAAAAAAGAGCGCGCTATCATAGCGTTATGGGGAGGATTAACTGTATTGGCTCGCCGTAGTGCCGAAGAAGCCGCCAAGACGCGGCAAAGCATAATCGATGTTGCCGAGCAGCTGTTCACAGAACACGGTTTTGCTGCGGTTTCTACGCACGCCATTTCGACTTCGGCGGGCGTTACTGACGGTGCGCTGTTTCACTACTTCAAAAGCAAAAAAGAGCTGTTCAGCGAAATCGCAACACGGCTGCACACGGAAATTCATAAAGCGATTTATCGCGCTGGCCTTGATGCCGCTGATCCGATCCAAGGTTTCATCGCCGGTGCGCGCAAATCGATGGAGGTTACACAGCTGCCGCATAATCAGCGCATCGTCTTTATCGAGGCACCCGTTGTTCTTGGCACTGAGAAATGGCGCGAAATTGATCAGCGATTGGGGCTGAGACTGATTGAGGGCGGGTTGCTGTCTGTTGCCGGGGTAGAGACTCTACCTGCGCATATCTTGAAACCAATGGCCATGCTGGCGCTGGGCACGATCAACGAAATTACCTATGCCATGATCCGCAAAGAAGAAGGCATAGATCCTGAAGAGTGCCTTGACCTGTTGGTTCGCGCATTGCGGATATGGGCCGTAAATGACGTCAAGACGTGGAAAGCTGAACAGGCCTAAGTCGATGAATTATAACTATTTCCCGCGATAGATGTTAGGGAATAGCTGTTTCAAAGCCTGAACTTTCGGCACATCAAAGCGGACAATATAACCGCTGTTCGGGTTATTTTTCATATAGTCCTGATGATAGGCCTCAGCAACAAAGAACGGCCCGCTTTCGATCCGTGTTACGATCGGTTGCCGCCAGCTTTTGGCTTTATCCAGCTGCTTGATATACGCTTCAGCCGCCCCCCGTTGCGCCGCGTTTTCAGGAAAAATCGCTGACCTATATTGTGTGCCGATATCTGGACCCTGCCGGTTAAGCTCCGTCGGATTGTGCGCGACGGAAAAGAAGACATGCAGCAACGTATCATAGCTGACCCGCGCGGGATCATACACTATCCGCACTGCCTCTGCATGTTTGGTGCGGCCGTCGCTAACCTTGTCATAATCGGCATCGGATTTCGAACCACCGGCATAGCCCGATTCCACGCGGATGACGCCATCGACACGCTCATAGACGCCTTCGATTCCCCAAAAACAACCGCCAGCAAAAATGGCGACCTGTTCGCCTTGTGCTTCGGTGATTTTTGCTATGGGAGCCGGAATGACGCGGCCTTCCGACGCATGAGCAACGCCAATTGCAGTAACATCGCCAGCAATGAAGTAATACCCTGTGCCGCCAATCGCGGCGGCGGCGCACAAAGCTGTAAGCCAGCGGGAGATTTTAACGGACGCGTTTTCCATGATCTGTGGCACCTTGCATTGTTCCTTCGATCAGAACTGCATTTGCCTCAACTTTTTCCGATGTTGCACTCGCGGGTTTAACCAACGCCATTCCTGCAAGGCCAAGGGCAAAGCCGCCCATGATGCTGAGGAAAAGTTCGGAACGCACAAAGGAAAAAAACTGTGTCATATGCCATCATTCTGTCTTGGGCTTATTCGCCGGAAAGCGCTGCGCCGTTACATCATCGTTGGCGTTTTTGTAAGCATGACAGTGGTTAAACCGTTATTAACAGCCGCTGGTTTCGTGTGATTTGCGATCAAACGAGATCTGCGCACGCCGACTGGATGCGAGTGCATGCTTCACGCAGCGCCTCATTCGATGTCGCATAGCTGATCCGGAACCCGGGCGAGAGGCCAAAGGCCGCCCCTGGCACAGCCGCGACGCGGTGATCGTCGAGGAAATAGTCGATCAAATCTGCATCGGTCTCAATCTTTTTGCCCTTTGGCGTAGTCTTTCCAATCACACCGCTGGCATCGGGATAGACGTAAAAGGCGCCTTCGGGTGTCGGACAACTAAGGCCTGGTGCGTCGTTCAACATCGACACCACCAGATCCCGGCGTTCCTTAAACTTCGCATTACGCTCTTTTAGGAAATCTTGCGGGCCATTCAGTGCTGCGGTCGCTGCATATTGGCTGATCGAACACGGGTTGCTGGTCGATTGCGATTGCAGATCACCCATCGCCCTGATGATCCATTCGGGCCCGCCAGCATAGCCAATGCGCCAGCCAGTCATCGCATACGCCTTTGACGCACCGTTCATTGTCAGCGTGCGATCGTATAGGTCAGGGCAAACCTGCAGCATCGTGGCAAAGGGCTGCTGTGCGTACCAGATATGCTCATACATATCGTCGGTCAGCAGCAAAACTTGCGGATGCCGCATCAACACTTCGCCCAGCGCCTGTAATTCCATCGCGCTATAGGCAGCGCCAGTCGGGTTGGACGGCGAATTGAGGATCAACCAGCGGGTCTTTGGCGTGATCGCTGCTTCCAGTTGAGCGGGCGTGATTTTGTAATTCTGCGCTGCGGTGGCCAGCACGATCACAGGCGTACCGCCCGCAAATTGAACGATATCAGGATAGCTGACCCAATAGGGGGCCGGGATAATCACTTCGTCACCCACATCCACCGTTGCGGCAATCGCGTTGAACAATGTGTGCTTTCCGCCGGCGTTGACGGTGATCTGCTTGGTCGAATACTCGATGCCATTGTCGCGTTTAAACTTGGCGCGGATTGCCGCTTTCAATTCCGGGATGCCGTCCACTGCCGTATATTTGGTTTTGCCGTTGCGGATTGCCTCAATCGCTGCATCCTTCACAAAATCCGGTGTGTCGTAATCAGGCTCGCCCGCCGACAGGCCGATGACATTCACCCCCTGCGCCTTTAATTCAAGCACACGGGTCGACATGGCAAGCGTTGGTGAAGGCGCGATGCGGCCCATGGCGGAAGAAAGCCGTTCGATCATTTCTGTTTCCTACTGGCTATTAAGAACGCAAAGATTACGCCGCAGCCCCTATCGGCTTGCTAGAAATTACGCAACCCGGCGCACTTCACAATTTGGCAGGAAAAAGGCCGCGTAGGCTGTTGCCGAGCAAAAACCCGTCAGCCAAATCATCAGGGCGCAGGTCCGCCTCCACCGCGCGCGCGCTATCGATCAGATCGCGGCGCAGTACAGATGACAATAGCCCGCGCGAAAGCGGAGGCGTCATGAGACTGCCGTCACGTTCCACAAAGATCGCGGTGATGCTGCCCTCTGTTAAGTAACCGTCTGGATCAACAAACAGAACTTCGTCCTTGTTCGATGCTTTGCGGGCATCGTCATAGAACGCACGATCGCTGGTTTTGTGCGATAACCTGAAGTCCCGCCGATCAACCGGCAAAGGAACGATCCCGACATTCCACGGTTCGGCAGCTTCCGCGGGCAACGGCCGAACTTCTATGGCGAGCGCGCCCGCCTGTGATGCAACCAACCGTAACTTCACCGGATCGGTCAAATGAAACGTCGCTGCATGCAAACGGTTCCGCGCTTCATGCCGGTCAAAGACGAATTCCAGCGCACGCGCACTTTCTTTCATCCGGTCAAGATGCAGCTCCAACCGTGCTATCCCGCTCGATGGTTCAAAACGCATCGTTTCAATCAAATCGAAATCGGGTCTCGTCACCGCTGCAAACCTCCCCTTTGCCAGACACTCTGACCATTCATCGGCGCATACCGAGTCCGCAACTACGCCAGACCCCAAACCAACTGAAACCCGCTTTTCTTGTGTGTTCAAGTGAAATGTGCGTATCGCAACATTAAAGGCCGCATCGCCGCCCGCATCAATCCGCCCAATAGATCCGCAATAGATTCCGCGCGGCGTACTTTCGACCTCCTCTATAATCTCCATCGCGCGGATCTTTGGCGCACCGGTTATCGAACCGCAGGGGAAAATTGTCCGGATCAGGTCAACTGCGCCCAACCCCTGGCTTAGCTGTGCGGTCACTGTAGAGGTCATTGTATGCACCGTCGGGTAAGTCTCGACCGCAAACAGTGCAGGCACGTCTACCGTTCCAGCCCTTGCCACGCGCGATAGGTCGTTGCGCAGCAGATCAACGATCATCAGATTTTCGGCGCGCTGTTTGGGGTCGGCCTGCATTTCAGCGGCAACGGCAGCATCAGCGATCGGATCGGCGACCCGGGCAGCAGTTCCCTTCATCGGCTTAGTCCTCACGCGGCCATCCTTTAGGGCAAAGAACAGCTCAGGTGAAAACGACAGGAACCATTGCTGCCCCGTCCAGATTACTCCACCATATCCAGCCGCCGCGCGCGGGCGGATTGCGGCATAAAGCGCCAGCGGATTTCCCGCATATGCTGCCTCGGCACGAAAGGTCAGGTTCGCCTGATAGATATCGCCATCGGTGATGTAACGCTCAACCGCATCAAAGGCAGCAGCATAGTCGGCTTGCGCAACTTTGGGATGCAGCGGCCCGATCCACGCCCCAGCCGCATCGGGCAACAGCGACGTCACCGCCTTGGCGTCAATTTCTTGATAATCCTCAAACAGGCCAAACCATGCAAGCGGTGTTGGAATAAGGCGGTTTTCCTGCCTTGTCTTAAACTTTGGTTCCAGCGCAAAGCCTGCTTCATAGGCCAGATAACCCGCAGCATGCAGGCCGGTGGCTTGTGCTGCCTCAAGCGCTGCCAACAACGTGCGCAGCTCATCGGCATTATGCGCAACCAGTGTCCGGACAGGATTGCAATAAAGCCGTGCAGGCGCTGCACCCAGCGACCTTGCATCATCGAGTAGAACAAAGGGTTGGTCAGCGCAGATCATCGCTGCTGGCTATAGCTGAATTATGGATTGGGGGAAGCGGATGTGGGCAGGTCGGATGCGCGATTCACGTTGATGAGTGAATCTGGCATCGGCGCGCGGCGCGCCTGAATATAATCGGCGAAACGATAGACGGAACGGTTGGCGGGTTCGGACAACCAGATTGTTATAGTGTCGGCTAAATCGGCAGGCCAAAGCCCGATGATAGGCAAGTCATCGAGTATCGCCGGAGCCGAACCCAATTGCTCTGCCAAATCACAGGGAAGGCCAAGCACATCGCAACCACAGGATAGGACAGCATCAAAATCATTCTGCTGCGCATAGGCCAACGCCCCTGCCAATCCGCCCAGCGGCCCAAGACCGGGTTCAGGGATATCGGCAATGCTTATTATGCCGGGCCATTGGCGGCCAGCGATGACGAGCTCTGCGCATTGCGACCGCAACGCATCGGCGACATGATCGAGCAGAGCTTTGCCCTGAAACAATGCTTCGGCTTTGTCGGAACCAAAACGGCGCGACTGGCCACCAGCCAAAATCGCGCCGAGGATTTTCATCCCTTTGGTTCAGCCAGTCGTTCGGCATGCCAGCGCAGATGGTCTTCCATAAAACTGGCGATGAAATAATAGCTGTGGTCATAGCCGGGCTGAATCCGGATCGTCGCCGGTTGGCCCGCCGCTTCGCAAGTTTGTGCGAGCAGATGGGTTCGCAATTGTTCGATCAGGAAATTATCGGCCGCACCCTGATCGACCAGCAAATCGGGCAACCGCGCACCGCGTTCAATCAAAGCACAGGCATCATAATCCACCCAGACGGATGGGTCGGGGCCGAGATAGCCGCCAAGCGCCTTTTGTCCCCATGGCACTTGCGATGGCGCAACGATGGGCGCGAATGCCGATGTTGAACAAAACCGCCCGGGATTGCGCAGTGAAATCGTCAGCGCGCCATGGCCGCCCATTGAATGTCCCATAATCCCTTGTCGCGTCATATCGGCGGGGAAATTGGCAGCGATCAATTCGGGCAGCTCGTTTTCGATATAGCTGCGCATCTTGTAATGCTGATTAAAGGGTGCCTCCGTTGCATCGACATAAAAGCCTGCACCAAGACCAAAATCATAGGCCGCCGCATCGTCATCCGGCACACCCTCGCCGCGCGGCGACGTATCGGGCGCAACGAATATCAGGCCAAGCTCTGCACAGGCGCGCCTATATTCACCTTTCTCGGTCACGTTGGCATGGGTGCAGGTTAGGCCGGATAGGTACCAGACCACTGGCAGCTTTGTCCCCGGTGCATGTTCAGGCACAAAGACCGAGAAGGTCATGTCGGTTCCAGTAGCGGACGATGCGTGTTTATGGACGGTTTGGGTTCCGCCAAAACTGTGGTTGCTGCTGATGGTTTCGATGCTCATGCGCGTGCGTTAGCAAGCCGTGTCACATACCGCCATAATATTCATAGCCCGATACATCCTCCCAATAGCCGCCATTGCCTTGATAGATATCGGCAAAGGATGTGACCGCCTCTATCCGGTTCACATATTTCGCATGTTTATAGCCAAGCAACCGTTCTACACGCAGCCGCAGCGGCGCACCGTGCGCCACCGGCAACATCTGCCCATTCATACTCCATGCAAGGATGGTCTGCGGGTGAAACGCATCGACCAGATCGATGGACTCGTAATAGGGCAGGCCATCGAGCGTATCGGCGCAATGGAAAACCAGAAAGCGCGCGCGCGACGATAGCCCCGCTGCTTTCAAGATTAGCGCAAGCGGCGTGCCGCGCCACTGGCCAATCGCGCTCCAGCCCTCGACACAATCATGGCGGGTAATCTGTTCGCGCGCGGGCATTTGCAGTAATTGCCTCATGCTAAAGCTTTGCGGCTTTGCGACCAGCCCGCCGACTTTCAACTGCCAGTTTGCGAATTTTTCGCGCGTATGTTGTTGATATTCTGTTGTATTAACAGAGGTCGAGCCATTGGCGCGAAACGTGGGCGACAGATCCGCGCGTGAAAACTCCTGCGCCAAGGCTTGCCGGTCAACCAATGCGCGCTGCGAATGATAGGTTAGGCGGTCAGCCTTTTTGATCGCCGCAATCACACTTTCATTCTCGGTAATGGCATCGCAGCCCGAAAGCGCCAAGCCGCCTCCGCCAAGGGCAAGACCGCTAAGGAAACGGCGGCGGGGTAGGATAAGTTGGCTCATTCTGCGACCTCCTTCTCGGTTGGCAGCCGGTACCAGCCGGTAATGATTGAACGCAGTTCGTTAAACGGCCCAGCAAGCAGCACCATCGCCATATGGA
>JAAFIB010000028.1 GCA_013297725.1 Sphingomonadales bacterium
TCATCCTGATCAGCGGTGCCGCCGCGATGTTTGCACTGGAGCGTTTTGGACAGACGGACAGCAAGTGGAGGGATGCCGCAACCTATGCGCCGATGGCCTTGGCGCTGGTGCAGCTGGCGATGCTGTTACCGCAGATGAATTTCTCGCCGGTTGCTTGGGCATTTTTCGGGGCTTTATCGGTGCTCGCCATCGCGATGGCGTGGCGCGAAACGCGGATGGCTTTGGTTATGCTTGGCGCATTGCTACTTTCCGCATCGCCATTGAGCGGAGCATGGGCAGAACACGGCGGCGATGGCGTTACAATCGCTGCGTCCTTTGCCATCATGCTGTTGTTTGCAGGCGCCGGGCATGTGGCGCTTTGGCGTGATCGCCTGCCAGCATTGGCCTGGGCCGCATCTGCAATCGGCGCGCCAATCCTCGTTTGGTTTGCTGCGGCATTTTCCGATATCTCTGGAACTAGCGATACTGTGTGGGGCGTTTCCGCCCTTGCCATAGCAGCAGTCAGCGCAGCATTGGCTTGGCATCAGCATCGCTCTGCAAAGCCCCCTGTTTTGCAACGCCTTTCAGTCGCGGCGACTGTCCTGATGGCTCTGATGGCAAGCCCCTATCTGATCGCCGAAGAATGGATCGCCGTTTACTGCGCAACCATTGCAATGGCAGTTGCGGCATGGGCGCTGGTTACAGGCGATCGTGTGGTGCGCGGCATCACCATCGCACCATTGGCAATTGCGATGATCTGGACCACAGGTTCTTCTCACCAGATTATAATCGCTTTCGTTTCGTCACTTTGGGGCGATACGAACGTCTATGCGAACTTGCCCGCAATCGGTGACACGGCACGGACAACATTGCTCCCGGCTTTGCTGGCACTGGCGATGTTGTGGCAACGCTGGTTCAGTGTTGGCGGCAAAACACGCAAAGTGATCTGGACCTTTGGCGGTGCGGGGCTTGCAGGCTTCATCTGGCTGATCGCCAAACAACCTGCCGCCATCCAAAGCCCGTCCGATTTCATCCGGCTTGGCTTTGCCGAACGCGCGATCTTCACTAACGCACTTTTTGCAGCGGGCTGGTTGGCACTAACGCAAGCGCCCAAACGCCCCGAATGGCCCGCGTTGCGCTTTATCGGCTGGGCGCTTACCGCCGTCGCCGTATTCCGCGTGGTCTGGTTTGACCTGATCCTGTTGAACCCGGCATTCGTTGCCCAATCTGTCGGCCCTGTCCCCATTGCTAACCTCGCCACCGGCCACATGGCACTGGTTGCGATCTGGCTGTGGCTGTTTGGTAATTTTGCAGGTGATGGCAAACGGCAATTGGGCCTGCGTTTGATCAGCCTAGGCTTTATGGTCGTCACCGTCTTGGCAACGGTGCGCCAAGCGATGCAGGGTTCGATTATGTCGGGCGGCTTCATCGGTACTGGTGAGAATTACCTGTATTCAGCAGGCCTGATGCTGCTCGCCATCGCTTGGCTGGTACGCGGCATGATGGCCGGATCGCGGCTGTTGCGGATGGCAGGGCTCGCTTTGCTGACAGCGGTAACGTTTAAGGTCTTTCTGATCGATGCCGCCGCGCTTACAGGCGTGCTGCGCATCCTGTCATTCCTTGGCCTTGGCATTGCCCTGATCGGCATCGGCTGGGCTTATGGGCGGGTGATGGGCACAAACAAAATGCTGGCGGAAACCTGAATGCTGACCAAACTTTACAACTGGATGATGGACAAAGCCGCGCACCCACATGCCGAACGCTGGTTGTTTATGTTCTCGTTTATCGAAAGCAGCTTCTTCCCAATTCCGCCGCATCCGTTGCTTGGGCTGATGTGCCTTGCCCGGCCTGATAAGGCTTTGCGCTTTGGTTTTATCTGCACGCTGGCGTCGGTTTTGGGCGGATTGTTCGGCTATGCTATTGGCTATTTCGCGTATGAAACCGTTGGCGTTTCGTTGTTAAAGGCGCTCGGTCTATGGGATAGTTTCCCCGCCGCCGCCTGTTATCTGCGCGAATTCGGCACCGAAATTATCCTGATAAAAGGCGCAACACCGATCCCGTTTAAGCTGTTGACTCTGACCGCCGGGTTCATCCACATGAACCTGTTCGATTTCATCTGGGCTAGCGTCCTAAGTCGCGCGTTTCAGTTTATGCTGGTTGGCATATTGTTTTGGAAATTTGGTGCGCCGATCAAAAAGTTTATCGACAAATATCTGGCCTGGGTCAGCGCGGCTTTCATCGTCGCGGTCGTCGGCGGCTTTGTCGCCTTCACGATGCTGGCAGGTGGTGGCCAGAAAGCGGGCGATAAATGTTCCGGCGTGAACACGATGGAACAGGTTTTGCAAAAGAGCTAGGTCGCAAATAGCTGCGCGTCATCGGCAAAGGCTTTAAACTCAAGCGCATTTCCGCTGGGGTCACAGAAGAACATAGTCGCTTGCTCGCCCACCTGCCCCGGAAAGCGGATGTGCGGTTCAATACCAAACTGCACGCCAGCGCCGCGGACCCGCTCGGCCAATGCCTCCCATTGCTGCATCGTCAGCACAATGCCGAAATGTGGCACAGGCACATCGTGACCATCGACCGCATTATGGATCGGGCGCGGTGTCATGTGCGGGTCGAGATGCGCGACGATTTGATGGCCATAAAACTCAAAATCGATCCAATGGTCCGATGATCGCCCCTCACCACAGCCGAGCACATCGCGGTAAAATCCGCGTGCTGCGGACAGGTCATGCACCGGAAAGGCCAGGTGAAAGGGCCGTAGTGTCATTTCGCCTGCACCGATTCCTCGGCGCCTTCTGCCATATCAATTGCACCCAAATTTGCGTTCATCGCGCCAACGCATTTGGTCAGCCTCTCTTGGAAACCTGTGGATGCCTCCTGCGATGCGGCTGCTTTTTGCTGCTCCGCCTGCACAGCGGCTTGGATCGCCAGCGCAACGACTTCGCGCGGCTGGCCTGTCGCGACCATGATGCGGTCGCCGACGATCCCCGCCCAGCGTTTGCCGTCTTCGCCAAGATTGGGATAATTCGACAGTGCGCCTTGTTTGCTGCGCTGTTCATGCGCGGCAATGCCGATAACGGCGACGCAGCCAATGTCCTGCATCTGTGCAGCATTAATCGGGACGGGTGGATTGGGCGCAAGGACCAGCGCGAATATCGGCAGTATGTTCATGCAACGATTGCTAGCAGGCGGCGGCTGAACGGCAAGCAACAAAAGCGTTACGCAGCCTATCTGCCTGATTGCAAATGTCACAATTGCCCGCCAAAGCTGCGCGCGATGGAAAAGGTTGCTGCATTCATTGCCAAATATCCGCGGCTGTTGGCGTTGCTTTCCGGCGGCGTGTCGGCAACGGGGTTTGCGCCGCTGAACCTGTGGCCGCTAACGTTGTTGTGCTTTGCGTTACTAATGCACCTTGTTGCATCGACGGATAGCGGCAGGCGCGCGTTCCTTATCGGGTGGTTGTTTGGCGTTGG
Organism: Sphingomonadales bacterium; assembly: GCA_013297725.1. Classification (GTDB taxonomy): domain Bacteria; phylum Pseudomonadota; class Alphaproteobacteria; order Sphingomonadales; family Sphingomonadaceae; genus Sphingorhabdus_B. The sequence continues at coordinate 3,456 of JAAFIB010000028.1, forward strand.
CCATTTCAGCGTCGGCAACAATTGGATCGCCACCGCCTTTACGTATCAAGCGGCGATGCCTGCATGGCTGGGCTGGATCGCAGTGGTGGCATTGGCGCTGTATCTGGCGGTTTATCCGGCGCTGGCCTGTTGGGGGGCGTGGTGGGTTGCAAAGCTCCATCAAAAGCAAGAAATTCGTCACTCCCGCGAAGGCGGGAGTCCAACACCAGACCTGTCGTCTAAACCGAACGATCAGGAGATGGATTCCCGCCTTCGCGGGAATGACGAAAATGGAAAAAACGGTGTCAGCTTAACCTTCATCCTCGCATTCGCAGGTTTCTGGATCATCACCGAATGGCTACGCAGTTGGGTGTTTACAGGCTTTGCGTGGAATCCAATTGCAGTAATAACTGTTGATGGTGGCTGGTTGACAAAGGCTACTGTCCTTTTTGGAACCTATGGACAATCTGGACTGATCGTTATGGCTGTGGGCGTCACCATTTGGTTTGTGCATCATGTGTTCAAAGAGCTTGTAAAAGAACCACTGACGTTTCGCCGCGTTGCTCTAGTTTTGACCATTTTTGTGCTGCCAGAGCTCTTGATGATCGTCGCATTACCCTATTTCATTACCCAACAACCAAGCGCAGCCAGCGGCAAAAAAATAACTGTCGTCCAACCGAATATCAGCCAGATCGACAAGCATACCGCCGGATATGAAGCGGTAAACTTCGTGCGACTTGCGCAGAATAGCAGGCCGAAGGGTGACGAATCCCGACTGCTGCTTTGGACGGAGAGTGCGGTTCCATGGTGGCTAGAGGATGGCTATCCCCGCCAAGCCTATTTCAACCAACCGGGCGGCACAGCCATCGGCACACGGCAGACATTGGCCAAATTGCTGGGCCCGAAAGACCTGTTGTTGACCGGTGGCGACCGACTTGTGTTTGGTGCGGATGGCAGAGTTGCTGGGGCACGCAATTCGGTTCTGGCGATAGATGCCAACGGTAAAATTCTAACCACTTATGACAAAGCGCATTTGGTGCCTTTTGGCGAATATCTGGCTTTGCGCTGGTTGCTTGAACCTTTAGGAGCAACGCGATTGGTGCCTGGAGCAATTGATTTTTGGCCGGGCGCGGGACCGCGCACTTTGGACCTAGCTTTTGATGGTAAACGCGTCAAAGTCGGCATGCAAATCTGCTATGAAATGATCTTTTCGGGACAAGTTGTCGACCGTGCCAACCGACCCGATTTCATTTTCAACCCCTCGAACGACGCTTGGTTCGGCAGCTGGGGACCGCCACAGCATTTGGCACAAGCACGATTGCGGGCAGTTGAGGAGGGTCTGCCTGTTGTCCGCGCGACTCCCACAGGGATTAGTGCTGTGATCGATGCCGATGGCCGCATCACAGAAAGCCTGCCAAGCGGTAAAGCGGGCCGCATAGACACGTTTTTGCCAATGGCTAAAGCCCCCACCCTCTTCGCCCGATACGGCAACATCTTGCCGCTTGGCTTTGCGGCACTCCTGATCGCGCTAGCATTCTTGCCTCTTGTCCGCCGCCGCATATCTCGCTAAGGGCGCGCACAGCACATAAAGAATTCTTTATACGCAGACACAGCCAATACACTGGAACAACCATGCGCAACGATTATCTATTTACCTCAGAATCCGTTTCCGAAGGACATCCTGACAAGGTTTCCGATCAGATCAGCGACGCTATTGTCGATCTGTTCCTGTCCAAAGACCCCGAAGCCCGCATTGCTTGCGAGACGCTAACGACGACACAATTGGTCGTTCTTGCCGGAGAAATCCGCTGTAAAGGCGTTTACGAAAATGGCGCATGGGCAGCTGGCGCAAAGGAAGAGATTGAGGCAACCGTCCGCCGCACAGTCAAAGAAATTGGCTATGAACAATCCGGTTTCCATCACGAAACGCTGACGTTCATGAACAACCTGCATGGCCAGTCCGCCCATATCGCGCAAGGCGTTGATGCCAGCAGCAACAAGGACGAAGGCGCTGGCGATCAAGGGATCATGTTTGGTTACGCAACTGATGAAACCCCCGATTTGATGCCCGCAACTTTGTATTACAGCCACAAGATATTGGAACGCATGGCTGCTGATCGCCATTCAGGCGCTGCTCCGTTCTTGGAGCCTGATGCAAAGAGCCAGGTTACTTTGCGTTATGAAGGCAGCCTGCCCGTTGCCGCGACCGCCGTTGTCGTCTCAACGCAACATGCACCGGGATATGACGAAGGTGCAAACGAAGCTGAGCTGCACGCCTATGTGAAAAAGGTGGTCGCCGATGTGATCCCGCCGGTATTGCTGCGCGAAACCGAATATCACATCAACCCTACGGGCAGCTTTGAAATCGGCGGACCCGATGGTGACGCTGGCCTGACCGGACGTAAGATTATTGTCGACACCTATGGTGGCGCTGCGCCCCATGGTGGCGGCGCATTCTCCGGTAAAGACCCTACCAAAGTTGACCGTTCTGCGGCCTATATCACACGCTATCTGGCCAAGAACATCGTTGCCGCTGGCCTTGCCACGCGCTGCACAATTCAGCTGGCTTATGCGATTGGCGTGTCAAAGCCGTTGTCGCTCTATGTCGATACGCATGACACCGGCACCGTTGGCGATGACAAGATCGAAGCAGCGATTATGAGCATCGAGAAACTGGGCGGCCTGACCCCGCGCGCGATCCGCACGCATTTGGGCCTGAACAAGCCGATCTATCGCCAAACTGCAGCATACGGCCATTTCGGTCGCAAAGCAGAAGGCGCTTTCTTCCCATGGGAACGGACCGACTTGATTGCCGATTTGAAAGCGGCGCTCGCTTAATCGCTTTCAGCGGGTTGCATTCGTTGGCGTAATTTTATCAACGCAGACTTCTTAATCTGGCAGACACGGGCAGCGCCAACGCCCAGTGTCTGCCCGATTTCCTCAAGGTTCAGTTCCTCGACAAAGAACAGCTGAAGGATCATCGCTTCGCGTTCCGGCAAATCGGCTATTGATGCCGCCAAAAGCGTTCGCATTTGGTCTTTTTCGATTGTGACGTCTGCGCTTTCCGAAGCATCCGCGAACCACGGATCGTGGTCGGAATACAGCTCGTCAACGCTATCGCTTTCCACTGGAAGCGCACTGACCAGCATCTGATTGTAGGCGTCAAGATCGATCCCCAGCGCCTCGGCCATTTCAAACGCGCTTGGCGGACGCAGCAATTGCTGTTGCAGCCTGCTGCGCGTTTCCGACAGCTTCCGCCGCCCTGCCATCGCCGACCGCGTCATCCGCGCTTCTTTGCGCAGCTGATCAATCATCGCTCCGCGCACCCGTGTTGAGGCATAGGTTGCAAAAGCAAAGCCGCGATCTTCATAAGTCGATGCACATTCGATCAGCGCCATCAGCCCGGTCTGGATCAGATCTTCCAGCTCAACCGATGTCGACATGCGCGCATAGACATGCCACGCGATGCGCCGGACCATGTTATTATGAGTGCGCAGCAATTCTGACTGCGAACATCCGATCCCTAGATATTCGTTCCGCGCGGCGTGTTTATGCCGGGCGCTGTCTGTTGCTATCTGAAGCATATTTTATTCTTCCTTTTCATATTCGCTATTGTCGGGCAGCAGCGCAGAGGTTTTCTGGCCGCTGATGGTCGCAATGATTTCGACCGCCTTGGTTTCGGGGATTTCGAGGAATGACAGCACCGCCACATCGGCGAACTGCGCCCTCAGCAATCGCGACACTGCGGCCCGGCAAATGGGTGAGGTGATGACAGCAAAGCTGCGCGCCGCGAGCAACAACGGCTGCACAGCATCGCCAATGGCGGCGATAATCTGCCGTGCCAATTCTGGCTCAAACGGCCATGATGCCTGCGGGCCAGTGCGCACTGCTTGCGTCAGCAGAGCTTCGAGGTCGGGGTCAAAGGTGATCGCAGGTAGCGGCATTTTTACCGGCACGATGCCCTGCACAATCAACGCCCCGATGCGTTGCCGCACAGCCTCGACAAGGTCCGCGAGCGACTGTTCCTGTCCTCCCGCCTCAACCATCGCCTCGGCAACGCGGCGGAAATCACGCAGCGGCACCCGCTCGGCCAGCAGCGCACGGCAGACAGCAGTAACAGTGGCCAGCGAATAGGGTGCAGGTGTCAGGCCTTGCACCAGATGCGGGCAACTTGATTTCAGCGTGTCGATAATCGATTGAGCCTCATCCAGCCCGAAAAGCTCCGCCGCAGCCCCCGACACCAGCCGGTTCAGATGTGTTGCGACCACCGTTGGAGCGTCAACCACTGTATAGCCCGCCGCAATCGCGTCGGCACGGGCGGAGGCACCGATCCATAATGCATCAAGGCCAAAGCTTGGATCCTTACAGGCGCGGCCCGTTATGCCATCAAGGCAGTCGCCGGCATCAAGCGCGAGCAGCTCATTAGGCCATACTTCGTCTTCACCCAGAATAGCCCCGGCAACACGAATGCGGTAATAATTACCGGGCAACGACAGATCATCGCTGACCTTTACCAGCGGCAGAACAAAGCCCAGTTCGCGCGATAATTGCCGCCGCACGCCGGTGATCCGCGCCATTAACGGTGCAGCTTTGCGGTCATCGACCATATCGACCAGTGCGTAACCGATCTCTAAAGTGACCGGCGCAGTCTCGCACACATCGTCCCAATTGATAATATGTGGTTCGGACACCGGCAGTGCGACGGTAACGGGAATGGCGGCCAGCATATCGCGTTTGCGCAAACGCCAAAAAATTGAGGCCGCAACCGCAGCAGCGGGAAGCACCACCATTTGCGGCATCGCCGGGATCATCCCGAGCAGGATCAGAATAATCGCAACCGGCGCCCATGCTTTGGCAAGGCCAAACTGGCTGCCGATTTGTCCCGACAGATCAAGCGGCGAGGACACGCGTGTGACAATAGCGGCAGCGGCAATCGACAGCAGCAATGCGGGAACCTGCGCGACCAACGCATCACCGATAGCAAGCGTAATATAGGTTTGCGCTGCCTCACCCAGCGGCAGATCATGGCTAACTACACCAAGGATCAACCCGCCAAAGATATTGACGAACAGGATCAACAGACCCGCAACCGCATCGCCCTTTACAAACTTTGACGCGCCATCCATCGACCCGTAAAAGTCCGCCTCGGTCGATACTTCCTGCCGCCGTGCTTTCGCTTCTTCGGGGGTCAGCAGCCCTGCATTCAGGTCCGCGTCAATCGCCATTTGTTTGCCGGGCAATGCGTCCAGGGTAAAGCGGGCTGACACCTCGGAAACGCGCCCTGCCCCTTTGGTGATCACCACCAGATTGATAATCATCAGCACCGCGAAAACGAACAAGCCAACGATGTAATCACCGCCGATCAAAAACGCGCCAAACGCCTCGATCACATGCCCAGCCGCCGCAGCGCCTTTATGGCCATCGACCAATACAACACGCGTTGAGGCAACATTCAGCGATAGACGGAACAGGGTCGTCAGCAACAAGACGGTAGGAAAGGATGAGAAATCAAGCGGCTTGGCCGCCGACAATGCGATCATCAGCACCGCAAGGCTGATCAGGATGTTGGCGATGAAACCGATGTCGAGCACAAAGGCCGGGATCGGCACAACCATTAACATCACAACGATCAGGATCGCCGCAGGCAATGCCCCACCGACAATCACTGAAGTCCAAATCCGCTGGATCGCGCTTTCCATCACGCGGCTCCAGCGCCAAGTTCGGCAAGACGGCCATAAGCGGACTTGGCAAATTCGATGGAGAGTTTTTGCGGCATCGGTTCGATGGCGCGGAATTGTATCGGCGCTAACGATGCTCTTGGTCTTGCAACGGCAACCGAGGTTACGACGAAGGCAGGACGTCCAAAATCGTCGCCCATTTTGCCCCTGAAGCGTTCGCGGATTTCATTCAGCGTTCGGGGGCTGCCATTACGTCCATAAAATATCGCTTTGTTTGCGCCTGCTGCAGCCGGGAAAAGCGGTGCTGCTTGCTGGTTCGGATTTGCTTCCCAAGCCTTTAGAAATTTGCTCGCCCCACCCGATCCGAGGAAATGGGCGAGATACAGATCAACAGCTTCTGGCTCGCGGCCCGTTGCAGACAAAAGCGCATCGCCATTATCATCGGCAAATTCTGCGGCCATCGCTGATGCTGCTTCGGGCTGGTTTCTTAGGTCGAGTATCTGCCCGCGCAGCTGCGCATCGGCGACGGAATACCGGCCCTGTTTATCAGCGCTGATCGCATCGGCGGCCCAGCTGTAACCATGCTCGGCTCCATGCTGCTTTATCGTTGCCAGCCAAGTCTGCTGCGTAAACTGGAACAGGCCAGAGGCACTGGAGGTCGACGCCTTTGCATCGGCGCGAAAGCCGCTTTCAACGCGGGCCTGATTTATCAAATAGTCGAAATCCACACCCGTCCGGTCCGCTGCAGCGCCGATGGCCCGCGACACGCGTTCCATGTTTGATGCTGGTTGGCTGGCAATATCGAACCGGTTCATTCTGGCATTCCGCTATTGGGCCGGCGGGATGCCGGCTTTGCTTAGCGGATGAATTGCAATGGCTGTGCCAATCGCACCGGTGAGACAATTAAGTTATATAATTCAATAGCTAGTGTGATAGCCATTCGTCGGTTGTCCGCGCAATTCAGCGATCTTGCCAATTCTTTGACGCGTCCAATGCATCAAGTAATTGATCCGGATTGATGCGGAATTTGCGATCTGCAAAGCCTGTGTCACACGCTCTGCGGACGCTCGATTATCGGATGGTGTTGGGTCGTTTTTGGCCAGCGTGATTGCCGCCGCCAAGCGTTCGGTTGTCTGTGTAATCGCCGTTGCATCTTGCGCATCCAGCGCAGCAATCAATTCTGACTGCCGCGCGATGATATGTTCAAGATGATCGAAAGTCATGGCGTACCGCGATCATAATGATGCAGCATAGCACCGGCGATTGCATCCGGATCAATCCGGTAGCTGCCCATAGCAATCGCCTGCCTGATCTGCGCGATCCGTGCATGATCGACTGGCGGACCAGAATCGGCAAGCTCGCGCGCCATTGCGGTCAACTTGCTAAGCGAGACCGCTGGCATAGCTGGCATGGCTGGCGCAGGCAGAGACGGCGCGAGTGCCGCTTTGCTCTCTGTGGTCGGCACACTTGCAGACTTTCTGTGTTCAACAGGCCGTAACGGCCCGAACTTTATGGGGTCCACCATGATGCTTCGCTTTCGTTACATGAATGTCGGTTTTTCGACAGGCTTCTGACATTTAGTAACGGCAGCTGCTGGCCGGCGTTTAGTCGTCGATCTGCACTTTTCCGGGCGCTGTAACTTTGGCTGTCAAAAATGCGCTTTGCGCCGAGAATTTGACACGGACCGAGCTGCCGACCGCACCATCGTCCATAGCTGTTGCAACATAGCTGACGCTGAAATCATCACCGACGACCATAACATTCACCGCCTCGCCCTTTCGCACCACCGGTGCCTCTGCGATCTGAACTGCGCCGCGCTGCACCGCGCCAACGAAAACTGGCGTAGTTGCGACACGCAAGCGCCATCCAAATGACGCGCAGCGGATAGTAATCATACCAATGTTGCTGCGTTCCAGCATCGGTGCCTCTGGGCAACGCGCAAGCTTAAGCCGCCGGTCAATGGCGTCGGCTTTCTCACCCGTTGCCGCCGCTAGTTGAGCGATGCGCGCGTCGAGCGTATCAAAATCTTCAAAGCTGTTCGCCAGTGCAGGAGCGGCGAGTATCAGCGTTGCGGCCACAGCAGTTTGGAGATGGATCATAGATATTCCTTTCCTCAATCGCGGCACGATCAGCCGCCAATTGCGCTCCAACTTGCAAAGCCTGTGCCAATGGCGGAATTCGGCGGCGTTAAAGGATGGTCGCTTTGGCACCGTCAACATCCCGACAGTTGACTGAATGCGCATTGCAGTCACGCTATCAACGCACTGATAAATATACCATAAATTAGTTTGGCACAGCCATTGCTGTTATCCCCATGTTGCGGCGCGTGCTGCGGCGGAAAGGACTAGCATTATGGCTTTCGACAATATCCTGGGCATTCACGCCAGCGCTTTGCAATTGCGGGCGCAGCGAATGAATATGCTGGCGTCCAACATCGCCAATGCCGCGACCCCTAATTACAAAGCGCGCGATCTGGATTTTTCCAAGGCGCTCGAAATGGTCGGCAATGGCCACAGCGCCGAAAGTGCGATCTCTTATCGTATCCCTATTCAGCCATCGCTGGACGGCAACACCGTTGAGCTGGCGACCGAACAAACCGCCTTTACCGAAAACGCGCTCGCCTATCGGTCAAGCCTTTCGTTCCTTAGCGGACGGATCAGCACGCTGACCCGCGCGTTAAAGGGAGAATGACTATGGCCAACACTCTATCCATCTTTGACATCAGCGGGCGCGCCATGGCTGCTCAGCTGGTGCGGTTGAATACCACCGCGTCAAACCTTGCCAATGCAGGGACACTGTCGGGCAGCGAAGCCGGCGCATACCGCGCGATGAAGCCGGTGTTCCGCACGGTCATGGGCGACAACGGCACAGCGACCGTCGCAGTTGACCAAATCACTCAGGCTACAACCAATCCGGTAAAGCGCCACGAGCCCGACCACCCGCTTGCCGATAGCAATGGCGATGTGTGGGAGGCTGCGGTCGATAGTGCTGCCGAGCTGGTCGAGATGGTCGAGACGGCTCGCCATTATCAAAACAACGTCCAGGTTCTGTCCACGGCAAAGGGGCTGATCAGCGAGACTTTGCGCCTTGGCCAATAATTTTCGGACCACAATACAGAAAGGGTCATCACGATGCCTATCCAATCGATCAACACCAATAACCTACCGGTAATGCCGCAAGGCAGCGCGCAGCGGCAATTGGGGCAGAATGATTTTCTGCGCCTGATGACAACACAGTTGAGTGCGCAAGACCCGTTCGATCCCGTCGATAATCAACAGATGGTTGCGCAGATGGCGCAGTTTTCCAGCGTCACCGGCATTTCGGAAATGAACATCTCGCTGCAATCCATCGCCGACCAAATCCGCGAGCAAACCGGATTGCTACAAGACATCCGTGCCGGTTCGAACGCCCCGCCGACCACGCCAGTCGTTTAAGTATAAAAGGAGAAACTCTATGTCGTTCTACACATCCTTATCCGGCCTGCGCGGTGCGCAAACGGACCTATCGGTAATTTCAAATAACCTCGCCAATGTCGGCTCAACCGGTTTCAAACGCAGCAAGGCGCAGTTCGGCGATCTGTTCGCCAGCGCGCCAACACAAACAACACGGATGATAGCGGGCCAAGGCACGCGCCTGAACGGGGTTGTCCAGCAGTTCACCCAAGGGACGCTGGAGGCCAGCGACAAAACGCTTGATCTGGCCATCGCTGGCGAAGGCTTTTTCGTTGTGCGCGGCGATCCGCCTCGCGCCTCTGTAACCTATACCCGCAACGGCGCGTTTCAGGTCAATGCTAACCGGCAAGTGGTCGATACCACAGGCTCGACATTGCAGCTGCTTCCCGTGGACGCCGCTGGAAACGTGACTGGCACTGCGCTTGGCGATGCTGTTGATTTTGTCCTGCCAACCAATGCCCCGGGCAACCCCAGCGTCGCATTAGTCAACGTCTCTGTCGGCATTGATGGCCTAGTCACAGCAACCTATGCCGACGGATCAGACGAAGCGCTTGGCAAAGTGGCAATGGCCAGCTTTACCGCGCAAGAAGGATTGCGTCCCGTTGGTGACAGCCATTGGCAGTCCACCGGCGACAGCGGCCCACCCTCGATTGATGCCGCCACAAACGGTCCATTGGGCACAATCCGATCAGGCGCATTGGAACGCGCCAACGTCGATGTGACTGAAGAGCTGGTCGCTCTGATATCAGCGCAGCGGAATTTCCAAGCCAACGCCAAAGCAATCGAGACTGCGTCGAACATGACGCAAGCGATTGTGAACATTAACTAGGGCCGCCGCAAATGGACCGCCTGATCTATACCAGCCTGACCGCGATGCGCGGGTCGATGGCGCGGCAAACCGCAACGGCGAACAATCTTGCCAATGCGCAAACACCGGGCTTTCGCGCCGAGATATCAGAGGCGCAGTCGCTTTGGCTGCGCGGCGATGGCGCAAATACGCGCGCTTTTGCCAGCGAAAATGTGATCGCCGCCGATATGCGCAGCGGAACCATTACACATAGCGGCCGCGATCTTGATGTTGCGCTGGCAGGTGATGCGATGCTGACCGTTCAGGCGCCCGATGGCGAGGAAAGCTATACCCGCCGGGGCGATTTGCAGATTTCGGCGAACGGATTGCTGACAACGGGTGATGGGCATCCTGTGCAAGGCTCAGCCGGGCCGATTACATTGCCGCCTTTCGACTCTGTTTCGATCGACGCAGAGGGCGGCATCCTTATCGTTCCGGCAGGGGGCGATCCGCAGCAACCGCAAGAGGTTGACCGGCTGCGGCTGGTTACTCCCACGGGATCACAGATCGTCAAGGGGTTGGACGGACTGTTCCGCGTTAAGGACGGCGGCATATTGCCGGACGATCCCGATGCGCGGGTGATTACCCGCTCGATCGAGGGCTCAAATGTTAACGCCACCACTGCCCTGGTCGAAATGATCGAGGCCAGCCGCAGCTGGGACACACAGCTAAAACTGATCGGCGATGCCCGCGATCTTGACGCAGCAACCACCGATTTAATGCAGCTACCACAATAGGAGAACGATAATGGGACTTGGAGCACTACACGTCGCCCGCACCGGGCTAGACGCACAAAATTTCCGTATGCAGGTCATCGCCAACAATCTGGCGAACGTGAACACAACCGGTTTCAAACGCGACCGGGCGAGTTTCGAAACACTGGCCTATCAGGCGGTAACAACTCCCGGCGCCCCTGCATCGGGCAGCACACGCTATGCCATCGGCTTTAACCTTGGCACCGGCGTTCAGATGACCGGTACAGCGCGGATCGACACGCAGGGGACATTGTCCACTACTAGCAATGCGCTGGATGTTGCGGTTGAGGGGGCTGGGTATTTTCAGGTGCAAATGCCCGATGGCCGCACCGGCTATACCCGCGCTGGCGATTTCAGTATTTCCGCTGATGGCACCTTGGTGACGTCAGACGGCATGGCGATCCAGCCGCAGATCCAGATCCCCGATGGCGCAACAGCGATATCGATTGGTTCTGACGGAACTGTTTCTGCAGGTGTTGCAGGGCAAGCCGAGCCCACAGAATTGGGCCGCATTGAAACTGCGCGTTTTGCCAATGCATCTGGTCTGCAAGCGATTGGCAACAATTTGCTTGTTGAAACCGCTGCGTCTGGCACGCCGCAAGTAGGGGCTCCGGGCGAAGAGGGACGCGGCTCGCTGCGTTCAGGCGCGCTTGAAAGTTCCAACGTGAACGTCGTTGAGGAACTGGTCGACATGATCGAGACGCAGCGCGCCTATGAGGTCAATTCTAAGATGATCCAAGCCACCGATGAAATGATGCGCAATGCCACACAAAATCTATAACTTCGCGCTGATCTCGCTTGCGGTGATCGCCGCTCCGGCAGCAGCCAAGAAAAAGGCGATTGCGCCCGATGCGTTCGCGGCGACTGCGCCTGCTTTGCCACCCGCGCCAGAGGCCAATGGGGCAATCTTTCAGAACGCTGGTTACGCGCCGCTGACATCGGGGACAAAGGCAGCGATGGTTGGCGACATCCTGACCATCGTTCTGGTCGAGCGCATGGCGGCATCCAAAAGCAATTCCGCCACCACCGGACGCAGCGGCGAGATCGGTCTGACCCCACCTGTCACAGGCCCATTAAGCCTGTTTGCCCCCAGCGATATAAACATAAGCGGCGATCAGTCGTTTAAAGGAAAGGGCGAGACCGCCCAGTCGAACAACCTGACGGGAGAAATCAGTGTGACCATCGCCGAAGTCCGCGCCAATGGCGTCATGCTGGTCAAAGGCGAAAAGCTCATCACGCTGAATCGCGGCGATGAAACGGTGCAGTTTTCAGGGCTCGTGCGGACGACCGATATCGGTGCGGACAATCGCATTGCGTCAACCCGCGTTGCCGACGCGCATATCCGCTACACTGGCAAAGGCGAAATCGCCCGCGCCAGTAAGCAAGGGTGGCTGCAGAAATTCTTCTCAATCATCAGCCCGTTTTGACCATGATAATTTTCTCTCTTCTTATGAGTGTCCTTAGCCCCTCCTCTTCAGGGGAGGGGCAGCGAGACTTGGTATCTTTGATACCTAGTCGCAGCGGGGTGGGGATTCGCGGCTGTTGCTCTATGCCAACAGTCCCCACCCCACCCCCTCCCCTGAAGGTGAGGGGCTTAGGTATGTTGCTCTTAGCTATCCTCGCGTTCACTACTCCAGCACATGCTGATCGCATCAAAGACATGGGGCAATTCCAAGGCGTCCGCTCCAACCAACTGACCGGCTACGGCATTGTTGTGGGCCTTGCCGGAACCGGCGACGATAGCCTTGATTATGCAACACAGGGTGTGAAGGGCGCTGTCTCGCGCTTTGGCCTTAGTCTGCCGCCCGGCGTGAACCCTTCATTGAAAAACGCCGCAGCGGTGCTGATTACGACCGACCTGCCAGCCTTTGCAAAGCCCGGCCAGCGTCTAGACATAACTGTGTCTGCATTAGGCAAAGCCAAATCGTTGCGCGGGGGCACGTTAGTACTGGCGCCGCTTTATGGTGCAAATGGCCAGATTTACGCGATGGCGCAGGGCAACCTTGTCATCGGCGGCCTTGGCGTTGAAGGCGCAGATGGATCTAAGCTTTCGGTCAATATCCCATCCGCTGGTCGCATTAGCGGCGGTGCAAGCGTCGAGCGCGCAGTCGACACAGGCTTTACCGCACAAGACCATTTGCTGTTCAACCTGCACCAATTTGATGCCACCAACGCAGGCCGGCTGGCCGACGCCATTGACGGCCTGTTCGGTCAAGGCACTGCTAGTGTACTCGACGGAGCAACTGTCAAAATCAACGCAGCTACAGGCGGCGACGCGCGCATCCGGATGATGGCGCTGATCGAAAACCTGTCAATCAACCGTGCCGATCCGCCTGCGCGGGTCATCATCAACGCCCGCACCGGAACTGTGGTCATAAACGGCGCGGTCCGTGTTGGGCCAGCTGTGGTGAGCCATGGCAAGCTGACGGTACGTGTCGATGAAGCACCAAGGGTCGTGCAACCACCACCGTTTAGCAGCGGTCAAACCGCAACCGAGCCAGCAAGCGATATCAGCGTCGAACAAGAGCAAAATCCCGCTTTCCTTGTCGAGCGAGGCACGTCTTTGTCGGCAATCTTGGATGCCATCAACCGTATCCGCGTTCCCCCCGGCGATCTTGTCGCGATATTAGAAGCATTAAGCCAGGCAGGCGCGCTGACCGCCGAGTTGGTGGTGATATGATCCGCCCGCTTTCTTCCGCGTCGCAAGCGCCTATGCCTGCGCCCAGCAAGCCCGATCCCGAACTGCGCAAAGCGGCCGAAGCATTTGAGGCAGTGATCCTGCGCCAGCTGATCGGCAGCATGCGCAGTGCAAAGCTTGCCGATGAAATGTTTGGATCAAACGCGACCAGCCAGTTCCGCGAACTCGCCGATGCACGCACCGCCGAAAGCATGGCAACGATGCGCCAGTTCGGCATTGCGGCGTTGGTCGAAAAGCAGCTTACCCAAGCGAAAGCCACATCCAATGCCTGATCTGATGAACATTGGCGCATCTGGCCTGCGTGCCTATTCCAGTGCGCTGGCGACGGTTGGTGACAATATCGCCAACGCCCAAACCGCTGGCTATGCGCGCCGAACCGTTCGGCTGCGTGAAGCCCCCGCTGCGGGCGACATCGTTCTATCCCGCAACAGCATCCGCCCCGGCGGTGTTGAGGTTGCCGGTCTATCCCGCTCTGTCGATAGCTGGCTGGTTGATGATGCACGGATCTCGTCAGGCGACGCTAACCATGCCGCCACACGGATGAGCTGGATTGGCGCAGCCGAACGCAGCATTGCCGATGACGGCAATGGTATTGGCACCCGGCTGACCGCGATGTTCAACATCGCCGACGAATTGGCAAGCGATCCTGCTAGCCAGCCATTGCGACAACAATTCCTGTTGTCGATTGAGGAAACTGCCACCGGCTTTCGCCAAACTGCAGGTGCCCTTAGCCATGCGGCAAGCGGCGTTGCCGATGCCGCGACAGGCGAAGTCACACAGCTGAACACCGATCTAGGCGCATTAGAACGCGTGAATGAAGGCCTGCGCCGTGCGCGTGCCGGATCGTCTAATGAAGCAACGCTGCTAGATGAACGCGACCGCTTGCTTGATGCGGTTTCAAGTCGGCTGCCTGTGATCACCAGCTTTGATGCACGCGGTGCAGTGACTGTGAGGGTTGCCGGCAGCGGCGATGCTTTGCTCAGCGGCGGTTCCATTGCCAATATCAATGCGGCGGTTGGGGCGGATGGCCGTGTGGGCTTTTCGCTCACATCACCCAATCCTGCTATCATTGCACCCTCATCGGGCTCGCTTGCTGGCCTGACCGAGGCATCGAACCATATCGCCGATCTACGGTCCGGAGTGGATGCGCTGGCAGGACGCGTGGCAGGCGAACTCAATGCCGCGCATCAGGCAGGGCTAGATAGTAGCGGCAATCCGGGTGCGGCATTGTTTGCATTCGGTAGCAGTGCAGCAACGCTGACCGCTGCTGCATTAACTCCGAATGATATCGCCGCCGCTGACGCATCAAGCGCCAATGGCAACATGCTGTCCCTTGCAAATCTGCGCGGGCCATCAGGTTTCGAACAAGCCTGGGCAGGCATCGCCAGCGCACAAGCGCAATCGGCGGCCTCTGCCCGCGCGCAAGAGGCCGCAACGACAACTCGCTATGACGGAGCAGCTGCTGCACGCGACGCAATCAGCGAAGTCGACATCGACCGCGAAGCCGCCGACCTGTTGCGGTTTCAGCAAGCTTATGAAGCCGCCGCGCGCACCATTCAGGTCGCGCGCGAAACCATGCAATCTATCCTCAACATCTTTTGAACGGGCAGGCGATGATTAACGCAACAGGAAACCGGATGATGCGCGAGATTGCGCGCCAATCGCGGCTTGCAAGCGATGTGGCGAACTCGCAGGTGCAGATTTCCACGGGGAAACGTATCCAGCGCACCTCTGACGATCCAGTCGCCGCGGCGCGGGCGGCCAACATTCGCGCCCGGCAATCAGATGGCACGGCATGGGCACGCAATGTCGGCTTGGGAACAGCGTTAGTCAATCAAGCCGATACTGCGCTGGCATCGGTATCGAACCTTTTGGCAAGAGCGCAAGAACTGACATTAGCGGCCTCTAACCCGTCGACCAACACAAGCGACCGTGCGACATTGGCCGTCGAGATGACGGCAATCGCTGATGAAATTGATGTGCTGTCTGCGAGCAAATCTGCATTGGGCGGGCCGTTATTTTCGGCAACCGCACCAATGGCTATGCGCTTTGATAAAGATACCGTTTTTGCGCCTGTTCCTTCGCGGTCCGCTGCATTCGACGTTGCTGGCACCGCGATCTCAACACAGCTTCGATCCGCAGGCACAGCCATCGCGGCAGGGAACGTGGCCCAACTCTCAACATCGTTGACCAGCGTAAAGGCAAGCATCGACCATGTTGCCGATGCGCGTGCCGAGATTGGTATCAATGCCGGACGATTGGAGCGGTTGCGCGATACACAGGCCGGCAACAGCATCGCCCTGGCCGCTGAGCGGTCAACACTCGAAGATACAGACCTGACATCAGCAATTGCACGGCTGAACGGCCAGACAATCACGCTGGAGGCAGCGCAAGCCGCCTTTGCGCGCATCAACCGGCGGACTTTAATCGATATTCTGGGCTGATCGCGCGCAAACATCGGGCGCCATAGCCGTTAACTCAAATAGCATCGCATCAGCGGCGGTGTATTTCCAATATGGAGTATTGCGCGCATGTTTCCGATCATCGGCATAATTGTCCTGATCCTGATGGTCTTTGGCGGCTTTGCGCTGACTGGCGGCAATCTGGGTCCGGTGATGCATGCGCTGCCGCATGAAATGCTGATCATCGGCGGCGCTGGCATCGGGTCGTTGATTATCGGCAATTCGGGCAAAGAGCTAAAGGCGCTTGGCGGCGGGTTGGCCAAAGTATTCAAAGGACCACAATTCAACAAACAGGATTATCTCGACTGTATTTTCCTTGTGTCAAAACTGATGAAAATGCTGCGCACTGACGGCCCGGTTGCCGTTGAACCGCATATCGAGAATCCCGCCGAGTCAGCATTGTTCAGCGAATATCCAAAGCTGTTAAAGGATCAAACATTGATCCATTTGATCTGCGACACGCTGCGGCTAGTCGTTGTCTCGTCCGGTACGCTTGATCCGCATGCCGTCGAAGAGGTAATGGATAACAGCATAAAGAACCATCATCATCATACCGCCAAACCCGCCGAGGGACTTCAAGGATTAGCCGACGCATTGCCCGCATTGGGGATTGTCGCGGCGGTTCTGGGCGTGGTCAAAACCATGGGTTCGATCGATAAACCGCCAGAGGTTTTGGGCGGCATGATCGGTTCTGCATTGGTCGGCACGTTCCTGGGCGTACTGCTGGCTTATGGACTTGTCGGTCCTTTTGCCAATCGGGCAAAGCAGATCATCGATAGCGATGCTGCGATTTATCAAACCGTAAAACAGATCATTATCGCATCGCTGCACGGGCATCCGCAGCCTTTGGTGATCGAGGCCGCGCGGTCGGGGATTGAACATTCCAACCAGCCAAGCTTTGCCGAAGTGTTTGATGGCATGAGAGGACGCTGATGGCCGCTAAGCCCGCCGAACCGATCCGCCCGATCATCGTCAAAAAGATCATTGTCGAGGCGCATGCGGGCCATCATGGCGGCGCGTGGAAAGTTGCTTATGCTGACTTTGTAACCGCGATGATGGCATTCTTTTTGCTGATGTGGTTGCTGGGCGCGACGACGGAGAAACAGCGCAAAGCGCTTGCCGACTATTTCGCGCCGACATTGGTTCAGACCAAACAGGAAAGCGCAGGATCGAACGGATTTTTTGGCGGCGATTCGATTACTTCGGTCGATAATTATCCAAACCGCGCCGGACAAACAGGAACGCGCAGCATCACGATTCCGCGCGATGCGAGCGGCGGGCCGAAAGAAGCGGCAGGAATTGAGAAGCAACGCGAGAAATTCCAGCGGCTGCAAAAAACGCTGGAACAGCGATTGAAGGCGAGCAAAGAACTGAAGCGATTTGCCAAGAATGTGCGCTTCACCGATACGCGCCAAGGGCTGCGGATCGATCTGGTTGATGAGGCAGATTTTACGATGTTTGTTTCCGGAACTGATCGGATGACATTGGACGCAATGGCTTTGCTCAATCAGGTTGCGGCGCTGATTGCCGAAACCGGCAACGGCTTGATCATTCGCGGGCATACCGATGCGGCGCAATATACGCGCGATAAAGCGATGAACAATTGGCAGCTATCGGCAAATCGGGCCGAAGCAACGCGGGCTTTTTTGACGACGCGCGGAATTGCGAATGATCGGTTTATGCGGATCGAAGGCGTTGCGGATCGCGAGCCTTATATTCCAAGCGATGCATTTGATCCGCGAAATCGGCGGATGTCGATTACTTTGGGTTGGGATCGGAGATGAGTTTTCCTCCATTTCGGGCGCATTGATCGCTTACACCTAGTTTACCATGACGATATTGCTCCGAAATGGATATAATATCATTATATCAATAACTTAACTACAATTCAGTAACTTCCTGTTAACCATTTCCGTCAATCTTCTGGCCATCAAGCGGCGCACTTTCGCCGTATCAGGACAGGGACGAATATGGACCACGCAACCGCAACACAAAACCACATACCAGCAATCGATGAGCTGATTATCGGCGATAGCGAGGCGACCACCCGGCTGCGCGCGATGATAAAACGGGTCGCAGATTCCGATGTCTCTGTGCTGCTGTCTGGCCCATCGGGATCGGGCAAAGAGCTGGTTGCGCAAGCGATCCATCTGGCCAGCCCGCGTTCGGCGCGCGGTTTTGTTGCGGTCAATTGCGGCGCGATCCCCAATGAGCTGATCGAATCCGAACTATTCGGCCATGAAAAAGGATCGTTCACCGGCGCCCATGCCCGGCGCATTGGCCATTTTGAAACTGCCGACAAAGGCACGTTGTTCCTAGATGAAATCGGGGACATGCGGTTTGATATGCAAGTAAAGCTGCTGCGTGTGCTGGAGGATCGCAAAGTCACCCGCGTCGGCGCATCCACCGCAACGCCGGTTGACCTGCGCATCATTTCGGCAACGCATCAGGATATCGATGCTGCGATGGCCAACGGCCAATTCCGCGAAGACCTGTTCTTTCGGCTGGGCGTATTGATCCTGCGCGTGCCAGATCTTGCCAGCCGCACCGAGGATATCCCCGCGCTGATCACCCATTTTCAAAAGGGCAAACGTGCAGGAACCGTCGCGCGCTTCGACGATAGCGGCATCGCCCGGCTGCAGGCGCATAGCTGGCCTGGCAATGTCCGCGAGCTACGCAACTTTGTTGAACGCGCCGGCGTATTGATGGGCGGCGAAATGCTGAGCGAGCATGAGGTCGAGCAACTGCTGAACAACACGATGCCAAATCTGGTTGCGGTCAAAATCGGCTATGCTGCGAATACAAACGCTCCGCAAAGCACGACCATCGATTTGAAACAAGAGATTGAAACGATGGAACTGATGCGCATCCATACTGCGCTGGAGCTAGCCGATGGTATCATCTCCGAGGCGGCACGGTTGCTGACATTAAAGCGCACGACGTTGATTGAGAAGATGCGGAAATATGGATTGCAGTCGGCCAACGCGTGACCCCAAATGAAGAACTCCACTAAACCGTTAGTGCTGAGCTTGTCGAAGCGCGTCCCAAGGTTTCAACTGTCGTGTTTGACTGCGGGACGTGCTTCGACAAGCTCAGCACTAACGGTTTTGGGTGGTAGGCATCGAATAAGCCTCAACCCGCAATCCCGTTCCAGGCATGAACCACAGACTCAATCGCAATCCGCAATTCTGCCATCCGCTCAACATCGCCATCAGCAATCCGTGCGCTTAATTCTTCACTGATCGCAGCATAAAGCCCCGCCAACATAGGTGCCAGTTCGCCGCCTTGGTTGAAATCCAATCCCGTCTGCAACGACAGCAAAATCGCCCGCGCCTTATGCGCATAATCATGCGTTGAAAGCACCTGTCCGCGCGCAGCAGCCGCCGCCAGAACATCAACACAGATTAGCAATTCATCATACAGGATCGACACCAGCATATGCGGATCGGCACTCTCGATCCTGCTGGAAAGTTCCATTGATCGGTAGTGGTCGCTCGCGCGGCCAAAGCGGGGATTATGGTACATTCAAAGCCCCCGGTTACTGTTCATTCGACCATAGTTTTATCTGTTGTTCCAAATAGCTTTGCGTTGCTTTGAATGCGCCGATCCTCGCATCCAGACTGCCATATTGCTTCTCCAGACGCACACGATACGCACTCTCGCGCGCTTCAATACGCTCGCGGCTTTTGGCGATTTCGGCGGCTTCTTTTTGCAACCCCTTGGTCAGCCCGCCGAGCAAACCATCCGGGGCAAGCGCGCCAGTGCGGATCGCATCCAGCGCGTCCGATATGCCGGGATCAGTCAACGCTGTATGCGTTGCATCGCGGCGGGGATTGAACAGCGCCTCAACCGCATCGGGGTTTGCGCTCAGCGCTGCTTCCAACTTTGCCGTGTTGACGCTTAACGTCCCGTCGCGGCCCGTTGAAATGCCAATATCAGTCAGCTTATTCACTGGCGGATCGCTGGTCAGCGCAGTGTTGACAAAGGCCGACAATTGCCGGTCAAGCACGCGCAAGGCATTGGTTCCGCCAGCGGCGGCTTGCGCATCTTTCAGGCTGGCTTTCATCTGGTTGAATACGCCAACAAAGTCTGTGACCGCCTGCCGCAGCCCCTCGGTCGGCCGCGTTGAACCCAGCGACACAATCTGCCCTGGCACTGCCTTTTTCAAACTGATCGCCATGCCCGGAACGACATCGGAAAAACTGTTGCTGGTGCGGCTATAGGGAATACCATCGACTTTAATCTGCGCATCCGCCGCGGCCTGTGCCGATTGCATCCCGCCGCTGCCGCCAAAGGCAAAGCGTTGGAGTGCGGGGTCTGCGCCAGCATCGGCGGTCAGCGTAAACGCTTGGGCCGCACCCGTTGCACCTTTCAGCACCAGACGAACCTGTCCATTGTCCGCCGCGATGCTGGCGCGAATGGTGCTGCCACTCGCATTGATCGCATCGGCAAGTCCGGTCAGGGAATTGTTTGTCGCGTCGATATTGATTGCAAAGCTGGTCGCACCGACCGTCAATGTCATGCCGCCCAAGCCGATGGGACCGGTTGCCGCAGGAACCAAAGCTGAATAGACCGACTGCGCGCTTGCCAGCTGCACTATCTCTATCGATCCTGCATAATTGCCCAAAGGTGTGCCGGGTATCGCGCTGGCCGACAGCATATTTGCGTCAGAAACGCTGGGCTGGCTGCTTAACGTTCCCTGCGCCAACAGGTCTTTCAGCGCGGTTGCAAAGCCATCAAGATTGGACCGCGCCTGCGCCACCGCACTGATCTTTGCCTGTGTTGCTTGCGCAAGGGCATCAATCCGCCCAATCTTTGGCGCACGCGATGCACTGGCCAGATCGGAAACCAATTGGCTGACGTTCAGGCCGGAACCAAAACCGAGGCTGTTTGCAATCGAACCGAGCATGGGAATAGTTTCCTTTCCCCATTTAACGGCAGCGATTTGGTAGATTTTAGCAGCTTGTCAGCTTTGTGACTGCGCCTCTTCATCCAGGAAAGACGCGACATCCGCCAGATCGACATCCTTTGCCAAAAATGTTTGGCCGATGCCATTGGCCAGCAAGAAAGGCAGCGTGCCGCCTGCTTTCTTTTTATCATGCAACATATGTTCGACCAGCTCGGCCCCGCCAGCTGTGACGCCTGCCTCGTTTAGTGTCGTTGGCAGCCCTGCCTTATGCAGCACCGATGCAGCACGCGCCGCATCGTCCACCGAACAATGGCCGCGCCGGACAGAGTACCGGAAAGCGAGCGCCATCCCGGCTGCAACGGCCTCGCCATGCAGCAATTTGCTGGAATAGCCGGTATCGGCCTCCAGCGCGTGGCCGAATGTATGACCAAGGTTTAGCAATGCTCGCGTTCCGGTTAGTTCGCGTTCGTCGGCGGCGACAATACGTGCCTTTGATTGCACCGAATGCGCAATCGCATAGGCCCGCACACCAGAATCTCCGTCGAAGAACGCCTGAACATTTACGTCGCAATAATCGAAAAATTCGGGATCATCGATCAGGCCGTATTTCACTACTTCGGCAAAGCCAGCGGCCAATTCGCGGCGCGGCAGGCTTTGCAACACATCCGGGTCGATCAGTACCAGCGAGGGTTGGTGGAAGGCACCAACAAGGTTCTTTCCAGCTGCAGTGTTAATCGCGGTTTTTCCGCCAACGCTGCTGTCAACCTGAGCCAGCAAAGTTGTTGGCACCTGAATAAAGTTGCAGCCGCGTTTCACGATATGCGCGGCAAAACCGGTGATGTCACCAACAACACCGCCGCCCAGCGCGATGATATGGTCGCTGCGTTCGACATGATTGGCCAGCAGCCAATCCACCAACACTGAAAGCTGCTCCCAGCTTTTCGATGCTTCACCGGCGGGCAGAGTGTGAACAACAGTGTCGATGCCTGCTGCGTTTAATCCGCCAAGAAAATCGCGCGCGACATGCGTTACCACATTGCTGTCTGTGACCACCAGCATCCGCCGACCGCGGGCATGACGAGCAAGCAAGTCCCCTGCCCGGCTGAGCAGACCGCTTTCGATCTGAACAGCATAGCTGCTTTCACTCAATTCAACGGTAATCTGCTTCATGTTTGCAGTGCTTTCATTATCTGGTCGACCGTATTGCTATGCGGGGCGGCATCGCTGCACACGCGGAAATCGGCAAGGGCGTAAATCGGCCCGCGTATCGCAAGCAAATCTGTCATCACCACGCGTGGGTCTTTACCAATCAGCAAGGGTCGGTGGTTGCGGCGCGATACCCGCGCGATTAAAATTTCAAGGTCGGCATCTATCCACACCGAATGGCATTTTTCTTTAATCAGCGCGCGGGTCGCATCGTTGATAAAGGCACCGCCGCCGGTCGCGATCACTTTGGGGCCATCATCAATCAGCCGCGCAATAACCCGTCGTTCACCATCACGAAAATACTCTTCGCCAAATCGTTCAAAAATCTCGGCTATGGACAGATCGGCGGCGCGTACGATTTCATCATCGGTATCGACAAAATCGACCTGCAAATGCGCCGCCAAAAGACGGCCAACGGTCGATTTGCCAACCCCCATCATGCCCACCAAAACGATAGGACGATCCAGCCGGACCTGCGCTGCTGCATTATGCTGGTTTGGATGTGCTGCCGAAGTCATTGCGATGCGGCCTATATATCGGCTAGGCGTTGGCGGGAAGTAGTTTGCGAAAGTGCAGATTCGGGGAGGAATAGTGCAGAACAAACGCTGGCAAAGGCGCGCGCCGTTGATAGGGGCACTTGCGTTGCTAGCCATCGCTCTGCTATTTTTCTTTGAATATCTGGGTAGTGAGCAAACCCAAAATTGGGTCGAGTCGCCTATCGCCGTGCCGGTTGTCAAAGACCCCGCGACGAAACCGCGACAATAAAGGAAGTATATGCGTCTTCGGCAGTTATCATCGCTGATTTTTGTAACCGCCGGGGTTTTGGCCGTTGGCGCAGCGTTACCCGTGCTTGGTCAGCAAGGGCCGGAATCGATTTTGCCGCCGGGCTTTGGTGATCCGCCACCTCCGCCGCCAACGCCTAAGGCTCCGACACCAAAGACTAACGGCACGCCTTCTGCTTCGCCGGGGGCAACGGGCAGCACTTCGGGTGGTGCAAAATCAGAGACTGCAAAATCGGCTAGCGAAAGCAAGACTGAAGACGAAGACGACGAAGAAGCCGAAATCCGTTATGATGTGCCGCCCACGGCGCGCCGTTCATTAAAGCAGGTTGGCATTATGTCAGAGGCAAATGGCGGCTTTCCCGTTACCGCCTTTGGCGTAGCGAGTGGCGATTTCCTGATCAATGCGGCGCGCAATACAAAAGGGCCGCTGGCATCGCGATGGGGCACAATCATGGCCCGCCGCGCGCTTGCCAGCCGGACCAATACGCCAAGCGACGTCAGCGGTGCTGACTGGATCGCCGAACGCGCAGGCCTTATCCTGCGGATGGGCGACGCGGTGGTTGCCCGGCAATTGGTGCAGCAAGTCGATTCCGGCGTGTATTCAAAACGTTTGCTCGAAGTATCAATGCCGATCTTCCTTGCGAATGCCGATCTGTCGGGAATGTGCCCGATTGCCGATGCCGGCAGCCAGAAAACGGATTCGCCCGAATGGAAAACGGCACTGTCGATCTGCGCTTCGCTGGCCGGGGAACAGGGGCGCGCAACATCGGTGCTGAACCAGGTGCGGAACAAGGGCTGGGTCAAAGGTGTCGATTATCTTTTGACCGAAAAAGCTGTCGGTGCAGGCACCAACGGTCGCCGCACGGTCAAAATTGAATGGGACAAGGTTACAACGATGACCAGCTGGCGCCACGGCATGGCGCAGGCAACAGGCATCGAACCGCCCGAGGCGCTTTACAAGAATATGGGCAAAGAGGTTGACGGCTGGCGCGTACACCTGCCGATGATTTCTACAAAAACGCGGGTTGCAACGGCATCGGGTGCGGCGGCTTTGGGTGTGCTGTCCAACCGTGCGATGGTTGATATCTATGGGTTGGCAGCTGAGGATCAGGACATCGCCGCCGACATCGGCACGCGCGCAGAGAATGTCCGCGCGGCATTCGTCGGCAGCAGCGACGGGGACAAAATCACCGCGATGCAAGGGCTGTGGGACGGTGCCACTAATGAAACCGAACGGCGCGGGATGCTGGTTCTGACCGCACGCGCCGCTGCTTTGATCGCGCCAAATTCGGGCAGTGCAGGCGATGCCGACCGGTTGATTGCATCGATGCTAAGCGGCGGTTTTGATACTCAGGCGGCGCGCTGGATCAGCTTGGTTGACGAAGGCTCGCTGGGCTGGGGCATGCTTGCGGCAGGTTCTCCGGAATGGGCCAATATGATCGGCACCGGTGCTCTGGGTGATTTCCAGGGGAATGACGACAGCGAAAAATACCATAAATCCGCTTTGCTGCTGGCCGGATTGGGCGGGCTTGGCCGTGTGTCAGCAGAGACAATGACCAACTTTTCGACTGATATCGAGGTTAATGTTACGCGCGAAACCAACTGGAGCCGCGCGATCAAAGCCGCGGCAGCCCGCGGCGAAAGCGGAACCGTTGCGTTGCTGGCCGCCGCTGGCCTGCAAGCGCCGGATTGGAGCAAAGTGCCTGCGCACCATCTTTATCACATCATCGGTGCGTTAAAGACCGTCGGCCTTGATGCAGAGGCGCGGATGATCGCAGCGGAAGCCGTCAGCTTTGGGTGATCGCGATGGTCTTGAGGGCGCAGCGGCCACTCATACCGATAGCGACGGTGCCCTGATTGAGCGCTATATGGAGATGATGGTCGCCGAACGCGGCGTCGCACGGAACACAGCGCTTGCCTATAGCAGCGACCTTTCCCAAGCATCCGACGCGCTAGCCGGGGCGTTGATCGCTGCGACCAAAGAAACGCTGGAGACCTTGGCGGCGGGATGGGCGTCGCTTGCCAACAGTTCGGTGGCGCGCAAAGCCGCGGCCCTGCGCGGTTTTTTCAGCTTTCTGGAACAAGAAGGCTTTCGCAAAGATAATCCGTCAGCAGCATTGCCGCGCCCAGTGCAAATGCGCGGGCTGCCCAAGATCCTTGATCAGACCGAGGTCGAGGCGTTATTCAAATCCATCGAAACACGGCTGTCCAAAACCAAGCCGTCGCCACTGGATTACCGCCTATCTGCGCTGGTCGAGCTGCTTTACGGTTCGGGCCTGCGCGCATCGGAATTGGTGGCATTGCCCCGAGCATCGATCATGCGCGATCAGCCGTTTATCATCCTGACCGGTAAAGGTGACAAAGAACGTCTGGTGCCGATTTCGGATCGGGCGCGGCAAGCCGTTGGCGTGTGGCACGCATTTGTCCCCAAAGAATCGCGCTATCTTTTCCCCTCACGCGCGGCGCGGGCGGCGGGCAAAGGCGATGTCCATATCAGCCGCATCCGCCTGTTTCAGATTATCCGCGAACTCGCGGCTGAATCAGGCATCGACCCGACTAAAGTCAGCCCGCATGTGTTGCGCCACGCCTTTGCCACGCATCTGCTGGCAGGCGGCGCAAATCTGCGCGCATTGCAAGCGATGCTGGGCCATGCCGATATTGCCACGACGCAAATCTATACGCATGTCGACAGCAGCCGCTTGGTTGAACTGGTCAACCAGCGTCACCCGCTGGCAAAGCGCACATTGTCGCGGTAATACTGGCTTCGCTAACGACGATCCCTTGGTGCACCCAAGCTACGGCCACAAACTCTGCGTCACCCCGTGCTTGACACGGGGTTAGGCTTTTCACCGCCGCATAAAGCCAAGCCCCGTGTCAAGCACGGGGCGACGGATTTGGGATGCTAAGTGAAGTGTTCCCCAACTGCTCACCAAGAGACATGCCTGTTACATTGACCCACAGCCCGCCACGCTCTATCGGGACGCGATGACTGTTTATCTGGATTTTGAAAAACCCGTCGCGCTGTTGGAAGCCCGCATATTGGAGCTTGAAGAGGCGGCGGGCGAAAGCGATGTCAACGTAACGGCAGAGCTCGGCAAGCTAACGGCAAAGGCCGATAAGCTGTTGCAGGACACTTATGCTAAGCTGACCCCGTGGCAAAAAACACAAGTCGCACGCCATCCAGAACGACCGCATTTCAAAAACTATGTCGCAGGGCTGTTCGACAGTTTCCTGCCTCTTGCCGGCGACCGCGCCTTTGGTGATGATCAGGCAATTTTGGGGGGTCTCGCGCGCCTCGGCAATCGCCGCGTCGTCGTGATCGGTCATGAAAAAGGCGACGATACCGAAAGCCGCCTGCGCCACAATTTTGGTATGGGAAAGCCGGAGGGATACCGCAAAGCCATCCGCCTGATGGACCTTGCCGACCGGTTCGGCCTGCCTGTTGTGACGTTGGTCGATACCTCTGGCGCATTCCCGGGCGTGCAGGCCGAAGAACGCGGCCAAGCCGAAGCCATCGCGCGCTCTACCGAAAAATGCCTGCAGCTTGGCGTGCCGATGGTCGCCTGTATCGTTGGTGAAGGCGGATCTGGCGGAGCGGTTGCATTGGCAGCCGCCGACCATATTCTGATGTTTGAACATGCCGTTTATTCGGTAATTTCGCCAGAGGGTTGCGCGTCAATCCTGTGGCGCACCAATGATCGCGCCGCCGATGCCGCGCAAGCAATGCGGATGACCGCATCCGATCTGAAAACGCTTGGCGTGATCGATAGCATTGTTCCTGAACCTGTTGGCGGCGCGCACCGTGACCATAGCCTTGCCATCGCCAATCTGGGTGCGGCGATTGAACAATCGCTAAAAAGCCTAACGAAGCTAAGCCGTGGCGATTTACGCAGGCAACGCCATGCGAAGTTCCTGAAAATGGGCCAGTTTTAGGTCGCGCGCACTGTTCATCGCCGTCGCTGCTCGCTTCATCTGCACCTGTAGAAAATTTTACGCGCGTATTCGGCCAAGCATGATAAACTCCTAAAGAATCGAAGGAGTTGAGGATCATGCGGAATAAAGCAATTTTGGCGCTGGGAGCGTCCTTCCTGATGGTAACGGGTTATGTTGCCACCCCTGTGATTGCCGCAGACAAGGCCAAAGCGGTCAAGGTTCCGAAACCTTTCACGCAAAAAGAAAAAGATGCTGGAGCGAAATATCATCCCGAAATCATGAAAGAATTCGGCGATGTGTATCAAAGCCCGCAGACTGCCTATGTCGTAAAAGTCGGCCAAAAAATCGCACTGCAATCAGGATTGGCCACATCGGAAAAAGATTTCACCGTGAGCTTTCTCAACTCGCCGGTGAATAACGCGTTCGCGATCGAAGGCGGCTATGTCTATATCACGCGTCAGCTGGCGGCTTTATGCAACAGCGAGGCCGAGATGGCCGGTGTTCTGGGGCACGAGGTTGGCCATACCGCTGCGCGGCACAGCAAAAAACGTGCGAATAACTCCAGAACGGCTGGTATTTTGGGCGTGTTGGGCACGATTGGTGGCGCTGTGTTAGGCGACAGTGGCGGCATATTGGGCGCGTTGGGCGGAGTGTTGCGCGACAATTCGATGATGCTGACACAGCGGCTGATTGCTCTGCCATTCTCGCGCGGGCAAGAGGAAGAAGCTGACGATCTGGGCATCCAGTATCTTAGCAAAGCGGGCTATGATCCATCGGCGCTGTCCGACATGCTGCGGTCTTTGGCTTTGCAAACTTCTGTTGAAAGCAAAGCCGCCGGAAATCTTGGCGGGCCAATCCCTGAATGGGCAAGCACGCACCCTGAACCGGCAAAGCGCGTTGCCCGCGCCGCAGCCAATGCAAAAAAATACACCGCGGCAACGTTCCGCAATGCTGACGTGCATCTGAAAGCCATTGATGGCATGCTGTATGATGATGATCCGAAACAGGGCGTTATCGACGGACAAGATTTCCTTCACCCTGACCTGAAGCTGAAATTTACGGTTCCCACCGGCTTTGGCATGTCCAATGGCGCACAGGCCGTGTCGATCAACGGCAGCGGTGGGCAGGCATTATTCACCACGCAACCCTATAGCGGCGACAAAAAGGCCTATATCGACGCAGCGTTCACCGCCGTGGTTGGCAAAGACAAGCCTGTCACCGCTAGTGCGATTAGCGAAACAACGGTGAACGGCATTCCAGCCTTTACCTCGACCGCCGATGTAACCACACAGAACGGCGTCGTGCGCTTAACGATCTATGCCTATGAATTCGCGGCCAATCAGGCATTTCATTTTGTGACGATATCGCCAACAACGACAACGCCATTTAGCAGCATGTATCAAAGCGTGGCGCGGATCAGCCAGAAAGAGGCTGATGGTATCAAGCCGCGTAAGTTGCGCGTTGTGACCGTTGGTAAATCGGACACTGTGGAATCTCTTTCCGGGCGGATGGCATATAAGAACTTCCAAACGGACCGCTTCCTCGCGCTAAACGGCATGACCAGCGGGTCGGTGCTGAAATCCGGACAGAAAGTCAAAATCGTCACGTACTGATGGCGGATGAAAGTTAGAGGAACAGTGTTCCTTCCCTATCTCCGTCGCCCCGTGCTTGACACGGGGCTTGGCTTTAATCGGCGGCAAAAGCCTAACCCCGTGTCGAGCACGGGGTGACGAGGACGTAGGGTTATACCGAAGTCTAGTATCAGTGTTATCGCGCAGTTACTTTTTAACCACAGCTGAAACAAAAAATGCCCCGGCAACACCGGGGCATTTTCGTTGGGCTGTGATCGACCAGAATCAAAGCCCGAAACTGATAGAGTTTAACGCAACAGGTTCATTACACCCTGTTGGCTTTGGTTTGCCTGTGCCAGCATCGCAGTCGACGCCTGCGACAAGATCTGCGCCGCTGCCAATTTGGTTGATTCCGCCGAAAAGTCCGCGTCCTCGATCCGCGATTTGGCATCTGTCAAATTGGTGGCAGTCGATGTCAAATTGTTGACAGTCGCATCCAACCGGTTTTGCGCCGCACCAAGGCCAGCGCGCTGTGTTGCCACAGTGTCAATCGCTGTGCTGATTGCGGCCATCGCAGTCGATGCACCGGCAACAGTCGACATATCGACAGTGTTCACCGCAAGGCCCGTTGCGTTCATGCTGGTAAAGGCAATGGCGACGGTCTGCCCGGTATCAACACCGGTCTGGATATTGAACGTACCAGCGGCATCGAACAGGTTAGTGCCGTTAAAGTCTGTGCGGCCCGCAATATCGTCAACCTGACCGAGCAATGCCGTTACTTCTGTTTGGATTGCTGTACGATCGGATGCCGCCGTTGTGCCGTTGGCGGCCTGAACCGACAATTCACGCATACGAACAAGGATGTTGGTAACTTCGCCCAATGCACCTTCAGCGGTTTGTGCCAGCGAAATGCCGTCATTGCTGTTGCGGATGGCTTGATTAAGCCCGCGCACTTTGGCGTCCATGCGTGTT
>JAAFIB010000029.1 GCA_013297725.1 Sphingomonadales bacterium
TTGCAGATACGCCGATGAAGCGGTTCGGCAGCGTTGAGGAAGTGGCCGCGCTCGCGTTGCTTTTGGCGTCGGACGATGCGGCCTATATGACGGGCAGCGAACTGCATCTGGACGGCGGATTGCTTGCCGGATCAGCTGCATCGCCGGGAGACTAAAATGGCGATTAAGCCGCCAGCTTGCGCTGTTTTTCAAGCTTCTTCAACACCATCTGTCGTTTCAACCGCGATAGATGGTCGATGAACAATATGCCCTCCAGATGGTCCATTTCATGCTGAAGGCAGGTAGCCATCAGGCCGTCCATCTCTTCCTCATGCAGCTTTCCGTCCAAATCATGCCAGCGGGCACGGATCGTCGCGGGGCGTTCAACATCGGCATATTGATCGGGAACCGACAAACATCCTTCGCTATACACAGCCCATTCGTCCGACGGATCAAGGATTTCGGGGTTGATGAATACGCGGGGATTGCGGACGACTTCATGGTCGTGGTTGCAATGTTCGCCGTGTTCATGGTCAGCTTCGACCGGCTCTTGCAGGTCAATCACCAGCACACGCTTCGGCACACCAACCTGTATCGCGGCAAGGCCAATACCCGGCGCATCGTACATGGTTTCAAACATATCGGCGACCAGCTGTTTCAGCCCGTCATCAAACAAGGTGACAGGTGTCGAGACGACTTTCAGCCGGGCATCCGGCACTTCTAGGATTGGTAGTATAGCCATAAGGGTGAAATAGGGATTGAGGTGGCCGCCGTCAACTCAATGGCCGTCAACTAAATACACATCAACCAACCGGCCGCCGCGCCCGCAAAGCCTGCGCCAGCGTGCCTTCGTCCAGATAATCCAGTTCGCCACCCACAGGAACGCCATGCGCCAATTGGGTCAGGCGGATCGGGAAGTTTTCCAGCCGTTCGGCAAGGTAATGCGCGGTTGTTTGCCCCTCTAAAGTCGCATTCATCGCCAGCACAACTTCGTCAATGCCGCCTTGCGCAACACGCGCGATCAGCCTGTCGATGTTGAGATCCTCTGGCCTAACACCATCAAGCGCTGATAATTTTCCGCCCAGCACGTGGTATTTGCCGGGGAACAACCGCGACCGATCAAGCGCCCACAAATCCGACACATCCTCGACAACACACAAAGCGCGGGTGTCACGGCGCGGATCGGCGCAGACACCGCAGGGGTTAGTGGTATCGATATTGCCGCATGTGTCACAATTTTTCAGCCGATCCTCAACCATTTCAAGCGCGCGGAGCAAAGGCTGCAGCACTGTCTCGCGCTTTTTCATCAGGTGCAGAACCACGCGCCGCGCCGAACGTGGTCCCAATCCCGGAAGCCGCGATAATGCCTGTGCCAGAGCGTCTATTTCTTGCGATGCCATGACAGCGTAGCTAGTGCGCATTTGGAACAAAGGAAAGACTTGGATGCGGTTGATATTCATGGGAACCCCGGATTTTGCGGTGCCGACGCTGAACGCGCTGGTGGCGGCGGGGCATGATGTGATCGCGGTCTACACGCAACCGCCGCGTCCGGCCAATCGGGGCAAGAAACTGTCACCCTCTGCAGTGCAGATGCGCGCGGAGGAATTGGGGCTTCCAGTGCGAACACCGCTGTCGCTGAAAAATGCGGAGGCGCAAGCTGAATTTGCAGCGTTGAATGCGGATGTTGCAGTGGTCGCGGCTTATGGCCTGATCCTGCCGCAAGTGATTTTGGATGCGCCGATGCATGGCTGTCTGAACGTCCACGGCTCGCTGCTGCCCAGATGGCGCGGGGCGGCCCCTGTGCAGCGGGCGATATTGGCGGGGGATGAAGAGACCGGCGTGTGCATCATGCAGATGGAGGCTGGGCTGGACACTGGGCCGGTGCGGCTAGTGGGACGGACTCAGATTGGCGCTAAGACTGCAGGGCAGCTGACCGCTGAACTCGCCGAACTGGGCGCGGAACTGATGGTGAAAGTGCTGGGCGATCTGTCGGCCTATCCGACTGTCACACAGCCGGAAGAAGGCGTTACTTACGCAGCCAAGATCGACAAAGCCGAAACGCGGCTGGATTTTTCCGCAAGCGCAGAAGTGGTTGAGCGGCAAGTCCTTGCGTTCAATCCGATGCCGGGGGCTTGGTTTGAATATGAGGGGGAGCGGTTCAAAGTCCTCGAAGCAAAGATAGTTCGTCACCTCCGCGAAGGCGGGGGTCCAACTCCCACCCTGTCGAAACTTCACGATCAGGAGTTGGATTCCCGCCTTCGCGGGAATGACGAAGTGGGGTTTGTAGTGGATGACCAACTCACCATCGCCTGCTCCTCCGGGTCCATTCGCCCCACCGTCATCCAACGCGCAGGTAAGCCCGCCATGCCGCTTGCCGACTTCCTTCGCGGCAAAGTTATTCCCATCGGCACCATCCTCAAATGACCCGGTTCACACTCACCATCGAATATGACGGCACGCCATTTATGGGCTGGCAGCGCCAGACGCATGGACCGTCGGTGCAGCAAGCTATCGAGGAAGCCATCACTAAGACAGGCAGCGGTGAAACTCAGGTCCACGCAGCTGGCCGCACCGATGCGGGAGTGCATGCGCTTGCGATGCGCGCGCATTTTGACCTTGATACCGCACTGACACCGTTTCGGCTGATGGGCGCGATCAACGCACATTTGCGGCCCGCGCCGATTGCGATCATCGATTGCCAGATCATGCCCGACGATTGGCATGCCCGTTTTTCCTGCATCGGTCGGGCCTATGAATATCGCATCGTCAACCGCCGCGCGCCATTAACGGTCGAGCGCGATCGCGCTTGGCAGGTTATTCAGGAACTGGATGTGGAGGCAATGCATAACGCCGCGCAATTGCTGGTTGGCCTGCATGATTTCACGACTTTCCGCTCAGCGCACTGCCAGTCAGATAGTCCGGTCAAGACACTCGACCGGCTGGATGTGCGGCGCGAGGGCGAGCATGTGATCGTCGAGGCGGCGGCACGATCATTCTTGCATCACCAAGTGCGGTCGATGGTGGGGAGCTTAGCTGCTGTAGGGACCGGGCGTTGGAGCGCGAATGATTTGAAAGCTGCTTTAGAAGCCAAAGACCGCACCGAATTGGCACACAACGCTCCGCCCGAAGGGCTTTATTTTGTTCGAGCCAAATATGAGGATTGATGTAAAAACGGATGGACGGAAAGACGGGGTTGTATAGGATTTCTCCGTCGTCTTTCCGTTTATTCGTCCCGTCGTTTTTACCAATTACATTGCTGCTGGCGCAGCCGAACCTAAGAGAATATCCGGCTGACTGATTTATCCAGCATCAGCAACTGCCATAGCAAGCGGCTGTTATCTGATCGCCCCGATATGTGATCCTCGGCCACCTTCAACATCACCGCCGGATCGAACCAGCCGGTCTTTGCCAAAGTCGCACTGGTCGAAATCCCGCGCGCTGCCTCTGCCAAAGGCCCGCGGAACCATTGCGCGATCGGCGTTACAAAACCCATTTTTGGGCGATAGAGGATGTCTTCGGGTAGATAGCGTTCCATCGTCCGCTTCATCAGCCATTTGCCCTGCCCTTTACGCACCCGCATATTTTCAGGTAGCGACGCAGCAAACTCCATCAGCCGGTGGTCAAGCAACGGCTCGCGCGCCTCAAGCCCCACAGCCATGCTGGTGCGATCCAGCTTAGTCAAAATGTCGCCCGGCAACCATTGTTTCATATCGGCATATTGCGCGCGGTCCAGACCGCTGCGTGCTGGCGCATTGTCCATCAGCGTGTGCATAGCCGCCTCGGCGCGATAGTCGCCCAACGTGCTCCGCATTTTGCGCGAATACAGCGCCTGCCGCATCCCGGGCGGGGTAACACCCACCGCCTCGGCATAGCCCTCTGCCCCGCTGCGTGCCAAAGACAACAACGTCGTTTTGGCCCGCAACGGTTGCGGTGCCCAATCGGCCTTGGGATAGATCGCGCCCAAAGCACCAAATAACGGTCCGCGGATGGATTGCGGCATTAAGCTGCGCGCGCATTCTTCATTGTGGTGAAAGACATGGCGGCGATATCCGGCCAGCGCCTCATCCGCACCATCGCCCGATAACGCCACTGTTACATGCTCGCGCGCCATTTCGCACACACGGTATGTCGGCAGAGCCGATGCATCGGCAAAGGGCTCGTCAAAATGATGCGCGAGCATATCGGCCAGCCCGAAATCATCCGCTGCAACTGTCCGGCTGCGATGTTCGGTCAGAAAGCGTTTGGCAATCGTTTCGGCATATTCGGTTTCATCCAGCGCACCGACATCAAAACCGATGGAGCAGGTTTTCACCGGCTGGCGCGAAGCCTCTGCCATCAACGCAACCACGCTGCTGCTGTCGACCCCGCCCGACAAGAACGCGCCCAAAGGCACATCGGCAATCATGCGGCTCAGCACCGCTTGCCGCATCAGGCGCAGCAGTTCTTCCTGTAGTTCAGCCTCGCTGCCTTTGACCCGCTGCGAGAAATCAATATCCCAATATTGTGTCGGCGGTGGCGGCGTTTTGCCTTGGGTTAGCACCCAATAATGCCCAGCTGGCAGCTTATTAACGCCTGATACAATGCAGCCGTGATCGGGCACATAGCCAAAGGCCAAATAGTCATCGACCGCCTGCATATCAGGGTCGCGGCGCAGTGCAGGATGCGCCAATAACGCCTTTAGTTCTGACCCGAAAATGATGCTGCCATCGGCAAGTGCGGCATGGAACAAAGGCTTTACGCCAAGCCGGTCTCGCGCCAGCAACAGCTGCCGTTTGGCAACATCATAGAGCGCAAAGGCGAACATGCCGTGCAGCCTGCTGACACATTCTGGTCCCCAGCGGCGATATGCCTCTAGGATGACTTCGCTGTCGCTATTGGTACGAAAGCCGTGGCCAAGCACTTCCAATTCGCGGCGCAGTTCAAGGAAATTGTA
This sequence comes from Sphingomonadales bacterium, assembly GCA_013297725.1. Lineage (GTDB taxonomy): Bacteria > Pseudomonadota > Alphaproteobacteria > Sphingomonadales > Sphingomonadaceae > Sphingorhabdus_B. The sequence goes on from JAAFIB010000029.1 coordinate 4,913, forward strand.
GATCTCTCCATTGAACACCAAAGCCAAACTCTCGTCACTGGTCAGCATGGGTTGCGCGCCGCCGCCAAGGTCAATGATCGACAAGCGGCGATGGCCAAGACCAATCCCCGGCGCCGTCCACACCCCCGCGCCGTCCGGCCCGCGGTGCGCGATGGCGTCGTTCATCCGCTCGACCCTCGCGGGATCGACGGGCTTTGAACTTTCAACGTGGAAGATACCCGATATACCGCACATGGACTGCGCCTTAGTCCAATCCGACCATGCGGTCAGCCATTTTGTCGATACTGCCCAAAGATTTGACAAAGGAATCTATGGCGGCGCGGGGCGGTATCTTGCCAATGCGCTCTGCGGAAACCAAAATCGCGACTGCTTGCTGGTTGCCGCCGAGTAGTCGCGCTTTCAGTGTGGCAAGTTTGATGGTTGAGCCGGATCCGCTCGTCACGCCGCCTGTGCGGTAGAAACTGACGACTTCGCGGTGCGTTTTGTTGTCGGCGCTGATGCGTTCGCAGCGGCCTTGTGATGGGTTCGGGCAATCTGCGATCCATGACCATTTGCTGTCGGGACCAACGGCACCCTGTCCATAGCCGACAAGCTCGCGGCCTTCGGATTGGCGATCATACACAGCGACATACAGATCTGCCTCTTGCCCGTCTGCGTCGCGATATCGGCCAAGCAGCTCGTGGTTGGCTTTGGCGAAATGGGGTTTCCACGCCAATTGCGGCGCGTAATCCACGCGCTGCCATCCAGCGATTTCTGGCAATGCGATTTGTTTTGGGACTGGCGATGCAGTCGACGAGACAAAGGCGGACCATGCAAAGGGAAGCGCCGCAATCGCAAGAAGTGCAGGCACCGCTGCGTTAGCTTTTAGAGGCAACCAAACCGGTGCTTGCAACTGTTGCGCATCAATCGCGACTTCATCGGCGGCCTTATCAAAAAACGGCCAACCTGCCGCCAACACCAATGCGATCACTACACCAAAGAAAATCCAGCCATAGAAAACATGATCAAAACTTGCGGCGAAATCGACATTGCCGTGATGCGCAATATAGATCGTGCCAAAGGCACGCAGGCCGTTAGCGAGCACCGGGATCGCAACGCATGCCGCCATAAACGCGGATCGCCTGCTCCAGCTTTTGAAACATAAATTCGCAACCAGCGCGCCCAACGCCACCATAGCGACAAGGAATTTTACGCCTGAACACGCCTCTGCCACGCGAAATAACGCTGTGGGAGTTGAGATATAAATACCCTCAATATGCGCAGGGATACCGGATAGGCCCAACAACCACATGCACATTTTGGCCGTGATCGTCTGCAAAGCGGGGACGAATTCTTCGCCGAAAGGGATTAAGAAAAAACTGTAGAACAGCGGGAACATAAGCCCGCGTAACACGTTGGGGCCAAGCAATGTGCCGACCACCCCTTGCAACATCATCACCAGCCCAGCGTGCCGCGCGAGCGCAACACCCGCCGCATCGCCCAGCAGCCAGCCCAGCGCCCCCGCACCGACCCATACCAGCGCAGGCGTCCAAGCTTGCGGGGTAATCTTTGCCAATTCAGACTTACGCTGATCCGCCAGCCACCAGATAATCGGCAGGATCAGCAGACAATGGTTAAAGGTCGAGCTGTTCCACCAGATCGTGGCGATGTCCGCCGTATCGCGCCAGAACAGCGCGAGGATAACGACGCTAGCAATACCCAACCGGGTCAGCGCCGATTTCCAACTAAGCCCCTCCCCTTTAGGGGAGAGGTTGGGGTGGGGCTGCCCGGATAGTGCGGAACTTACAGCAGCCCCACCCCCGTCCCCTCCCCTAAAGGGGAGAGGTGAAGAAGCACCGCCACTCACAATAGAGCATCCAGCGCCGCCAGCTGCCCAGCCCAGCCATAATGGGCCGTCACATGCGCACGCGCCGCAGCACCGAGCTGCAAACGCGCATCAACATCGGACAACAGTTCAATGACAATCTTGGCTTCATCGGCCACAGATTTTGCAACGCGGAAGTGCTTTTTGTTTTTGGCATCAATGCCCTCTGCTGCGGCTTTAGACGCAACGACAGGCTTAGCCATCGCCATCGCCTCTAGCACTTTGTTCTGGATGCCACGCGCGATCCGCAACGGCGCTACCACGACATCTGCCCCCGCCAACCATGTACGCACATCATCTACTGCGCCGGTCACTTGCACACCGGGCAACGCCGATAGCGCCGATACCGCTTCTGTCGGATTGCGCCCGACGATGGCAAAAGTAGTGTCGGGATGCGCGGCGCGAATAATAGGCAGGGCATTTTGCGCAAAGTCGGACACAGCCTCGATATTGGGGCGATAATCCATCTGTCCGGTGAATACGATCAACGGATCGGGAAAAACCGGATGCAGCTTTTTATAGGACGCAGCTGGATCGTAAAACACACTGTCGATGCCGTTGCTTACACCCGATACGTTTTTGGCGCCGCTGCGGTCGCGGAACAGAGCTGCTTCGGCGTCGCTGACAAACAGGTTTGCATCGGCACGGGCTGCAATTTCCGCCTCAAACACCGCCAGCTTTTTGCCCTCGCGCGCGTTAATCCAGCGCATGAAGCCGCCGCCAACGTTTCTCGGCCCCTCATCAGCATAGCTTTCAAACTTTGCGCTATCGACATCGACGAAATCCATGATTAGCCGGCCGTCAAAGTCGGCAGGCACATACTGCGCCATTTGCCCCGAAAAAACGAAGATGTGGCTTATACTGCCGCTGGCGATCCGTTCATCCACCCAATCCTGCATCGTCCGCGAACCAAAGCTGGTGAGTGAAACTGGCTTGTCCTTTGCAAGCGCCTCAATCCCCGCCAGCCATTGCGGCTTATCGCGCAACTCGACATGCAGCGACGCAAGGCCAGCGCGTTCGGCTTCCGCAAATCCCACATCACGCGCATCATCGGCAAAGGCCGCTACATGCACCGGCGCCAGCGTTTTCAGCTTGTTGAGAATATGAAAAGACCGGATTTTATCTCCGCGATCCGCAGGCCAAGGAACGCGGTGTGCAAGGAATAATATCTCGCGCATCAGCCCAGCCCTTTGGCGATCCAAGGGCCGATCAGGTTTGCAACCGGTAGCGGCAGTTTCTGCCATATTGCGATTTGCGCTTTATATTTCGGGCTGTTGGGGTTGATGTCACGCGGCTCTGCGCCATCGGCTGTGCGCATGGCATAGGACAAAGGCTGTGGTTCAAAACCCCAGTTTTTCTTGAAACTAAACGCGCCCGATCCAACTTTTGACCGGCCAAAATCGAATGCTGCGCAGCCCCGTGTCCGAGCGTGATTCATCAGTGCATAATACATCACGTCATTGGCCCGCAGCGCGCGAGCCTCATGCAAGCCGCCGCCCCAATAGGGCATCACTGCACCCTTGTGATAGAGACTCAGCACGCTAGCGACAGGCTTACCATCGGCCAGCACAGTCAGGATATCGGCATCATCGCCAAAGGCTGTCAGCACCTCTGCCATCAACGCCTTTGGAAACACCGGCGTGCCCAAATTGCGCACGCTTTCCGAATAGACACGGTAATGCCAATCAAGATCGCGCTGGTTGTTGCCGGTTTCAATCACCAGCCCCTTGTCCAGCCCTTTGCGCACCTCGGCGCGCTGTTTGCGCGGGATGGCTAGCAGCTCCGCCTCATCATCCGCTGTTAGAAGGCGAGCGAAATTGGCGTGTGCATCGCTTTTGATAATCCACGAATTTTGCGGCAAAGCTCCGCCTCGCAGTTCGACCGTCGGACAGTTGTTGGCCTGTGCCAATTCCCAAAGTGCGTCTGCAAGCCGTTCGGCAACGCCGTGACTATTCGCCAAAATTCCGCCGCCAACAGCAAAACCTGACGACACCAAAGCGCGGCCAAACAGCGGCGAACCAACCGCATGGGCAGGCACTAACCCCTCGATCTGTCCCGTTGGCGTTTCTGCAACCAGACAAAAAGCCTTTTGCCCTGTGCCCGCCGCCACGCCCTTTAGCCAAGCGGTGCAGTGAAACGGCGTTGATTCGGGATGCTGCGCAACAAACGTATCAACACGCGCGCAATCATCGGGGTCAAAGAGATTCGCGTGTCGCACCTTCACCCGCTCATGGACCAATGGCGCATTCACGCCATCCTCTCCCGCTCGGCTTCGACAATCACATCCAGCCGGTCCCAGCGGAAATCGGACATCAACCGCTCCAGCTTTGGCGCCATCGCTTTCAGCTTTGTGTAATGCCGCAGTTTGGATTTTATCGGTGCATTGGCAACGCGGGGCTGGCCCGGATCAATTTCCCACGGATGGAAATAGATGATCGCTGGCCGTTCTGCCTCGTCATTAACCTGCCGGATTGCCCAGCGCGAGAAAGCATAAGGCAACAGCCGGAAAAATCCGCCGCCACCCGCAGCCAAGCGCCGTCCGGCAAATTCTGCTGTGGTCACAGGTATCTCGATCAGATCCGATCCTGCAACCGGCTTAAAGGCAAAACGCGGTGCCTCTGCCCAGCCATAATGGTCGTGCTTCACGGGCGCGACGCTGGATGAATAGGCATAGCCCTGTTCCGCCAGCACTTCATGCGCCCATGGTGTGCGCTGATCGATGGAAAAGCTTGGCGCGCGATAGCCGGTGACTTTTGCGCCGCTGGCGTCCTCGATAATCTTGCGTGCACGATCAATGTCGGCGGCAAATTTGTCGCGGCCGAGCGTAAATACGCGGTCATGTTCCGACCCGTGATTGGCCAGTTCATGCCCGGCATCGGCGACGCGCCGCATCAAATGCGGGTAACGCTGCGCAACCCAGCCCAGCGTGAAAAACGTTGCTTTGATCCCGGCGCTATCAAACATCTGCAACAAAGCATCTGTGTTGCGTTCCACCCGGCATTCAAGCGCAGCCCAGTTGTCCCGAGAAATCACATTCTCGAAAGCACCGACATGAAACCAGTCTTCGACATCAACTGAAAGCGCATTAAGCACCACATAATCCCCTAGTTCGGGTGCTATCAGGCGGCGCGGATATTCCGGATTTCACCTGCTAGCGACTGATTGTCCTTTTCGACCCAATCGATCACCAAAGCAAGCACGCGGCGCAGATCGGCATCTTGTTGCGACACCCGCGCCTCTAACCGTTCGACCCGTGCGTGCAACGCATTCATGGTTTCAGCATCGGCAGCGGTGCTGACAACTGGCTCTGCACTTGCTGGCACAGACAGTGTAATTACGGAAGCTGATGGCAGTTCAAGCACATCGTCTTCAGCAACAACGTCTTCGGCAGCGGCTGCGATTTCAGGCTCGGCAGCTTCCACAACGGCTTCTTCAACAACCGGCAAAGCAACCGACACTTCGCCATGTGCAGACAGTGGTGCTTCATATTCAAACGGCTTGCCCGCCATGTCGGCGATCACCGCAGTGACCAGTCCGCCATCTAGCGTCACCAGTTGCTCAACAGCGCCCATCAACAAAACGCGGTTCATCAAAGCGTTGATTTTACGGGGAACACCGCCTGTTTCTTCAAAGATCGCTTCATAGGCATCTTCGGTCAGCTGCGGGCGACCAGACCAGCCGGCACGCTGCATCCGGTGCATGATATAGGGCTCAACCTCGTCATCATCCATCGCATCCAGATGATGCGTTGCAATGATCCGCTGGCGCAATTGCTCCAGCGATGGCGAAGATTGCACCAGATCACGGAACTCTGGTTGTCCCAGCAAGAATATCTGCAACAGCGCCGATGATCCGAGCTGGAAATTCGACAACATGCGCAGTTCTTCCAGCGCATCGACCGCCAAATTTTGCGCTTCATCGACGACCAGCAAACAGCGGCGACCCGCACGTGCCTCGGCATGTAAAAAGTTCTCAATGGCTTTCAACGTGGAGGCTTTATCCAGCCCGCGAGTATCAATGCCGTAACTTTCGGCGGTCATCTGCACCATATCATTGCCGTCAAGCTGGCTGGTGACGATGGTCGCCGCAGTCAGCCGGGCCTTGTCGATGGTCTGCATCAAATGCGTAACCAAAGTCGATTTACCCGCACCCACTTCGCCGGTGATGACGATAAAGCCTTCACCCTGGGCAAGGCCATAGCCAAGATAGGACAGCGCCTTACGATGCGTCAGGCTTTCGAAATAATAATGCGGGTCAGGCGTCAGCTGAAAAGGGCGGCCCGAAAATCCGTAAAATTGATCGTACATTTTATATTCCTAATCTTGTCCGTTCGCCGGATCAGAAGCTGTAACGCAGGCCGAGCAGTGCAGAGGCGGAGACATCCTGTTCGAAATCTTCAACCTCGTACGTGTCGATCCCGACCGCAGCCGTTGCCTGCAATCCGCGCCAGATGTTGCGATTATACGACGCATTGGCACCAAAACCATAGCTATCTGGTGCACCGGCCTGACCTGGATCGTTCAGGTTAGCATAGACGTTAGTGCCAAAGCTGGATTGCCGATCAAGCTGGCGACCCAAAAAGCCCGAGAGATAGTAATTCTCGTCGATCAAGCCCGCAATCTGTCCCTGACCACCCAATGCAGAGGCGAGGAATTTGCGGCGGTCATAGCCGATGGCAATACCGCTGCTCCATGGGCCATTGGTTTCAGACAGCGAAGCTTGCACGCCGCGCGAACGGAATGTTGCCGATCGTGCTGTGCGCAGTGCGTTGTTCAAACACGAACCACCAGCGGCAGAGAACACACAAGAGTTCAGATCGCCCGTGATCGCATTGCGATTGGTGTTAAACGCTGTTGGCAAATCGGACAGCGCATTGTTGATCGAACCACCAAAGCCCTGAATAGTGTCATAGACAGAGACATTGATCCCGGTTCGCTCATTCGGCGTATAGCTAAAGCTGCCGGTATAGCTGTCGCTGCCGTAACGATGGCCATAGCGCAGTTCCAAAGCGGTGCGGCGGCTTGGGCGCCACAATACACCTGCATCCCAGATCAAGCCGTCAGATTCATATGCAACCAGTCGCGGTGAATTGGGGTCAGTAACCAAACGTCCGCCGGGGCCAACAATCGGGTTGCCGCCAACATCGCGCAATGCGTTGCGCTCGCTGACTTTGACTTTCTCGTAACCAACGCCGCCGACGACGGCCAGTGTTTGCGTTACAGGAACGATCACATCGGCGCGGCCATAAAGATCCTCGAACCTTGAATCGAGCTGGCTTGCATCTTCGCGGTTATATCCAACCGTCGCTGTCCAACCAAAGGGCAGAGTGCCCGGCTGCATCCCAACCGAAGCGCTTGCAGCATGGCTGACGCTGTCGTCAAATAGATCAACCGGTTGCTGGCCCGGAGGCAAAGCACCACGGTCTTCTTCGCTGATTTTGGTATAGCCAACGCGATAGGCAGCATTGACGGCCAACTCACCTGCCTGCGCCGTAAAGGTTGGCCCGGCATAGACCGAATAAACCTGTGTCACGTTATCAGAAAACGGTTGAAAGCTGCCGCGATTAGGACCGCGTCCGTCAAGGCTAGACCGCGTCGCTAAGGCACCTGCCTCGACACTAAGGTTGCGGGTTATCGCAACCGAACCACGGGCAAGGCCGCTGACGGAATCTTGGCTATCAACTTGGCTGTCATAGCCGATAACGCGTTCATAACGCAGGCTGACCTGTCCCTCGGCACGGCGTGTCGAGATGGCGGCATCAATACCCGCAGCAACAGTTGTATAGGTCAAAATATCGCGACCACCATCCAGATCGGCAAAGGCAACTTGCTGCACCTCGATATACGGCGTGACGTCAAGACGCGGCTTTTCGCGGGCGATACCGCGCTGCTGCGACTCTTCTTCAACCGCGACAGGGGCGGATGCCTCGGTGTCTTCCATCGGTGCCCAGTCAGACGCAATCTGCTGTGCAAATGCGCTGGATGGCGATGCCACAAGGGCGATGCCAAAAAGCAATGTGGTTTTCAGGGGGAGGTATTTCCGGTTGTGCATGATCATGCTCCATATCCGTAGTAGCTGCCGAATTTGCGGCCGGTGGGGGAAAATTTGGTTTTGTTGAGCATCAACTGGATATGCTCACAGCCGCTCAACAGGCTGAGTGCATCGCGTAAAGCGCTGTCGGTGGTGACGTCCGCATGGACGACAACGACGGTCTGCCCGACTTGCAATGCCAACACCGAAGCGGGTGAAGCAGCAAGCGCAGGAGGCGAGTCAAAGATGATAATCCGCGCCGGATCATGCGCGGTCAGCTGATCAAGCACAGCTGCGGCCCGCGATGCCGCCAGATATTCGGTATCCTGATTGGTCTGCGCACCTGCTGGCAGGATCGACAGGTTCGGAATATCGGTCGCGATGACATAATCCTCGACATCCACCGACGGATTGGCGAGCGCATCCATCAGCCCGGGGCTGCTAGGAATGCCAAGGCGCGCAAGGACGCTTGGTTTAGCGAAATCGGCATCGACCAAAAGGACGCGGTTGTCCTTTTCCGACGCCATCGACAGCGCCAGATTGATCGCGCAAAATGTCTTGCCTTCGTTGGGATGCGCCGAACAGATCAGGATGCGTTCACCGCGATCAATGGGATCCAGCCCCTTGCCTCCGCGTGCCGCGAGCAACAGCTGACGCTTCACAATGCGGAATTCTTCGGACAAGCCTGTGACCGGTCCATCAGGATCGATCATGTTTGCAGCGGTTAGCCGCTGACGGTCGATATGCGCAAAACGCTCGCTCTGCGGGGCTGGGGCCGGGGGAGCAGCGGCTGTGCGAAAGCTTACAGATGCGGCTGGCGCAGCGGCAACCGGTGCTGGTGCTGGTGCTGCTAAAGGCGCAGGTGCAGGCTGGGCAACAGCTGGCGGTGTTGGAGCCGGATCAGCGACAGGTGCCGGCATTCCTGCTCCGACGCGTAACGCTGCACCGAAATCATATTTTTCGGACGCGCGTTCCAACAGCGATGCAGGAAGCTTTATTGGGGTGTGCTTATTCATTTTCTTTTTCCCCGTCATGCCAAACCACGCTGGATAAATTCGATGACTACCAACAACACGCAGACACCGATCAAAGCGGCTGTTCCGCCAAAGAACAGTCCCAATTTACGTTTCCGTTCAATGCGCTGTTCGCTGGTCAACATTTGCGAGATCGATCCAATCACAGGCAGACCGCTGGCGCGTTCAAGCTTTGACGCGGTGGGATAGCTGGTTTGCAAATGGCCCAGAGCAAATGCTGTTGCCGCCCCTGCACCAAGCCCTGCAAACAGCACCATAGTAAGAAACAATGGCCGGTTTGGAGAGACTGGCGCTTTCGACACCATAGGCGGTTCGTTGACCACGAACTGTACCGCATCGGTTTGCGCACCGACCTGACCGCGCAGGCGAATTTCTTCGCGATCGGTCAGCATCTTGTCATATTGCACTTTCAACACTTCATAGTCGCGATTGATCCGGCCATATTCTGCCGACACGCCGGGCTCTGCCGATTGCTTGGCCGCAAACCCGGCCATGTCGGATTGCAAAGCCGCTTTGCGCGCGCTGAGTGCAGAAACCGAAGCTTCGCGTTCCGCTCGCATCATCTGCAACGATGCATAGGCAGGGTTTGGCGTTTTAAAACTGCCACCGCCGCTGGGGGCGCTGCTGCCGCCACCCTGTGTTTTCAAGATCGCAATCTGGTTGCGCGTTGAGATCACGTCAGGATGATTGTCGGTTAAGCCTTTGGCACGCATCGCCGCCAGCTCGCCCTGTGCCTGTGCCAGTGCGGGATTACCGCCGCCACCACCGCCGCCCGCACCGGGGGTCGTCATCGACTGCGGTGTTCCGGCAAGCTGGCTGTTCAATGCGGCAAGCGCGCTGCGGGCTTGGATCAATTGCGAATCAATCTGACCCAATTCAGCCCGTGCTGCTTCCATCCGCGTTGATGCAGAACCGACGCCGGGCAACATGCCCAGGTTGTTCGTTTCAAATGCAACCCGCTTTGCCTCGGCATCCGCCAGTTTTTTCTGCAGGTCTTCGAGCTGTTTATCCAGAAAGCGGATCGAGGTGCTGGTTTCCTTACGGTCGCCCGAAATGCTATCTTCCTCGGCTACGTCAATCAGTTTTTGCACAACATCGCGGGCATTTTTGGGGGATGGCTGCAGAGCCGTAATCGTAAAGATATTGTCGTTGTTGATATCGGATTTGACTTCGATACTCTTTCGCAACCCTGAAACCTTGCCCGCCAGCTCTTGGTCAGACACAACATTACGCCCAAGGTCAGTGCCGCGGATTACCTTGGCCAGATTGTCCGACGAACTCAGCGTCTGTTTCAACCGTTCGATAACTTTGCGCTGTTCGCCCGCAGTGATGCCGACTTTTTCGTTCAGCAAACCTGCCATGCGAATTTCAACGCGGGCCTTTGATTCGTAACTATTGGGGATCAACGCCACCACTAGCCAGCCCAGCAGACAGATAGCCCAGGCAATGCCAAGCGCCAGCCAGCGCCGGTTCCACACGCTGTGGATCGCTAATCGCAGTTCGTCGTAAAGGCCGTTCATATCGTTTTCGTTCTCTATCCGTCAGGGTCGCACCGGTTTGGCCGCAGCCAATCAGAACATACTTTCGGGGATGATGATGACGTCGCCAGGTTGCAGCATGATGTTTGCTTTGGTGTCACCGCGACGCAGCAGGTCATTGATCCGCAACGAATATTCCTGCATCCGGCCGGTTTCACGGTCGACACGTTGCAGCCTTGCTTTATTACCCGCTGCATATTCCGAAATTCCGCCGACAGCAGTGATTGCATCCAACAAAGTCATGTTTGCGCGGTAAGGGACCGATGCAGGCTTACCCACACCAGCACCCGCAATACGGATTTGCTGATTGTTCGTTGCGGCAAATTCCATAACGATCACCGATACAATCGGGTCATTGATATATTGCGATAACTGCAGCTTGATATCCTGCGCCAGCATCGTTGCGGTCTTGCCAGCAGCGGGCATGTCAGTGATCAGCGGCGTGGTAACACGGCCATCGGGGCGCACCTGCACAGTTCCGCCAAGCTCTTCATTACGCCACACAAAAATGCGAATCTTGTCCAGTGGGCCGATAATATATTCTTCGCTTGCCTGTTGCTGATAGGGAATTGAGGGTGCGTTAGGCAGGCTTGATCCGCCCATGGACGAGCATCCGGTAATCGCCATGCTGCTTACGCCCAAGGCCAAAAATGCCTTGTTTTTCAACGATGCTTTCATCTTCATACCCTTTCAGCCAGCAACGAATAAACGCCGCCACACAGATGTTTGCCGCGACAATCCTCGCAGCTTCCCATCTTGTATGCCGAAAAAGGGTGAACAGACCGTTAGTATTGAACCGTCAGACTTGTAAAACAATGCGATGCGCCGTTTTGGCACGATGAATTGTGCGAAATTAACGCCGCATGGGTTGCTCTATAGATACCTACTGACGGAGTATTCAGGAAGTATATATCTTTGCCGCCTCGGATGCGAGCCAGTCCATCGCCGCTGCCCAGGGGCCATGCCCATGGCTGATTCGCGCGACACCAAGCTCGGCCAATCGGCGGTGTGCAGGCACGCCCTCGCCAATCAAGATGTTGACCGGCAATGGCGATTTTTCGCACAAACGCGCGATCAATGCTTCATCCCGCAAGAAGGGTGCAAACAGCCCGCGCGCGCCCGCATCGGCATAGACTTTGCCGCGTTCGATAGCATGATCGACTAAAGCTTCGTCATGATCCGCCGCTGGCGTCAGGATGAAAACATCCGTCCGCGCATTGACGAATATGCCAGTGCTCGCCGCCGCTGCGATACGCGCTGCTGCCTTTTCAACCGAGAACAGCTTGCGCGTTGCCGGGTCTTTATCTTCCAGATTTATGCCAGCCGCCCCTGCCGTCGCAGCACGCGCCACCGATTGCGCAACCTGTGCTTCGGTTTCGCCATAGCCTGCCTCCATATCCAAAGTAACGGGTAGATCCGTCACCAGCTGAATCCGCGTCAGATTGTCTATCGCAAAATCGAGCGGCAACAGCTCGCCATCGGCATAGCCCGCAGCACAGGCAACGCCCCAGCTGCCGGTCGCAATCGCTTTGGCGCCTGCACCAGCAACCGCCTTTGCACTGCCGGGATCCCAGATGTTATAAAGGATCAGCGGGTTGCCTGCGACATGCAGTGCGGCAAATTGATCAACCTTGTTCATCCTTCTACTCCTTCACGTTCCAATAATTTGGCTTTGCGTTCCAAGCCGTAAGCATATCCGCCGAGTGTGCCATCGGTGCGGACAACGCGGTGACACGGGATCAGCACCGCGACATTATTTGCGCCATTGGCCGAGCCCGCCGCGCGCACCGCCTTTGGCTTACCAACGGCCGCTGCGATATCGGCATAGCTGCGAGTTTCCCCTGCGGGAATACGGCGCAGCTCTTGCCATACAGCCTCTTGAAATGCTGTGCCTGCAACATCCAGCGGCAGATCGGGCATACGATCGGGATATTCAACTGCGGCGACTGCGCCCTTTGCCAAAGCTTCCATAGCGGCATCGGCGGGCAGTATTTCTGCCTTTGGGAAACGGTCGGCAAGTGCGGATGAATCTTCATCAAACGACAACCGGCAAATACCCTTCTCGGTAGCAGCAACCAGCATCTCGCCCAACGACGTTGGAACCAAAGCCCAGCGGATCACAGCACCAGCGCCACCATTTTTCCACGCACTTGGTGTCATCCCCAATCGTCCTTTCGTCTCGGCATAAAACCGGCTCGGTCCCGAATAGCCCGCATCATAAATCGCATCCGTCACCCGATCATTTTCGTCAAGTGCAACCTCCGCCCGCTTTGTTCTTTGCGCCCGTGCATAGGCCGCGGGTGTAACACCCGTTGCCCGTTTGAACAGCCGGTGAAAGTGGTGCGGGGCATAGCCGACTGCGCCGGCCAATTGTTCAAGCGACAGCGGTTCTTCATTACCCAATAATTCCAGCGCCTTGGTCACAGCAACCTGATCGCGCGCAACATCGTCAGGAAGACAGCGTTTGCAAGCGCGTAGACCCGTTGCAGCAGCCGCTGGTCCGCCCGCAAAAAATCGCACATTCGCCCGAGACGGATGGCGCGCAGCACAACTGGGCCTGCAATAAATACCCGTCGTCAGCACACCCGTCACAAAGCGACCGTCAAAACTGCGGTCGCGGCGCAATACGGCTGCCCAAGCTGTTTCAGGGTCAATCATTTCAATTCCTGTCGATCCGCGCCGAAAAACATCCATGTGCGGCATTATGGGCATGGATATAGGCGATCTCGTCCGCCCCGAACAGCGCCCGAATTTTCGCATCCGCCTCTCCGGGCAGCGCGAGTGCCGCATCACGCAACATGCCTCCTGCATCAAAGCCGCGCAAAGCAATCGGGCGACCTTCGAACACCGGAGGAATCTGATCGACATAAGCGGCAGGCTCGCCGGCCCCTTCGCGCACATAAATCGCATAAGCCGAGCGATAGGGCGTCGCGACATCATGGCTGACATAATTGAGGAGGATCAGGCTTTCACCTGCCGGTGCATCTTCCAGACTGATCCGGCAAGGCCAGCCTTTGTCAGCCCCTGCAGTAACGCGGATCGCGCCTGTGGACGCCAGCGTCTCATCATCTGCACCGATCAGATGTGTAAAAGGCAGCGGGGAGAGGCCCGTAATGCGGTAGGTCATGTGTCGTTCCTTTAGTCTATTACCCGACCGCGATAATCCCGCCCACGAAATCATACGTCCCGAAACTTGCTTTCAAAGTTTCTGTTGGCCGAAAATTCACTGCAAGGATAAGGCAGCACCATGTCGCAGCCTGCAACACCCGCCGAATATCTCTCTGCATTGGCGCGGCGGCACCGATTTCGCCTAACCCTTACCTATGCATTGACGCTGACAGAATATGCCTGCCGGATTCTGTATCCTGCCCTGATCGGCTATGCGATTGACCAGCTGTTAAAGGGGAATATGTGGGGGCTCGCGCCCTTACTTGGCACATGGCTGTTTCACGCCACCGTCGGGCTGGGGCGGCAGGTCTATGACACTTACGCCTTTACCCATATTTATAACGAGATGGTCATCGAAACGGTTGAGCGACAGCGGAACCGAGGCGTTGAAAGTGAAAAGATCGCCGCGCGGGTCAGCCTTTCCCGCGAACTAGTCGATTTCTTTCAATATGAAATTCCCGCGTTAACCGCATCGATCATACTGTTCCTCGGCTCCATCATCATGCTATTTGCCTATGATGTAGTCATCGGCATCTATGCTGCCATCGCCCTGTTCCCGATCGGCCTTGCCTATGCCTGGTTCGGCAATAGATCATACCGGCTTAACCGCGGCCTGAATAACCGGCTGGAACGCGAAGTTGAAATTGTGCAGTCGAGGCCATTGGCCCAAGTAGCGCGCCACTTGCTGCGTGCCCGCAAATGGCGGATTTCGATTTCTAATGCTCAGGCCGGAACATGGAGCGTGATAGAGTTGGTAATGCTGGTTCTGACAGCAGCAACTTTGACGCGTCTTGCCGGAATTGATGGGATAACCCCCGGCATCATATACGCAGTCATCGCGTATATATTCGACTATTATGAAAGCGTGAACGACCTACCGATCTTTATCCAAAACACATCGCGCGCATGGGATATCGGGGAACGCATTGTTAGTGATGAGCGAAAAGAATAACCACAGCGTAATTTAGGGCAGTAATGTCCAAAACGCTTTGTTCTGCCCCTTGCCTCGGCTTGCCGCCCCTGCCACATCGGCTGCATGCGCGAAAAGGAACTTAGGCTTGCTCTGATCTGTTACGGCGGCGTCAGCCTGGCCATATACATGCACGGCATCACGCGCGAGATTTGGCATCTGATCCGCGCCAGTAAAGCGCATCTCGAAAACGGCCCTGCTGGAAATGGCAGCGAGATTGCCTATCGCGAATTGCTTGAGCTGATCCAAAACAAATCGGGTACGCGCATGCGCGTTTTGACCGATATTATTTCAGGTGCCAGTGCCGGCGGTATCAATGGTGTGTTCTTGTCACAGGCCATTGTCACTGGCCAGTCGCTTGAACCCTTAACCGATATGTGGCTGAAAAATGCGGATGTAGAGGTGCTGCTTGATCCCGATGCGCGGCCGTTATCGCGCTTTTCCAAATTCTGGGCAGCGCCGATAGCATGGGCGATTTTGCGCAGGCGTGGTGGCCCGGTGCAGCGCACAGTTGCCAAAGAGGCGCAGGATGAAGTCGCAACAAAGCTATCGCGCTTTGTTCGTGCACGTTGGTTTCAACCGCCCTTTGGTGGACGCGTTTTTTCAAATTTGCTGTTTAACGCACTCGCGGCGATGGAGCAGCGCGGGGCTGAAAGCCCGCTGTTACCCGCAGGACAACCGCTCGACCTGTTTGTTACCGTTACCGATTTTCATGGCCATAAAGAACGGCTGACGCTGAATAGTCCATCGGATATCAGCGAGACAGAACACCGGCTGACCATCGGGTTTTCAACGCGCGGGCAAGACAATTCACACTTCGCCCATGCGGCGGAACTTGTCTTTGCGGCGCGCTCCACCGCCAGCTTCCCCGGTGCATTTCCGCCCTTTAACGTGCGCGAGCTTGATGCGCTGCTGCAAACCCGCACGGTCCAATGGAGCGGCCGCGGTGCATTTCTGAAACGGATATTGCCGCAACAGTTTGAGGCAGGAACTGCCGATGACACATTCCTGATTGATGGCTCCGTGCTGGCCAATGCCCCCTTTGCCCAAGCGATTGATGCGCTGCGCAACCGCCCTGCCCGCCGCGAAGTCGACCGGCGGTTTGTCTACATCGATCCTAAACCGGGCCTGCCCAGCTTTCGCGTGCGCGGCGGCAAACCCGGCGAAGGGCCACAAAAGCCGCCGGGTTTCTTTGCCACGATTTTCGGCGCAACATCCGATATCCCGCGGGAACAGCCCATCCGCGATAGTCTGAACACAATCGAGGGCCGGTCGCAACGCATCGCCCGGATGCGCGAAATCACCGATCATCTGGAAGTCGAGGTCGAACAGATGATCGAGACAATGCTGGGTAAAACCTGGTTTCTGTCTAAGCCTACGTCCGAACGGCTGCGCAAATGGCGGATGACGATGCTGGAAAAATCTGCGGTAGCCACAGGTTACAGCTATCCGGCCTATGCCCATTTGCGGTTGATGGGTGTCCTTGATGAACTGGTTGCAACGGCGCGCCGGGTGTGGCCAGACGGCGGGCAGGATCATTTTCGCCAGCTGCGCGACGCATTGTGGCGCGAGATTTGCGCTCGCGGTATAGACCGGATGACTGGCCCGAAAGGCAAAGTGGCCGCCGCTGCTTCATTAGAATTCTTCCGCGACCATGACGTTCGTTTCCGCATCCGCCGCCTGCGTTTTCTAACACGTAGACTGACCGAAGATGTTGAGGTCGCAGCGAACATGCCCGATGCGATCGCGGATCGGCTGCGGAAATCGATCTATGCCTCGCTAGCGCATTTCTTGCAGGTGGAGACTGCCGAGTATTTGGGGCCAGAGGTTACAGAGGCTGTGCGCCGCGGTATCGAAAATCCAGCGGCGTTATTGGATCTGTTGGCCGGTCGCCGCAATCTGGAGGCAGGGGACGCAGCGACCGATACAGCGATTAACGCTGCCCTTGCCGACGTCCCCAAAGACGCAACGCGCGCCATCCTGCTCGGCTATCTGGGTTATATCCTTTACGATATCGCCACCTTACCTTTGTTGCAGGGAGAGGGGCTGGACGAATTTGATCCGATAAAGGTTGATCGCATTGCGCCGGATGATGCCAACACCATTCGTAAAGGCGGCGCGGCAGAAACCCTAAAGGGCATCGAGTTCAACAATTTCGGCGCTTTTTTCAGCCGTGCTTACCGCGAGAATGATTATCTATGGGGACGGCTGCACGGGATCGACCGGCTGGTCGATATTGTCTTGTCGTCCATGCCCGGCACCGTTTCCGCTGAACAATCAGAAGTATTGGCGATCAAGAAAAAGGCGTTCATCGCTGTCCTCGACGCCGAGGCGCCGAGGTTAAAACGAGTTGCGCCGCTGATCGCAGAGTTGCGAACTGAAATCGCAGCGATCAACCCTTAAGGTTGTTATACACCGTCTCGACAAAGCGGTCTGCGCTGATGAAGCCTTTCGGGTTCACACCAAAGCCCTCTGTCGGGTTAGTCGCCTTGATCTGTTCAACCGTTAGGCCCGCCTTGATGCCTGCCTCTACCTTAGCGATGACCGTCGCGATCATGTTGCGGTGGTTTTGCAGATCAGCTTTGGTCGCGATCACGCCATGGCCGGGGATGATTTTGGTTTTGTCATCAGCGATAGCCAGCACCTTGTCCGCTGCCGCAACAAAGCCGCGCACATCGCCGCCGCTATCGCGATCCACAAACGGAAAACTGACCTTTAGCATGAACAAATCACCCATATGGATGACATTGGATTTGGTCCAATGGATGAAGGAATCACCGTCTGTATGTGCTGGAGCAACGCTGATCACACGCACTTCCTCGCCATTAAGGTGCAGCTTTAGCCCTTCGGCATAAGTGATAACGGGCAACGCTGCCTTTGCAGCTGGCGGCACCGCATTGCCCGCAATCGTTCCGCCTGCTGCCAAGCGCACACGCACATTGTCATGCGCCATAATGATCGCGCCTGCCTTGCCCAGATTTTCGTTCCCGCCGCTATGGTCGCCATGCCAATGGGTGTTGACCAAGAATTTAACCGGCGTTGCGCCAAGAGCGGCCACCGCTGCCTGAATTTTCGCAGTCATCGGGGCGTATTGATCATCGATCAGCGTCGTACCGTCCTCGCCATATGAAACACCGATGTTGCCGCCTGCACCAAACAACACCGCAACGCCGGGGGCAAGCTGCTCCGTCTTCACCTCGACCTTGGAAAAATCCTGCTGCGCCACAGCAACAGCAGAGGCAGTCAGCGCAAATAGCGCCAAAATTACGGGCCGCATTTTCATCTCAATCGTCCTTTCAAACTGGCGCAGAGGGCCACACAATATCGCCAGCCTCTGCGAGCATTTTCAATAGCACCGCAGACCCGCATTGCTGCGAGCGCGCGGTGTAACTAAACTTTCCGTCCGCCACATATTTGCCGCGATCATAATGGTTGGAAAAACTCCATAGATAGGGCGTTGGCACACCATATCCGCGATAGCCAAAGCCGTTATACGCCTCCAGCCGGTACAATGTGCGCTCAAGGCTCCAGTCCTTTTGACCGGTAAAGCCCAGCAAGCGCAACGCGTCCTTGGCACTTGATTCCCAGTCCGACGGCGGCAGCCATTTTGTCGGTCGTCCAGCGGGCACTTGCCGCGTCCGCGCCGATAATGGAAAATCACCATTATGAAGATGCGCGCGAAAATTAAAGCTCGCCTCAAGCCCGTGCGTGACGGCGATGAAATACCACGGAACGCCGGTTTGTTCGCCGACGCTTTCGTAACGCTCCTTTGATTTCCGGATCATCGCCAGATGCCAGTCGACGGATTCAGACCGTTCACTACGAACCGACATTTTCCGGTAAAGTCGGCCATATTCATCACGCAGCGTCGCATAGTCCTTTGCTTTGCTCATCGGCTTATCAGGCTCTGGTTCGGGCGGCGTTACCTCGGGTTCTTGCGCCTTGACCGGTATGTCGACTGGCGCATCCATCGCTGGTTCTGGCAAAGTCGCTGGCACATCGGGAACAGGGGTAGCATCCTCTGGCGGCAATCCGATTGCTGGTTGAGGCGGCACAATGAATGCAGGCTCTGAACCTGCAAACGACAGCTGCTCAAAATCTGTTGGAGCCAAACGCAGCGCCTCTGGCAATTCATGTTGCGTCTGGTGAATATCTGCAAGCAACGCGCCCGCTTTATCCGCCAATCCGATATCCACGGTTTCTGCGCGGTCAATCAAGGCAACAAGCCGGGGCAGGACAAGCTGATACAAAGCATCGTCAACGCTGGTGATCCGCTGTCCTTTGTTGCGCGACAGGATCGAATCGGGGATTTTCTTGGTGTCTGCCTCGCGTTCCAAACGCAGCACGCCATCGGCCAAGCGGAGGTAATTCATCGGCTTGCGCGGGATGATATCCAGGATTTCTTTTGGGACGGGTAGGCCGAGAAAACTGCCATCCTGAGCAAAGGCTTTTGCGCCGAGACCTGCGAAAGGCAAAGCAACCGCGCCGCGTAACAATTGCCGCTTGTTAAAGACGAATCGACCCATAATTCCCTCCTGTTTCCAAGGCTATCATTGGACGAAGTAAGAGTCTCGCAGGATCAATCGGTAAGGTCGTCCCAGATATTTTTGATCCGGTCAAAAAAGCCGCGCGATTGTGGGCATTCTTCACCGGTTTCAGTTTCGCGGAATTCGCACAATATCTCTTTTTGCCTTGCGGTCAGTCGGCTTGGCGTTTCGACATCAATCTGGATCACAAGATCGCCATGCCCCCGCCCCTGCAATACCGGCATGCCAGCACCGCGCTGACGCAGTTGCTTGCCTGACTGGATGCCTTCGGGGATGTTAATCACATGCCGCTTGCCGTCCATGCCGGGGATGACGATTTCGCCGCCCAAAGCCGCGGTCGTAAAGCTGATCGGTGCTTGGCAGAATAACGTCGTTCCTTCGCGCTGGAACACACTGTGCCGCGCGACATGGATAAAGATATACAGATCGCCTGCGGATGCGCCATTTGGTCCAGCCTCGCCTTTGCCAGCAACGCGAATGCGCGTGCCTTCATCGACACCCGGCGGGATATCGATGCTGATTGATTTACGCGCCTCCACCCGGCCGTCACCGCCGCATTTACGGCATGGGCTTTCGATCACTTCGCCGCGACCATGGCAGGTCGGGCAGGTGCGTTCGACCACGAAAAAGCCCTGCTGCGCGCGCACTTTACCGTGGCCTGCGCACAAATTGCATTGGCGTTTACCTGTGCCGGGCTGCGCGCCGGAACCAGCACAATCATCGCATTGGTCAGCAACATCGATTTTGATCTCGGTCGTTTTGCCGTGGAACGCCTCATCCAAAGTGATTTCCAGATCATAGCGCAGATCTGCACCGCGCGCTGGCCCGCGCTGACGACCGCCGCCAAAGGCATCGCCGAAAAAGCTTTCAAAAATATCGCTGAAATCACCAAAGCCTTGCGACTGGCCTCCGCCGCCGCCGCCGCCCATGCCGCCATTTTCAAACGCAGCTTTACCAAAACGGTCATAGGCGGCACGCTTTTGCGGATCTTTCAGGCAGTCATACGCAGCCGAAATCGCCTTAAACTTGGCCTCGGACTTGTCACAGCCGGGGTTGCGGTCGGGATGGCATTCCATCGCGATCCGGCGATAGGCGGACTTCAGCGTCTTTTCATCCGCTGTCCGCTCAACTTCTAACAGTTCGTAATAGTCGATATCGAGACTCATGACCGACGCCCTCTAAAGCTGAGGCCGCCACCCTGCGGTAAGCAGGGGTGACGGCCACGCGCAATCATCAGTCTTTCTTGTCTTCATCGACTTCGGAGAATTCAGCATCGACGATCGTATCGTCCGCCGCAGCCTCTTCCGCCGGAGCATCGGCAGAAGCACCCGCCGCTTGCTCTTGTTCATAGATCGCCTGACCCATTTTCATCGCGACTTGGGCCAAAGCATTGGCCTTTTCCTTCATCGCTTCTGGATCGCCGCCCTCGATGGCGGTTTTGGTTTCGGCAATCGCAGCTTCGATCTCGCTGATCAGGCCGGCATCGACCTTATCCTTATGCTCCTCGATCTGCTTTTCCGTGGTGTGGACAAGGCTTTCGGCGTTGTTACGCGCTTCGGCTGCTTCACGGCGCTTCTTGTCTTCCTCGGCAAAGGCTTCGGCATCGCGGACCATTTGGTCGATATCAGCGTCGGACAGACCGCCCGATGCCTGAATCTTGATCTGCTGTTCTTTGCCAGTGCCTTTGTCCTTGGCCGTTACGCTGACCAGACCATTGGCATCGATGTCAAAGGTAACTTCGATCTGCGGCACGCCGCGCGGTGCAGGCGGAATACCGACCAGGTCGAAATTGCCGAGCACCTTATTGTCCGATGCCATCTCGCGCTCGCCTTGGAACACGCGGATCGTCACTGCGTTCTGGTTGTCATCGGCGGTCGAGAATGTCTGCGACTTTTTGGTCGGGATCGTCGTGTTGCGGTCGATCATGCGGGTGAAAACACCGCCCAATGTTTCGATACCCAGCGACAATGGCGTCACGTCGAGCAGCAACACGTCCTTAACGTCGCCCTGCAGAACGCCCGCCTGAATCGCTGCGCCCATGGCAACAACTTCGTCAGGATTCACGCCAGTGTGCGGTTCTTTACCAAAGAACGATTTCACAACGTCGCGCACCTTTGGCATGCGGGTCATACCGCCGACCATGACGACTTCATCAATCGCATCGGCTTTCAGGCCCGCGTCGGCCAGCGCCTTTTTGCAAGGCTCCAGTGTGCGCTTAATCAACGCATCAACCAGTTTTTCAAGGTCGGCACGACCGATGTTTTTGACAAGGTGCTTTGGACCATTTTGGTCAGCTGTAATAAACGGCAGGTTGACCTCGGTCGTCTGCGCAGAGCTCAGCTCGATCTTTGCCTTTTCTGCGGCTTCCTTCAACCGTTGCAGCGCAAGCTTGTCTTTGGTCAGGTCGATACCTTCGGCTTTTTGGAATTCAGCTGCAAGGAACTCAACCAGAACGCTGTCGAAATCTTCACCACCAAGGAAGGTGTCGCCATTGGTCGATTTCACTTCGAAAACGCCGTCGCCTACTTCCAGAATCGAGATGTCGAACGTCCCGCCGCCAAGGTCATAGACCGCGATGGTTTTGTTCTCATCCTTGTCCATGCCATACGCCAGCGCCGCAGCGGTTGGCTCGTTGATGATACGCAGCACTTCAAGACCCGCGATCTGTCCTGCATCTTTGGTCGCCTGACGCTGAGCATCGTTGAAGTAAGCTGGAACGGTGATCACCGCCTGCGTTACTGTTTCACCCAGATACGCCTCGGCGGTTTCCTTCATCTTTTGCAAAGTGAATGCAGAGATTTGCGAAGGCGAATAATCTTCGCCGCCAGCCTTAACCCACGCATCGCCAGTTTTGCCTTTAACGATGGTATAGGGAACAAGACCCATGTCCTTTTTGGTCATGGGGTCGTCAAAGCGGCGACCGATCAGGCGCTTTACCGCATAAATTGTGTTGTCTGGATTTGTCACCGCTTGGCGCTTGGCAGGCTGCCCGATCAGGCGCTCACCATCTTTTGCAAAGGCGACGATAGACGGCGTTGTGCGCGCGCCTTCTGCATTCTCGATAACTTTGGGCTGGCCACCTTCCATCACCGCAACGCAGCTGTTGGTTGTGCCAAGGTCGATACCAATTACTTTTGCCATTCTTTATTACCCCGAAATACTAATTGCCCAGTGTTTAACGCTTTTCCGGCCCCTTCAGGCACCGTAAAAATCGTATGTGCGAGGGCGATATAGGTGGCAATTCGCTTGGCACAAGGCTTGGCGCATCCTAAATGTCATCTGGACAAGCTTTTGCCCCATTTTCAAACAGGGGCGTTATGGATCGGAATTTGCTGTGAATCGTCTTTGGCTGTTGATCATACCTGCACTCGCTATGCTGATTGCAAGCTGTGGTCGTCCTGCAGAATTGAAAGTAAACGACGCCGTTTTGAAACTTTCGCCGGTCGATAACAATCCATCGGCTCTGTATTTTACCGTCCATGGCGGCATGCAGGATGTGACGCTGCTGCGCGTTTCATCGCCGTCGATATTGCGCGCCGAAATGCACGATACCGTTAGTGATCCGAAAACCGGTATGCTGACGATGACAAAGATCGACCGCATCAAAATTCCTGCCAAGGGCAAAGTTGAATTCAAACGTGGCGGCAAACACGCGATGCTGTGGGGGGTAAACCTGATCGCGCGGCGGCTGGAAAAAATCGAGGTTGAGTTTGTGTTTTCCAATGGTGATCGCATCCGTGTGACCGCGCCGGTTGAAAAGATTGCGGCTGGCCAGGATGAACATGCAGGGCACTGATAACGTGGTCGTAGCGGTAACTAACTAGACATATGTTCGGACCGCATCCCTCTGGCCGGGCAATGACGAGCCGCGAAATTGCGTTGGCACGTTCTGTCTTTGGCGATGCGCTGGATTATGCCAAAATCCGCATACACAAACGCAAATGGTGGTGGTTCCAGCCCCGCAAGATCACGATGGCACCCGATGGGCATTTATGGTTTCATCCTGACAGCCAATTGTTCTGCGACGATTTCTGCGACCGTGATTTAAGCCTGCAAGGGCTGTTCATCCACGAGCTTGTCCATGTGTGGCAGCATCAGCAGGGCATTTTCCTGCCGCTGAAACGCCATCCGTTTTGCCGTTATGATTACAGCCTGAAACCCGGCTGGAAGCTGCAGCAATATGGCATCGAGCAACAGGCCGAAATCGTCCGCCATGTATTTTTGTTAAAGAACGGGGCGAAGGTTGCGGGTGCGCCGCCGCTGAACCAATATGACGGCGTGCTGCCGTTTTAATGGGCGTTTGTATCTGGCAACAAACTCAATCGGTCGCGCCACATCCAGCGGACCAGCACTAGCCCGGCCACTATTCCCAACCCCAATGCTAGCCCAAGCCAAATGCCTACTCCGGCAAAGCCGCCGTAAAAGGCCAGCCAACAACCCACGCCAATGCCGATCACCCAATAGCCAAACGCCGCAAACAGCATCGGCCAAGTCGTATCCTGCAACCCGCGCAACATGCCGGTGCCGACAACTTGCGCGCCATCGACAATCTGGAACACCGCCGCAACCAGCAGGAACGAAACGGCGAGTTTTATCACCTCGGCATTGCCCTTGTTTTCAGGTTCCAGAAATATCTCGGCCAGCGGCCCCGGGATCAACCACATGACCACCGCCATTGCCGTCATAAAACCAACGCCCAGCGCATAGGCCGTCCACCCTGCCCGCCGGATCGCCTCTGCATCGCGCCGTCCATAGCCCAAACCAACACGCACCGTTGCCGCCTGTCCGATGCCCATCGGCACCATAAACGTCATCGATGCAATCTGGATCGCAATGGCGTGCGCCGCAACCGAGGCGGTATTGATATAACCCATCAAGAATGCTGCAGCGGCAAAGACCATCGCCTCAAAACCCATGTGCAAACCAATGGGCAGGCCTAGCCTCCACAATGTTGCAAAGCGCGGCCAATCGGACCGCCACCAACGGCCAAACAGCCGATAACGGCGAAAGCGGGGATGATAGGAAAGGATCAACGCCAGAAAGACAAATTGGAACAGCGCAGTCAGTGAACTGCCCACACCTGCACCAAATAGCCCCCATGCGGGCAGCCCGAAATTGCCAAAAATCAGCCCGTAGTTGATGACTGCATTGACGACCACTGCGGCAAATCCGGCAATCATCGTCCAGCGCGGCATTTCCAGTGCAGCCATAAAGCCGCGGATCGCGACTACGCCAAGCGCAGGCCAGATCTGCCACATCAGCGCGCGGATAAAAAGGCCCGCATCGGCGGCCAGCTGCTTAGGCTGCCCCGCCCATTCCAGCAACGCACCCATCTGCCAAAGGATTGCCCAGATCGGAATGCAGATTGCCGTTGCCGCCCATAATGTCTGCCGAAATGTGCGCCGCACATCACGCACCGAATGTGCCTTACGGCCAAGCTCCGCCGCCATCAAAGGCGACCCTGCAACCACAATGCCGATACCGATCAATAGCATCGCGATAACAATGCCAGACCCAAGCGCCGACGCCGCCAGCGCATCTGGCCCCAGCCGCGCGAGCAGGAACACATCAGTCGCGTTGATCAGCACCATTGTGATGTTGGTCAGGATCAACGGCCAAGCCAGCGCCAAAGTGGCACGAAACTCGTCGCGCCACGGGGATGTTACAGGAGAAGTTACAACAGAGTTCATTGGAAATCGGCTTGCGTTATTGGCGGCATAAGAGCAACTGCATCTTTTGAATTTTGTATCAGGTCGCAAGCCATTGAATTCGCCGAAACGCATACAGGAAAATCTGACCGCCGCAGTTGAACGGCGCATCCTTAACTGGATTTGTGAACGTCTGCCTTTGTGGTGGACGCCCGACCGGCTGACAGCGGTTGGTTTTTCCGGCGCAGTGCTGGTCGCGATCGGCTATGTGCTCAGCATTTGGAGCCCCGCTTGGCTTTGGCTTTCGGTCGCAGGATATTGTTTTAACTGGTTCGGCGATTCATTGGATGGCAGCGTTGCCCGTTACCGAAAAATCGAGCGGCCCAACTTTGGCTATTTCATCGATCACAGCCTTGATTCTTTTTCCAACGGACTGTTGATCATCGGCATGGGGCTTAGCCCCTATGCACGGATGGACACAGCGTTGTTCGGGCTTAGTGGCTATCTATTGCTGTCGATCCACACCTTTATTTCGGCCAAAGTAGTCGGCGTCATGAACCTGACCTATCTGGGCGGCGGGCCAACCGAGGTGCGGATCATGCTGATCATCCTGACGATCTGCATGTATGTATTCGGGCCAGAGGCATGGATACACTGGCCCTTTGCCCAGCAGTTATTTTCGCCTTTTGACATCTTCGCTGTGGTGATGGGCTTTATCCTGACCGGCATTTTCGTGTTCCACACAATGCGCACCGGCTTGGACTTATTTCGCAAGGGTGGGTGAGTTTTTTGGTTGCGCAGCGATCAACCTTAGGTTTTTGCAATCATAGTCCAATCGTTTCACGCAAAGGACGCAAAGATTTTTGAAGAGTGACGATTGCGCGGCGAGTGCAGGTTCAGAAAATTCCCAATTGCAAATCCAGCTTCTTTGAAATCTTAGCGCTCTTTGCGTGAAACGACTGGAGGAGTTGCACTTACATGGCTGCAGATTCACCAAAGATTTAATGATCCATGTTATTGCAGGTGAATGAACGATAAAAATGGCCACGAAAATTTCGGACATGCTTTTGTTGGTAACTACCTATGTCTGTGCGCGAGAGTAGAAGACTGGACAATTTCGATCATTGCAAAGGCGCAGGACACCGGAGCCACAGCCAAAAAGACAAAAATGCCGCACCTTTTTGGCCTGAAACTTCGCGCTGTCCGCGAGCTAGCAACTGCTTCACCAACCTTGTTCAACAAGCCATCGCGTATCGTTGATCTCATGGAGCGGTTCGCGGAACCGGCAAAAATGCGTTCGAACCTCGCTCACTCCGTAGTTCGCACAGCTACTGATAAGGAAGCAACATATTGGCTATTTCACAATGTTGGAACTGATGAACGGTTTTGGCTTTTAGATGAACAAATGAAAGCTGAACTGACCGACCTCAAAAAGCTGGTGAAAGAAATCACAGATCAGAAGTTGAAAGCTGTCACTAACTCGCCTTCGCAACCCCAACCATCGCCGAGCGCAAAAGCCGGTCCTTAATTATATACCCCACCTGCATTTCGGCACCATTCAATGCCCACACCAGCTAGGTGCCGCTTCATAATCTTCGCAGGCTATCCGATCCATCGCATCCAGATAAAATGGGCCACGGTTTACGCGGGTCCATTTGGTGACGGGCTTAGGCAATTCTTCGTTTTCGCCGACTTCGGTTTGCGGGCCGATATCGGACACCTTGTCGATATGTTGCTTTCGCCCGGTTAGAAAATTTATGCTCGTCCGCTCGGCCATTCCGCCAGCGCGGTGAAAGCTCCAGCTTTCCATCCCGATCAGGCGCATGCGGCCTTTCTCGGCACGAAATTTATGAGTGTTTTGATTAACGTACCACGTGCCACAGCTATACCAGTAGTTCAGGCTGATCGAGATCACGCGGTTTTTGATTTCGATACCCGGCCCCTCCATCAACGGGTCGGCAAGACACGCGCTGTCTGGATCACCTTCGCTGGGTAGGAAATCATCATCGCGGCTTGCCACATCGTAACCATTTCCGTTTCCTGTCAGGAACAACATCGCGCGCGGGTTGGTGTTGAGTTCGCTAGCACCCATTCTATCATTGCTGACGATTTTTGCAGGATCGGTTTCCTCGATCACCAGCACAGCATCCTTGGTTTTAGGACCAAAGATGCTGCCCTCTGCAGCCAGCAAAACGCGCCAGCCCGCGGGCGCAAAGCTTCCCCATTTTTGCTGAAGCGCCAGTGCATCTGCATCAGCCTGTTCAACTTCGCTCGGCTCTTGTGCCGCAGCAACAGAGATCGAACAAAAAGCAAGAGCCGCTAGGACCAAAAATTTGCGCAACATGCGCAATCTATGCGGTCAATCGGCCGCCTTCGCAACCCCAACCATTGCAGGACGCAGCAAGCGGTCTTTGATCATATAGCCAGCTTGCATTTCGGCAACGATGGTGCCCGGCGCAGCATCTGCACTGGGGATTTCAACCATCGCCTGATGCTGGTTTGGATCAAGCGGCAGGCCCATGGCGGCAATGCGGGTGATGCCGTGTTTTGAAAACACGCTGTCCAGCTCGCGGCCGGTTGCCTCCAGCCCAACGACCAGCCCTTTGAACTTCTCATCCTCTCGCAGTTCAGCAGAAATAGCATCCAGCGCGCGGGACAAATTGTCTGATACCGAAAGGATATCGCGGGCGAAGTTAGTCGCTGCGTAAGCACGCGCATCAACCGCTTCTTTTTCCATCCGGCGGCGCACATTCTGCAC
>JAAFIB010000003.1 GCA_013297725.1 Sphingomonadales bacterium
AAATCAGCGCCGGATATGGGGACTAAACAATGAAAATTGCAATGATCGGCTCGGGTTATGTTGGCCTGGTTTCTGGTGCTTGTTTTGCTGATTTTGGTCATGATGTTGTGTGTATCGACAAGGATGCAGGCAAGATTGATCGCCTGAACGCTAACATCATGCCGATCTACGAGCCCGGACTGGACGCGCTGGTCAAAACCAATGTTGAAGCCGGTCGCTTGCGGTTTTCGACCGATCTTGCAACGTCTGTTGATGGCTGCGCTGCCGTGTTTATCGCGGTGGGCACTCCATCGCGGCGCGGCGACGGGCATGCTGATCTCAGCTATGTTTACGCCGCAGCGGAGGAACTTGCGCACGCAATCGCTCCGGGAACTGTCGTGGTCACAAAATCCACTGTGCCTGTGGGAACTGGCGATGAAGTGCAGCGGATTATTGCCGAGACTAAGCCTGATCTGCATTTCGAAGTCGTATCAAACCCGGAATTTCTGCGCGAAGGCGCCGCCATTGGAGACTTTAAGCGCCCCGACCGGATTGTCGTAGGTACAGATGTCGAATGGGCAAAAGAAGCGATGCGGGCTGTTTATCGCCCGTTGTTCCTAAACGAATCGCCGATTCTGTTCACCAGCCGCCGTTCGTCCGAACTGATCAAATATGCCGCAAACGCATTTCTTGCGACCAAGATTACGTTTATCAACGAAATGGCCGATTTATGCGAGAAGCTGGACGCCGATGTTCAGGATGTGTCGCGCGGGATAGGCTTGGACAACCGCATCGGCGGCAAATTCCTGCACGCCGGGCCCGGCTATGGCGGCAGCTGTTTTCCAAAAGACACGCTGGCTTTACTAAAAACCGCGCAAGACAATGACACACCTGTGCGTATTGTCGAAGCAGTGGTGCAAGCCAACGACCTGCGCAAACGGGCGATGGGGCGAAAGATTGTCAACGCGCTGGGCGGTGATGCACGGGGTAAGAAAGTTGCGATATTGGGGCTGACATTCAAACCCAATACCGACGACATGCGCGATGCCCCTTCGATTGCGATCGTCCAAACACTGATCGATGCAGGCGCAGTCGTTTTCGCGCATGACCCCGAAGGGATGGAAGAAGCTGCAAAGCTGTTACCCGACGTCAACATGACCGGCAGCGCCTATGAAGCGGCCGATGGCGCCGATGCGGTTGCGATCGTCACCGAATGGGATGCATACCGCGCCCTTGATCTGGCAAAGTTGAAAGCCGCGATGAAGGGTAATGTGATGGTTGACCTGCGCAATATCTATCGCCCCGAAGAGGGAGCCAAGGCCGGGTTTGATTATTACAGCGTCGGACGCTGACTCAGCATTAGCCCGCTAGTTGACCTGTCGATCATAGCCCTCCCAATACGGCGCACGTAGATCTTTGCGCAGGATTTTTCCTGATGCATTGCGCGGGAGAGCGGGAATTACATCCACCGACCGCGGTACTTTAAAACCGGCAATACGTTCGCGCGCCCATGCAATCACGCTTTCAGGATCAACGGTCGCGCCGGGCTTTGGCACGCAAACCGCCTTCACCGCTTCACCCCATTTTGCGTCCGGTATTCCAATCACAGCCACTTCCAACACATCGGGATGACCGTAAATCGCGCTTTCCACCTCAGCCGGATACACATTTTCGCCGCCAGAAATGATCATGTCCTTCACGCGATCATGTATGAACAAATATCCATCGGCATCAAGATACCCCGCATCACCAGTCTTCACCCAGCCGCCATCGGTCATGGTGCTCTGTGTCGCTTCTGGCAGATTCCAATAACCGATCATGTTATTGGAGGATCGCGTCCAAACTTCACCGACGTCACCCAGCGGTGCATCACCGCCATCAGCATCAACAATCCGCAGCTCAACGCCGGGCAATGGCTTGCCAGCACTACGCATTCGTTCGTTGCCTTCCGGATCATGATCCTCTGGAGGCAGCATGCAAATCGTGCCTGTAGTTTCTGTCATGCCATAAGCCTGCATGAATTCGCACTTGAACATTGCAATGCATTGTCTCAGCAATTCCAGTGGGATAGGAGCCGCACCATAGAGAATATATTTAAGACTGCTGAAATTAACCGACGCACAGCGCGGATGCTGCAGCAATATATGCAGCGCAGCAGGAACGATGAATAATCGCGTTACGCCGCCAGTCTCCACTGCGTCAAAAAATCCGTCTGGTGTAAACTCTGAAAGGATCAAGCCAGGTAAGCCCGAACCAACCGCCATAATCCCCAGTCCAGTGCCGCCGATATGCGCACAGGGCATAGCGATCAGGACCACTTCCCCCTCATCCCATTTGGTATAGGCAAGGTCAGCCTCATCCGAACTTTTGCGGAGGCCAAACAGATTACGGTTGGAAAGCACGGCACCTTTGGGGTTTCCAGTGGTTCCAGATGTGTAGAGCTGCAACACAGCGTCATCCCGCCCAGCCGGTGCAAAATCGCAGCGCTGCGCCGCAGAAATCCCCGCGCGTGCCTCATCTGCGGTGATCACTTTTTCAACGTGCGGCAATTGACCGGACAGCGCGTCGGAAACACCGTCAAAGCCAGGGCCGGTAAACAGCAGCCTCGCCTTTGTGTCATTAACGATAAAGGCCCATTCGGCAGGAGCCAACCGCCACCCGACCGGCACCATGACAACCCCCATACGGGCCGCGCCGTAGAACAGCGTGAAGTACAGATCGCTATTCTTACCGATCCAAGCAATCCGGTCGCCCTTTTGCAAACCGGCATTTTGCAAATAAGCAACCACTTGCGCGGTTGCCTGTTCTAACTCGCCATAAGTATAACTCCGGTCATCTTCGCGTAGTGCAGGATGGTTTGGCCGGTCTTCCGCCCAATGGCTGATAAGATCATCAAATGTAAGCAGGTCCGCTATGGCACGCATATTATGGTCTCTCCTAAGCCTTCTGATGTTGTTGGCAGATGGTCTCACACCCTTTGTCGACACAAAGATTGCGTCTGTCAAATCGTGCAGCCATAGCAAGCACAACTCACATCATCCATGTGCGTAAACTAGGGAGTCCGTCATGTTTAAACCTGTCTCTGCACTGCTGGTAGCATTGCTCGCCTCGTCAGCCATTCCGGCAAGCGCCGCCGATGCGAGCGATCGTGAGATCATTGTGATTGGTCAATCGTTGAAAGACACGGAAAAAGCACTGCGAGATTGCATCGCCCGCGGCTGTCCACCCGATGAAGAAATCCGGGTGGCGCTGGCCCATGCCGAAAACCAGTTCATTACGGGCGATTACCGCGATGCCCGTTCGACGTTAAACAAAACCGTCGGGCGCAATCGCAAACATGGCGAAGAATATCCCATCGAAGTATCCGACCTCTTCCGCGCATCAAGCCGGATTGCAGAACATCTGGGCGAAGGCGACGCATTCCGCCTTTCCGTCCTTGATATGCGTGACACATTGAAAGAAGCACTGCCCGAAACTGACGCGCGGGTTATGGTGGCGCAGATAGAGGTAGGCGATAGCCGGTCGAAACTTGGCTATCCCAAAGAAGCCATCCGCGTTTACGAAAATGTTGCCGAAAAAGCTTTGGCCGCCGGCCATACCCGCGTTGCAACGTTTGCCAATTTGCGAAAGCTGATGCTCGAATATGTCTTGGCGTCTGACACCGATGCCAAAGGCGATATGAAAAAAGCCATAGCAGGCATGCGCGAGATCGCGGATAAGCCACTGGCCGGCGCAGAGGATTTCGGAATGGTTGCTGAAGTCACCTTGGCGCGGATCGACCGCGAAAGCGGAAAAAACGAATCTACTGCTGCAATCGTCAAACGTTACGCAGAAAAAGGTGGGGTCAGCCGTCCGATCCTATTGTCGTCAACACCGATCAAAATGGCCGACCAAGTCGGTTTGGAACAAAAGGGCGGTAATGTGCTCACCATGTCGCAAGGCAGCATGGAGGATCGCTGGATTGATGTCGGATTCTGGGTGAACGCCAACGGCTTGCCCAGCGACATTGAAGTGTTGCGGGCATCGGGCAACACCAAATGGGCAAAGGCGGTTTCCGATTCAATTGCGTCGCGCATTTACGCGCCACTAAAAGCAAAAGAAGGCGACACTGCCCCAGGATTCTATATGGTTGAACGCTATACGATGACCGCACGATATATGGACGAGGTCACTGGCACCCGCATTCGTCAGCGTTCACCCGAAGTGCGGATAGAGCGGATCGACATTACGCCTGAAAATTATGATCAGCCATTTGTAGCGCCAGCAAAGGAAGCCGCAAAAGAAACTGAAAAAACGGCGAGCTAATCGCAGTGTAAGGACTGTCCGGAAAAGGACAGTCCTTACATGATTTAGCCTTCAGCTTCGCGCTCGAACGCAGCTTCACCACCAATGCGTGACGCGAGTTTGCCCAAATAAATCAGAACGATTATCGCCACCAGCGTCGCAATGATGGCGTAGCTAAAAAGTCCCGTAAGATCGTCACCAAGATTAAGCTTTGCTAACAAAGCCTTGATTGCTTCATTCCAAGCAAGCGCCGCCACCAGCCCCAGCGACGCCGAAGCCAGAGAAATCATTGTTTGCACCATTGCACGAGGATCCATCGTTTTACTCCTTTGGTTGAAATTTCAACCCGGGAGCTAACAATTTTTTTCCAGCAGTCCAATCGGCTTTTTTGATGGCTGTTATTCGGCGGCGATGGGCAATTCGGGCTCTTTCCACACCAATTGTGGCTTACGTGCAGCCAACGTCTCATCAAGACGGCGGCGCGGTGCAAAATGTGGTGCAGTTTTCAGCGCAGGATCGCCTTGTTTTGCACGGTTGGCCACCGAACGCAGCGCACCGATGAATTGGTCCAAAGCAGCTTTGCTCTCCGTTTCTGTGGGCTCGACAAGCATCGCACCGTGAACCACCAGCGGGAAATAGACAGTCATCGGGTGGAAACCCTCGTCGATCAACCCCTTGGCAATATCGAGAGTTGTGAAGCCCTCAGCCAGTCCATTATCGGTGAACAAAGCCTCATGCATGCAAGGGCCAAATGCAGCAAATGGCGCCTCAAGCGTGTCTTCTAGCGAACGCAGAATGTAGTTTGCGTTCAGAACAGCGTCTTCAGCAACCTGTTTTAGGCCATCGGCGCCATGGCTCATGATGTATGACAAAGCGCGTGTGAACATGCCCATTTGACCATGAAACGCAGTCATCCGGCCAAATGTTTGCGGATGTTCTTCGCCAGCGCTTTCTTCCTCAACCAGCTTAAAGCTGCCATCGGCATAGCGCGCCGCATAAGGTATCGGACCGAAAGGTGCGAGCGCCTCTGACAATACAACAGGTCCGGAACCCGGACCGCCGCCGCCATGCGGGGTTGAGAAGGTTTTGTGCAAATTGATATGCATTGCATCGACGCCCAAGTCGCCGGGGCGCACTTTGCCGACAATCGCGTTAAAGTTTGCGCCGTCGCAATACACATAGCCGCCAGCTGCATGGACAGCATCAGAAATAGTCTTAAGATCAGACTCGAACAGACCGCAAGTATTAGGGTTTGTGATCATGACAGCTGCAACATCTGGTCCTAGACGTTTCTTTAACGCTGCCAAATCTACACGCCCTTCAGGTGTTGCAGGAATATCCTCGACTGTGAAACCAGCAAACGCAGCCGTTGCAGGATTAGTGCCATGTGCACTTTCGGGAACAAGCACAACTTTGCGGTCTTCACCGCGTGCTTCGAGCGCTGCCTTAATGCACAGCATCCCGCACAATTCGCCGTGCGCACCAGCCTTTGGAGCCATCGCGACGCCGTGCATGCCGGTTAGTTCGATCAACCAGAATGCGAGTTCGTTGATAACCTGCAACGCGCCCTGCACCGTTTCCTGCGGTTGCAGCGGGTGCACATCGGCAAAACCCTTCATCCGAGCGACTTTTTCGTTTAGGCGCGGGTTATGCTTCATTGTGCACGAACCGAGCGGGAAGAAGCCTAGATCGATGCCGTAGTTTTGACGGGAAAGCCGCGTGTAGTGGCGCACCGTTTGCGGTTCAGACAGACCGGGCAAGCCAATGCCGCGGTTACGATCCATTCCGCCAAGACGAGATTGCACTGACGGCGCGGCATCCAGATCAACGCCAGTGGTATGTTCATCGCCGATTTCAAAAATCAACGCTTCTTCAAGCATTAATGCCCGGTTTCCGGTGAATGTCGATGGCGTCGTGACGTCATTTTCGGTCATTTCAGGGCGCCAGCCGCTTGCGTTTAATGTGCTCATGACAAGACCTCCTGCAGCGAAGCTGCGAATGTTTCGATATCCTCTGCGCTCACCACTTCGGTAACAGCAACCAGCAGGCCGTTTTCAAGTTCTGATATACCGGGATAAAGCCGTCCAAGCGACACACCGCCCAGCACGTGTTTTTCCGCAAGCTTATGGACAACATCGCGGGCATTTCTGGGCAGTTTCAGCGTGAATTCATTGAAAAAACTATCGTTTACCAGCGTTACGTCGGGAATTTGCGTCAGCCGATCCGCCGCCTGAACCGCTTTTGCATGGTTCAGCGCTGCCAAATCACGCAAACCACGTTCGCCCAATAAGCTCATATGAATACTGAAAGCTAGCGCACAAAGACCTGAATTAGTACAGATATTGCTTGTCGCTTTCTCACGACGAATATGCTGTTCGCGGGTAGACAACGTCAGCACAAATCCGCGCTTACCCTCTGCATCAACAGTTTCGCCGCACAGACGCCCGGGCATCTGACGGACAAACTTCTCTTTACAGGCAAACAGGCCGACATAAGGACCGCCGAATTGCAGGCCAACGCCGATGGATTGCCCCTCACCGACCACAATATCTGCGCCCATTTCGCCGGGCGAC
Organism: Sphingomonadales bacterium; assembly: GCA_013297725.1. Lineage (GTDB taxonomy): Bacteria > Pseudomonadota > Alphaproteobacteria > Sphingomonadales > Sphingomonadaceae > Sphingorhabdus_B. Next base: position 6,837 of record JAAFIB010000003.1, read on the forward strand.
TTGATCGCACCCAAAGCGACAGGCTCAGTCACAACCGCGATCAACAAAGCGCCCGCGGCATGGCAACGCTCGGCAAGCGCGCTCATGTCGCCAATACGGCCCAAAATGTCGGGATACTGCACAACAACGCAGCTGGTTTCCGCATCAATGCTGTCAGCAAGTGCAGCAAATCCAGTGTCGACGTCCAAGGTTGGCAGCGCAGTCTCAAGCGTATCGCCCGTAAAGTGCGCCATCGTCTTAGCGACGTTGACGTAATGCGGATGTAGCCCTGATGCCAACACCGCCTTTTTACGCTTTGTAATCCGGCCCGCCATACCGATTGCTTCCCAACATGCGGTCGAGCCATCATACATTGATGCATTAGCAACATCGCAGCCAAAGAGCCGCGCAACCTGTGTTTGAAATTCAAACAGCATTTGCAACGTACCTTGCGCAATCTCTGGCTGATACGGGGTGTAAGCCGTCAAAAACTCGCCACGCTGGATCAGGTGATCGACGCTGGCGGGTACATGATGCTTGTACGCCCCTGCCCCCAAGAAGAACGGATGATCCCCCGCCGCCATGTTCTTGTGCGCCATTGACGCAAAATGCCGTTCAACTGCCATTTCGCTGGCATGCATCGGCAAGCCCGCAATCGGACCGCTCAAACGCGCCTCCTGCGGCACATCGACGAACAGATCATCGACCGACTTCGCGCCAACCACGGCGAGCATCGCCTGACGGCCTGACTGGGTTAAGGGTAGATAACGCATATTATATCCTTGTTTTACCGCCGATTAGCAGCAGACCAACAGCCTACAGGCTGTCCACAAATGCCTTATAGGCGGCTGCATCCATCAAGCCGTCCAGTTCGGACAGATCGTCCAACTCAATTTTGAAGAACCAGCCAGCGCCTTCGGGGTCGCTGTTCACCAGCGCCGGATCATCAGCCAGCGCATCATTGCCCTCGGTAACAATGCCTGTAACTGGCGCATACACGTCGGATGCGGCCTTTACCGATTCAACAACCGCAGCATCGCCGCCCTTTGACAAGGATGCGCCAACCGCGGGCACTTCGGCAAACACGATGTCGCCCAACTGGCTTTGCGCATAATCGGTGATGCCGACGGTCGCTGTATTGCCTTCGACTTCGATCCATTCATGTTCGTCTGTAAAATAACGGCTCATTGGGCTTTTCCTCTCCGATGATAAGTGTGGGGAATGAAGGGCATAGAGGCTACAGTCAGCGGAACACGCTTCCCGCGCACTTCGGCCTCTAAAGCTGTTCCGGGGGCAATATGCGCCGCAGCGACATAACCCATAGCAATCGGCGCACCAACACTGGGGGCAAAGCCGCCTGACGTCACAACGCCAACCTGTGTTTCGCCCTCAAATACTGGCGCCCCTTCGCGCACTGGCACTTTGCCCTCGACCGTAAAGCCGACCAGTTTGCGACCGGGGCCATCCGACAATGCCTTTAATATCCGCTCGCTGCCGTGGAACCCGCCCTCGGCGCGGCGGCGCTTGGAGATTGCGAAGCTGGCATTACCCTCAACGGGGTCGGTACTTGGATCCATGTCGTGGCCGTAAAGGGGCAAGCCCGCCTCCAAACGCAAGGAATCACGAGCGCCAAGCCCGATGGGTTTCACCTCGAGCTGTGCGCACAATGCATCCGCAAGCTCAGTCACATGTTCTACGGCAACCGAAATTTCGACGCCATCCTCGCCGGTATAACCAGAACGGCTGATCCAAAGCGGTATTTCTCCCCACAGGAAAATGTCCGCTTCCATAAAGAACAGCTGATCGACGCCGGGAACAATGCGCGAGATCGCCTCGACTGCTTTTGGCCCTTGTAAGGCCAGCAACGCGCGGTCCTCTAAATGGTTGATCGCGATATTGTCGGGCAGGTTTGCACGTAAAAAGGCGATATCCTGATGCTTCACAGCGCCGTTCACCACGACATATAGTCCGGTCGGCGTCGCTGTGATCATCAAGTCATCCAGCACCCCGCCATCGTGCGCCAGCAACAGCGAATACCGCATCCGCCCCTCTTTAAGCGCAGAGATATCGCCGGGAACAAGCGCCTCAAGCGCGGCAGTCACATTGTCGCCAGACAGGATGAGCTGCCCCATATGCGATACATCGAACAGCCCTGCACTGGAACGCGTCCAAGTGTGTTCGGCCATGATGCCTTCATATTGGATCGGCATAGAATAACCGGCAAACGACACCATACGGGCACCTTTGGCACGATGCCAATCACCCAGAGGCAGTTCGAGCATTTCGGTATCGTCGCTCATCAAATACTCCGTCCACAGGTTCAGTCAGCGACATTGCGCTGGCTGCCCCCTCTGTCACGGATACCTGAGAGCTTTACCCCTTCGGCGGCCCATCCAAGGGCTCTTTCCAGAGTGTCGAAAAGCCAAGACGGTCCTTTTGCCTGAGAGATTCCGGGGCGGTTGCTCCTTCGGCGTCCGCCATAGCTCCCGAAAGGCGCTATGGAGGAACTCTCCCGTCTTGTCAGCGACTATGCTTTGCCTTGGCTTTTGCAGCCTTTGGAGTCAACCGGCTAGAGCACTGATCGATTCATTTTCGTGGATAAAGCGGCCATGTCCGCCGCCGAGCGCCAGTGTGACGATAGCGCGTGCCACGCGATCGGATGGCGTTGATCGATATTTCGACAATGGCCCGAACATGAGGATATCGGACAACGGGCTGACCAATGTTGCCAGAGATTCGCCAAGACGACTGTCGGTTCGCTTTCCGCCAGTCAACAATCCAGGGCGCAAGATATCGAGTCTTTCGAAATCAAGTGCACGCAACCCCGCCTCCACATCACCCTTGGTCTTAAGGTAGACGTTAGCGCTACTGGCCGATGCCCCAACCGACGATACGCAGATAAACTGCTGCACCCCGGAAGCACGGACAGCCTTTGCAAAATCAAGCACCAGATCATGGTCCACTGCCCGAAACGCTGCCTTTGATCCGGCAACCTTCATCGTCGTACCAAGCGTGCAGATTGCAATATCCGCTTTTAATTCACCGACAGTATCAGGCCAGCTTTCCGGCGATACGACATGCTGCGTTACGCCCAAAATCGGTGCTGCCAACGATGAGCGCAAAACCATGTGCGTTTCGGTAACGTCTAAACCAGCCAGTTCAGCGACGACTTGTTTGCCAACCAAGCCCGTTCCCCCGGCAATCACAATACGACTTTTCATTGCGCACTTTCAAATATGGCCTTGTGGCTGTTTGTAGCAAAACGATCGGTCATTCCAGCAAGGAAATCGGCGATATGTCTGCTGCGTTGCGGTTCTTCAGATGGCAAAGTAACGCGCCATTCCTGCGGCATTAAAGTGCAGTCGTTTGAATACGCTGCAAACAAATCAGAAATAATCACACTTGCTTGCTCTGCTGCCTCAACTTGCACCGGGTGATGATAGAGATTGGCATACATAAACGCTTTCAACTGCCTTTCGCGCCCTGCCAATTCCGTTGAAAATCCGCCAATAGTGCGGCCAGCCATGCGCACGTCTTCAACAGTCTCTATGCCAAGCTCAGCTATCCGCATCCGCGTTGTTTCAATGACATCATTGACCATAAAGCCAATCTGCTCACGCACCAATTCGCGCAGCAATGTCTCATGTGGTGCTGCAGGATAGCGATCCGCGATGGCGCACCAGCGAGCATCAATAAAGGGCAATTCGCGTAATTGATCCAGCGTCAGCAGCCCTGCCCTGATCCCGTCGTCGATATCATGATTATCATAAGCGATGTCGTCGGCAATGGCCGCAATCTGCGCCTCTAACGAAGCAAATTGTTGCAACTCTAAAGGAAAGGCCGCGTCGACCTCGGCCAATGCCCAATGCGGTTGTTTGACCGGACCATTGTGCTTGGCCAATCCCTCCATTAGTTCCCAGCTGAGATTCAGTCCCGGCCACAACGGATATGGGCTTTCAAGCTTTGATAGCGTTCGCAATGTCTGTGCATTGTGATCAAAGCCGCCAAATGGAGCCATTGCAGCCCCAAGCGCATCTTCGCCCGCATGGCCAAAGGGTGGATGTCCGATATCATGCGCAAGGCAAAGTGCCTCTGTCAGATCCTCATCGAGCCCTAAAGCCCGAGCAATTGTCCTACCGATTTGCGCAACTTCCAGGCTGTGCGTCAGCCGGACCCGAAAATGATCGCCGTCTGGAGAAATAAATACCTGCGTTTTATGGCGCAAACGGCGGAATGCGATCGAGTGGATAATCCGGTCGCGATCGCGCTGAAAGATATTACGTGGGCCGCGGTTTTCCCCAGAGGGTTCGGCATATTGCCGCCCTTTGCTAGTATCAGGATTACAGGCATATTTGGCACGAGAGATCATAACGACTGCCTTTGCACGGGCAGAGCGTTTTTCGCCAGCGGCTATTTACTTTTCAACTTCTCGATCTGATCAGCCTTACCGCTTTGCCAGACAAAACCGTTACCACCAGCTTTGCGGAAATCAGCTTCCCATTTTTTTGCAGATTTCATGTCGGGGAATGATCCAACCAGCAAACGGCGGGTTTTGCCCCATTCGGCCGTCCAGCCCTCTTGTTTGGCAAACAATGCGGCATTTTTCTTTGCCAAGCGCCGATAGTCATAGCCCAGCCCTGTTGCATCTGCACCCGTTGCGATCTGCACAAATATACGCGGGGTAGATGCTGGCAGCTTTGCATTCTTAGTAGCTGGTTCGGCCTTTGCAGTGACCGCCTCTGGCTTGGGCGTCGCGGTCTTTATCTTCTTCAAATCGACAGGGGCAACCGATGGACGCTTCTCGTCCTCAGGGACTTCGATGGATTCTACCAGCGCGCCCAAATCAAAGCTTTTTTCGGTGGCTACAGCGACGGGCGTCGGCTCAACAGGCGTTGGTTCAACATACTTTGGTTCTTCAATTACAGGTTGGGCAACTGGCTGTATCTCGGCAGATGCTATAACAGTTGGTGGCGTTTGATTGAGAACCTTGTTGGGATCGACACTTTCAAAGCCAGGACCAATTGGGCCTTTTTCAGCAATTTTGGTGTCAAACACTGTGGGCGCTTTTTCCTCAACGACAGGTTTGGCCTCAACAGGAATAGTGTTTGTAAATATAGGTTTATTATTCGCAACAACGACTGGTTCGTCTTTCGCAGCCGGAATGGTCGCAGGCACAATAGGGTCATTTTTAACAGCTGGCAGAGAGGCGGCTTGTTTGATTACAGCTGGACCAGTGGCGGGAAGTTCCTGTGTTTCGATTTTAGGCTTTGCCAAAGCCGGAAGCGCAATCCTTACTGGCGGCCGAGCGGCCTCTGGTGGCGGCAACTGAGTACCTGGAATTGCTGTTACCTTCGCGCGCGCTGCTGCATCAACGGCTTGCTGAGCCGATGCTGTGCTAAAATCGGCATCTTTAGGCTTTGGTTTTTTATCCTTTGCACCGGGCTTTAACGCCTTATCGGGCTTAACCGCTGCGACCTTTGTCCCAAGCGGCTCACCTGACGGAATTAACCGCCCATCGCCACCTTTGGGCACAGGCTTTGCGCCAGTTGCCGTTGCAAGGGTTCGCACCGCATCGCTATCTTCGCCTATATCGGAACCGATAGGGAAGTGCCCGAAGTGCATAGCAGCGGCCTGTTGGGCCGACGTCAGGCGCGACATGTTGCGGAAATAGCCCTCCATCCGCCGTGCTTCGCGCTCTGGCAGAAACCCAGCTGCGATTTTGCCTGCTTCCTTTGCATCACCGCGCGCGGCCAGCATTAAGGCGCGCGCGCGCCAAGCCTCTGGATTTTCTCGCTGCAACATCGGGACCAGCAACCGGTCAGCTTCATCTTTGCGGCCGGCAAGCGATAAAGAGATTGCGTGCCGCAACGTCACTTCATCACTGTTGCCATTGGATGCGGCCATGACATAATCGCGTTCTGCCCGTTCAAAATTACCCAACAGGTCAAATGCCAAACCGCGATCAAGCGCAAAGCTGCGCTCGCTAGCACCCAGACGCACTGCTTCATCAAACAGGCTTAGCGCCTCGAAGGGATTTTCGCGCCGGACCTGCGCTATTCCCAGCCCGACCTTTATCCGCGCGTCGGCAGGCTGGATCGCACCCGCTTTTGTAAAGAAATTAAACGCCGCGTCATAATCGCCCAGTTTGATCGCGGCATAGCCCGCATCGGTCAAAGCAAAGCTATCGGTTGGACGCTGCGCAATCCGGCGTACGGCATCGCGCAGCTCTGCGGCTCCTGCTGGCTCTTGTTTAACAACTGGCGGTTTCGGCGTGGCGGTATCGAGCGCATCCAAGGCGGATTCATCCGCATCCTGCATCGCAAATGCGGCGCTAGGGGCGACTAAAATAGCAGCCAAGCCGATATGTAACAATGTTACCTTCATGAGAACCTTAATGGTATCGCACCGATCCATATGCAAAGCAAAGCACTAATGCCGTCGATCAAGCGTTTCAAGCGCCCGATCAACGGCATATGTTTTACGATACTAGCCGCAAACAGGCTTAGTTATTGCTTTGCCGATCCAAAAAACGCGGGATGTTGAGGCCAGGTGCAGAGTTGTCCTCTTCTTCCTCGTCATCACCACGCGATAATCCGCGCGACAGATTGGTCATCCGTTCAAACAGCGTTCCACCGGTGGTCGAAATACGCGGCGCTGGTGATGACGGTTCGCTTGGCATATCCGAAGTATCTTCAAATGACCTCTGGAACGATCCCGAATTGTCACCCGCATCCGCCGCAGTTTCCTCTGCAGCAGGTACATCTTCAGCCATATGAACTTCGCCTAGCTCAAGAAAGTCTCCGCCGTCAGCCTCTTCCGCCTCTTCAGCTTCGGCCTCACCTAAAACAAGGGCATTTTGATCATCTTCGCCGGTTGTTTCTTCCGCCGGCGTGTAGCCCGTTGGCACTTCGTTCGCTACAAAAGCGTCAGCTTCAGCGGCTTCAGCTTCAGGAGCTTCCACTACCGGAGCCTCAACCACAGGTTCTGGCGTAAATACCGGTGCAGAAGCGCGTGAAACCTTGTCAAATGCAAATGAACGCGCAGGCTGCGCCGATGGGGATGAATCCTGATCAATACCGGTGGCAACCACGGACACGCGGATTTTACCGTTCAGGTTATCATTGAACGCTGAACCCCAGATGATGTTCGCATCGGGATCAACCAGCTCGCGGATATGGTTTGCGGCCTCGTCAACTTCCATCAGGCGCATGTCTTCGCCGCCAGTGATTGAAATGATAACGCCTTTTGCGCCCTGCATCGACACGCCGTCGAGCAATGGGTTGGCAATGGCACGTTCGGCAGCTTCAAGAGCACGTCCGTCGCCCTCTGCTTCACCAGTGCCCATCATCGCTTTGCCCATTTCATGCATCACAGAACGCACATCGGCAAAGTCGAGGTTGATCAGGCCCGGCATAACCATAAGGTCAGTGATCCCGCGCACACCCTGTTGCAGCACTTCGTCAGCAAGCAAGAACGCTTCTTTGAACGTTGTGTTCGGGTTAGCGACCAAGAACAGGTTCTGGTTCGGAATAACGATCAACGTGTCGACATGTTCTTGCAGCTCGGCAATTCCTGCTTCGCAAGACCGCATCCGCCGCTGTCCTTCAAACAAGAACGGCTTGGTAACAACACCAACAGTCAAAATGTTCATTTCGCGTGCGGCACGGGCGATAACTGGCGCCGCGCCAGTTCCGGTGCCTCCACCCATGCCCGCAGCGATAAAGCACATATGCGCGCCGCTAAGCGCCTGTTTAACCAGTTCCAATGTTTCTTCAGCAGCGGCACGACCGACTTCGGGCCGCGACCCAGCGCCAAGGCCTTGGGTGATATCTGGACCCAGCTGAATGCGGAATTCGGCTGGTGAAGAATTCAACGCCTGTGCATCAGTATTGGCAACAATGAAGTCGACACCCTCAACCCGGGCATTGATCATGTTGGCAATCGCATTTCCTCCTGCGCCCCCAACACCAATCACTGCAATTTTCGGCCGAAGTTCATCAACAACCGGTGGTCCAATATTGATGCTCATGTCTTAGTCGCTCCCTCGCCAACAATTGGCTTAATCATACGATAACTTTCCTTTTGCATATTTTTATCCACAAAACGACCAAAAGTTACCCACAGGCTAGTTGATCGTTGCGGCTATGCCGGGCGTCAGAAGTTTTCCCGGATAATCTGCAAAATACGCGTAATTACACCGGGTTTCGCCCCGGCATGTCCTGGATCATCAACGCCCAAACCCAGCTTAAGATCAACAGGGTTTGACTGTGCATAAATAATCAATCCTGCCAGAGTCGAAAAGGCTGGGCCGCTATGCGCCTCCGGAAGTCCTAGCAGACCTGTTGGACGTCCAATACGCACTGTGCGGCCAAGTGCACCCTGCATATGATCGGCTAAGCCTTTCAGTTCCGCACCGCCACCTGTCAGAACGACATGATGCTTTCCAGGTGCCGAGAAACCCAGTCCCTTCAACGCTTTGCCGATATCGGCAACAAGCGGATCAACGCGTTGGCAAATCACCGAGTTCAATTGCGCACGCGTGATTTTTGGGCGTTCTTGGCCGCTGTTGTCCTCTGGATCGCTTACATCCAAAACGTCTTGATGGTCACGCGGGTTTGACTGTGCCGAACCATCGCGGCATTTCAGCCGCTCTGCCTCTGCACGCCGCAAACCAAATGTTGCTGCGATATCATCTGTAATGTCTGACGCGCCCTGATTTAGAGTGTGCAAACCCACCAGCATACCGCCAACAAAGACTGAAACATTCGTAACAGCAGCGCCCATTTCCACCAGCGCAACACCCAGTTCGCGTTCTTCGGTTGTTAAACAGGCAAGGCCCGCCGCAAGCGGTGCTGCAACCACCGCCTCAACACCAAGATGCGCTGCGCGTGCTGTCATATCCAGATTGCGGACAGGGGCAGGTTCAGCAAGCACCACATGAATATCAACGCCCAGCCGGTCAGCATACAGCCCCAACGGGCTAGCTACGCCGCCAACACCGTCGATGGAATACAAAGTCGGGCTGATATGCAGCGGGGTTTTACCGCGCGGATCAACATTGGCACGCCCCGCCATCAACAGGTCATCAATATCAACTTGTTCGATCCTGTCGCCGCCAAGATCAATCTCAGCCGGAGCCAATTGGCTATCCAGCCCGCCTGCAGAGATTCCCAGCCACACGCGTTCGATGTTGGTCCCTGCAATCCGCTCCGCTTGCTCAACAGCCTGCCGTGCGGATAGTTCGGCTAGCTGAATGTCGGCAACGCAACCCCGCGTTACGCCTTTGCTTTCGCGCTGTCCGCTGCCCAATACTGTCAGTGTGCCATCATCACCAACACCGGCGATCAGGGCCGATACTTTTGACGAGCCAATATCGAGTGCTGAAATAATTTTCTCGAACTTTGCAACCATCAGGCAGCACCCTCGGCTTTTGAGGATTTTTTCGGTGCTGCTTCGGATTTCAGTTCCACGGGCTTCGCTTTGGGCGCCTCGCGCATGTACATGCGGTCTGGATCACGCAGATCGAAATGGATGATGTTGCGTTCCAACAAACGGTGAATACCGTCCATGCGCGTAAAGTTTACCAACGCTTGCGCCGCCAGCTCATCGCCCTCTGGCAAGGCCAAAGTCTCGCCTGTGCGAAAACGTAAATCCCAGCGGCGATTGCCAACCCATGTTGCGCCCGCAACTTGACTTTTCAACGACTGCGCTTTGTCGAGCAATTCGCGCAGCGCGACCAGTTGTTTGTCAGCATTTGCACCTGTCACCAGCGGCATCGATCCAATCTGGTTTTCCGCAACGCTGTCGAGCACTACGCCTTCATCGTCTAGCAATTGATAGACACCATCATGCTGCCAGACAGCCACGGGTTTGCGTTCGGTAATTTCAACGTAGAGCTTGGTAGGCAGCTGGCGCGAAATGCGGACGTCCTTGATCCAGCCATATGTGCTCAAATCCTTGCGGATCGCATCGATATCGACCAGCAAGATCGGCCCTTTGGCGCGTTCAAGGATAATGTCATAGACCTTCATCTGGTCAACGCGGCGCGTGCCGACGATTTCGATATCTTCAACCTTAAATCCGGCTTTGGCTGTGAGCTCTCCATATTGCCGATAGGCCGATTGCGGCACGCCAAACCAGTTTGCGACCAGCAGCGCCGCCACAAACAGCACGGCCAAGATCGCATAGGTCAGGAACCGCTGCACCTCTGCCTGTGTAAACGGCAGCGATTGCAACAGCCGGTCAAACCAGCTGGTCTGGCGTACCTGTTTACGCGGAGCCCGTTTGCGTGCCCGGGGCGTAGGCTTGCTTCCTCTGCGAACGACAGTGCTCATGATGATTGCCCCCTCATGCCAGCGCCTCTTTGACCAGCTGGTCTACCAATGCGGCATAGCTGATGCCCATCTGCTTGGCTTGTTCGGGGACAAGACTAAGCGGTGTCATGCCGGGCTGGGTATTGGTTTCCAGCACAAACACCCCATCGCGGCCCAGTTCATCATCCCAGCGGAAATCGGTGCGCGATGCGCCTTTGCAACCGAGCAGTTCATGCGCACGCTGCGCCAGCTCCATCATATAATCCTCGATATCCTGTGGGATATCGGCGGGGCAGATATGCTCGGTCAGGCCGTCGGTATACTTCGCATCGAAATCATAGAAGCCGCTTTTGGGTTTCAATTCGGTAACGCATAATGGCTTGCCGCCCAGCACCGCGACCGTCAGTTCGCGGCCTTTGATAAAGGGTTCCGCAAGCAGACTGTCAAATTCCTGCCACGGCCCCTTAGCATCGCGCGAGATCGGGTCGCCGTAATTGCTATCCGCCTTTACGATGGCGACGCCAACAGAGCTGCCTTCATTGACCGGCTTTAACACATAAGGTCGCGGCAACGGATCGCCAGAATACAGGCTTTCGCTGTCAACTATCGTACCCTTTGGCATCGGAATACCGCCGGGAACAAGCCGCTGCTTCGTTAGCTCTTTGTCGATCGCAATCACCGATGTGACCATACCGCTATGCGTGTATTTGATCCCCATCAGATCCAGCATACCCTGCACGCTGCCATCCTCACCGGGAACGCCGTGGAGCGCGTTGAACACAACATCGGGCCGTAATCCAGCCAGAACCTGCGCTACATTGCGGTCCATATCAACGCGGCTGACTTTATAGCCCTGCTCCTCAAGCGCATCGGCCACGCCATTGCCGCTCATCAGCGACACCGGACGTTCGTTGGACCAGCCACCCATCAGGACTGCAACGTGGATTGGCTCGCTCACTTTTTCACTCCCACGCGTTGAATTTCCCAATGCAGATCAATGCCCGATTTTGCTTTTACCCGGGCGCGAACTTCTTCGCCCAATGCCTCGATATCGGCGCTGGTTGCATCGCCTGTATTGATCATAAAATTGGTGTGCTTTTCCGAAACCTGTGCGCCGCCGATCATCAGACCGCGGCAGCCCGCCTCATCGACCAGCTGCCAAGCTTTATGGCCGTCGGGGTTCTTAAAGGTTGAACCGCCGGTTTTGGAACGCAGCGGTTGTGATGCTTCACGCGCAGCCGAGATGCGGTCCATTTCTGACTGGATTACGTCTGGCTCGCCCGGCTTACCGCGAAAGCGGGCGGCAACCACAATTGCACCATCGGGCAGTTCGCTATGGCGATAGCTATAATGCAAATCAGCGGCCGAAAGCGTTGCCAAATCACCATTACGCAGCACGACATCGCAATCGATCAATATGTCCTTTACCTCGCCGCCATAGGCGCCGCCGTTCATGCGGACAAAGCCGCCCACTGTGCCGGGGATAGAGCGTAGGAATTCCAAACCGGCTATGGCGGCATCACGCGCAGTCGATGAAACCAAGATGCCGGATGCTCCGCCGCCGCAATCAAGCACAGTGTCCTCGACCGCATCGACTTTAGCAAACGGTTTGCCAAGGCGGACAACAACGCCGGGAAAGCCGCCGTCACGCACAATCAAATTGGAACCAAGCCCCAACGCCATAACAGGCGTGGCTGGATCTAGATCGCGCAAGAACCCTTGCAGATCGGCGATGTCTTTAGGCTCAAACAACCATTCCGCCGCACCGCCCGATTTGAACCACACCAAAGGAGCCAGCGGCGCGTTCGCCGTCAGCTTTCCTGAAACTTTGGGGAGTTCAGCAACGATCATCCCTTTGCCGCCTTCATGGCATCGGCAAGGCCCGCGGCCCATTTGGTGATATCGCCTGCGCCAAGGCAAACGACCAGATCGCCATCACGCGTTGTTGCTGCCAATTCCTTGGCCAGCGCCTCTGCGCTTTCAATCTCTGCGGCGCTATGGTGGCCGCGCCGTTTGATTTTACCGACCAATTCCGCACTGCTGACGCCTTCAATCGGGCTTTCACCCGCTGCATACACTGGCGACACATACACAACATCGGCATCGTTAAAGGCTGTTGCGAAATCTTCCATTAAGTTGCCAAGGCGTGTGAAACGATGCGGCTGACATACCGCGATCACGCGGCCAGTTGCGCCTTCGCGTGCGGCAGATAGAACTGCGCGGATCTCGACCGGATGATGGCCGTAATCGTCAATGATGGTAACACCGCCGACTTCGCCAACCTTGGTAAAGCGCCGCTTCACGCCACCAAATTTGGCAAAGCCTGCCTGCACTTGCGTGTCACTCATGCCGCGCTCTAAGCCGACGGCAATCGCCGCCAGCGCATTTTGCACATTGTGACGGCCAGACATGGGCAGGAACACATCGGCAATCTCCCGCTTGCTGCCATCACGCGCGCGGATCACCACATCAAAAGTATTGCCGCCCAATTCGTGACGCACATTGTCGGCACGAATGTCTGCCTGTGCAGAAAAGCCGTAAGTCAGTATCCGCCGGTCGCGGATGCGCGGAATGATTGCCTGCACCTCTGGATGATCGAGACAAAGGATCGCCACGCCGTAGAAAGGCACATTTTCGATGAATTCGATATAGGCGGCCTTGGCCTTATCAAAATCGCCATAATGATCGAGATGTTCCGGATCGATGTTGGTGACGACCGCGATTGTGCCATCAAGGCGCAGGAAACTACCGTCGCTTTCATCGGCCTCGACCACCATCCAGTCGCTGTCGCCCAAACGTGCGTTCGACCCGTAATTGTTGATGATGCCACCGTTGATGACAGTGGGGTCAAGCCCGCCAGCATCCAGCATGGCCGCGATCAGCGAGGTTGTCGTTGTTTTGCCGTGTGTTCCAGCAACTGCGACCGTATATTTCAACCGCATCAGTTCAGCGAGCATCTCTGCACGGCGAACCAATGGAATGCGCCGTTCCAGCGCCGCCTCAACCTCTGGATTGCCGCGCTTTACCGCTGTGGACGTAACCACCACTGCAGCATCGCCCAAATTCTCTGCGGCATGGCCGATCATGACCTTGATCCCGCGTTTACGCAGGCCCTCGACGACATAGCCCTCTGCAATGTCGGAGCCTTGCACCGCATAGCCCAGATTATGCATCACCTCGGCAATGCCAGACATTCCGATGCCACCAATGCCAACAAAATGGATGGTCCCAATGTCGGTGCCCACGCCCTTCATGCGCTTATGTCCTTTGCCATTGCTGGCTGCGCGCCACCAAAACCTGTATTTTTCTGGGCGTGAGGCTTAATCGTATGCATCAATGGAGCACGTCCGAATGACTCCACAAGGTCCGCCAAATCGCGCACTGCCGTTGGTCGTCCGCAACTGCGCGCAGCCTTTGCTGCATTTTCCAGTGCCCCTGGCAGCAACGCCATTTTCTGGATCTGCTTTGCCAGCTCTTTCGAGGTAAAGTTATGCTGCAGGATTGAACGTGCGCCGCCCGCCTCAACCATTTCTTTCACATTATATGCCTGATGATTGTCCATTGCGGTCGGCAATGGCACAAGGATCGCAGGGCGTCCGGCACAGGTCAATTCGGCAATCGTCGATGCCCCTGCCCGTCCGATTACCAAATGCGCCCAGCCCAGCCTTTCAGGGAAATCTTCCATATAGGTCGCAAGGTCAGCGGGGATTTGATGCTCGGCATAGGCTTTACGAACAGTGTCCAAATCCTCTGCACGGCATTGCTGCGTTACTTGCAGGCGGCGGCGAAGATTGAGCGGCAGCTGTGTCAGCCCCTCTGGCACAACCTCTGAAAGGATCGACGCGCCTTGGCTTCCGCCCGTTACGAGCACACGGAACACACCGTTTTCATCGAGCGGCGGGTAAGTTTCATCGCGCAGGGCAAGCACTTCTTCGCGCACAGGATTGCCGACCAACGTCACCTTTGCGGCATGGCTCTTGGCTATGCGAAGCACATCAGGATAGGCCGTTGCAATCGCACTTACCTTTGGCGCTACAAAACGGTTCACGCGGCCAAGCACAGCATTTTGTTCGTGAATGACTGTCGGGATTTTATCGGCGAATGCCGCAAGCAATGCGGGCAACGCCGGATATCCGCCAAAACCAACGACGCAGCTGGGTTCAAAATGGCGGTTTAGTTCGCGCGCCATGCCGCGGCCGCGCGCAATACTGCGCGCCGCGTTCAGCCAAGCTCTTGGTCCACCGCCGGTGCGACCAGCGGGCAGAACATGCCGGGCAAGCTTTTCGGGGCAGCCCGGTATCTTCATGCCGCGATCATCAGTAATCAACGCAACATGATGCCCGCGCAGCATCAATTCAGTTGCCAGTGCAAAGGCGGGCATTACGTGGCCGCCAGTGCCGCCTGCCGCCAAGATGTAGTTTCGGGAAATCGTCATAACCCGCCCTTTACGATATATGGCGTCTGGTCAAGATACGGGTTGCGCCGCGTCAACGCCAAGATCAATCCGCAACAGATGGCCAGCGCGATTAACGACGATCCGCCGTAGCTGATAAACGGCAATGTCATCCCCTTTGACGGGAAAATCCCAAGGTTTACGGCCATGTTGATCATGGATTGTCCGCAGAACTGCGCAACCAACGCGGTGCATGCAAGGATTGTAAATTGATCTTGCTCGTCCAGCATACGGATGACAACGCGCGCAAGGATTGCGAAATACACGATCGCAATTATCATACACGCGATCAGGCCGAATTCTTCGCCGATAACGGAAAAGATATAATCAGTATGCGCCTCTGGCAGGCTGTATTTCTTTTCACCCAGCCCCGGGCCTACGCCGGTCAAACCGCCTGCAGTCAGCGTAGCCATCGCCAGCTTGTCGTGCGTTATCCCTTGCGTACCATATACCCATGCATCAATCCGCTGCGTCGCCACCGGATAGAAATTATAGGCGATCAATATGCCCGCAACGGCGCCGACCGCCGAACCCCAAAGCCGCGATGCCGGAACGCCCGACACCATCATCAGCGCAAACCAAATGCCGCTGAACAATACCGTCTGCCCCAAATCCGGCTGTAGCATCAATAACACGCAGATCAGGCCCGTGACGCCCATCGTGATCAGCCGCACGGGAAGCGTCGCATCCTTTAACCGCCACGACAGAACCCATGCCATAGCAATCCCATAAAACGGTTTTAGAAACTCAGACGGTTGCAGCGATGCAGCGCCATAGCCGATCCAGCGTTGCGCACCGTTCACTTCCTTGCCCAGCACAGGCACAAGCAACAACAGGACGAAAAAGAACCCGAACGCAGCAATGCCGAGCCTTCGTGCCTGTTCACGAGGGTACATGGAAATAACAAACATCAATGGCAACGCCACCGCCAGCCAGCCCAATTGCCGGTAGAAAAAGTACAATGGGTTTAGGTCAACTGACGCCGATGATAGCCGCCGCGCAGTTGCTGGTGATGCGGCGGCAACGGCTAGCAAGCCAATCGCAATCAACACCATGAACAGCGAGAGCAATACGCGATCTAATTCCCAGAACCAGACGCTTAGCGGCGAACGATCACTGCGTCCAAGACGCGAGGACAAAGGTCGTTTCGGTTGTTGCGTTACATCGGATGAGGCGGTTGGTATCGTCATTTAAGCCACCAAAGCCGCAACAGCATTGCGGAACGTGTCGCCGCGCTCTTCAAAATCACGAAACTGATCTTGCGAGGCGCAGGCAGGGGATAACAAAACTGTGTCTCCAGCTTTCGCAGCCGCCGCCGCAGCGTTGGTAGCATCAACTAAAGTCACATATTCAATAACGGTCATATGTGACCGCAAAAGGTCTGCCAGCATTGGACCGTCACGGCCATAAGCATAAGCCGCAACGACATTGCCATAATGTGGCACACAGGCATCGAGATCATTGGTTTTTGCAAGCCCGCCCAATATCCAGTGGATTGCAGGATAAGCCGCCAGCGCTGGCGCCGTCGAAGTCGCATTGGTCGCTTTGCTGTCGTTTACATACAACACATCGCCCACTTCGCGGATGCGTTCCATACGATGTGCAAGCCCGGGATAGCTTTGTAGCCCCATCTCAATCTGTTCAGCCGAAAGTCCAAGGGCTTCGCAAGTTGCGATAACGGTCGCGGCGTTCTGCGCATTGTGCGGACCCTGCAACGAAGGCCAACGCGACTGGTCGGCGATGTCGTTTGCGGACACCCGCTTTAACCGGTGGTGGACACGGCTGGCGATCATTCGGCTGGGGTCATCATCGACAGCTATCACCGACACTTTGTCAGCATGCTGCATATGAAACAGCCGTTCTTTTGATGCAGCATAATCAAGAAAGCTGTCATACCGGTCGAGATGGTCAGGGGTGATGTTAGTCAAAATCGCAACGTCACAATCCAGCGTATAGGTCAGGTCGATCTGAAAACTGGACAGTTCCAAAACATAAACGCCGCCCGCTGGCAAAGGCTCTTGCGACAGGATCGGCAGCCCGATGTTACCGCCCATCAGCGTTGGTATTCCTGCACTCTGCAACACATGGTGCAGCAATGCGGTCGTGGTCGATTTACCGTTGGTTCCGGTAATCCCGACCACCTTATGCGCAGGCAAGCTAGCCCGTGCCATAGAAAACAGTTCAATATCCCCAATCACCGGCACACCAGCATCGCGGCACTTTTGGACAATAGGATGGCTGTTCAATGGAACTCCCGGCGACACTATCACGCCGTCAAAGCCCGCCAGATCAATCTCCATCGGATCTGCCAGCGTTGCGCCGTCACCGGCAAGCAACCGCGCCTCTTCGCGGCTATCCCACGCGGCAACTGCTGCGCCGCTCGCCACTAATGTCCGCAAAGTGGCAATGCCCGACCTAGCCAGGCCGAGCACTGCATAGCGTTTGCCGCGAAAGGCATCCGATGTGATCATCTCAATTTCAGCGTCGCCAATCCTGCCAGTGCCAGCACAAATGCGATGATCCAGAACCGGATCACAACCGTCGATTCAGGCCAGCCCAATTGTTCAAAGTGGTGGTGGATCGGCGCCATGCGGAATACGCGCTTTCCGGTCCGCTTGAACCAGAACACTTGGATAATGACAGACAACGCCTCGACAACAAACAACCCGCCGATAATCGCCAGCACAAATTCATGATGCGCAACCACAGCGATCGCACCCAACGTGCCGCCCAAAGCAAGGCTGCCCGTATCGCCCATGAAAACCTGCGCAGGCGGCGCGTTATACCACAGGAACGCAAGGCCTGCGCCGACAATCGCGCCGCACAAAATCACCAGATCGCCCACGCCCAAAATGAACGGCAATCCCAGGTATTCGGCATATTTGGCGTTACCCACCAGATAGACGATCATCATAAATGCAAGAGCGGCAATGATTACGGGCATAGTCGCCAAACCATCCAAGCCATCGGTTAAATTCACCGAATTGCCGAACGAAACAATCACGAACGCACCGAACACAATATACCAATAGCCGAGGTCTGCAACCGGACCATTGACGAACGGTAGATATAGATTTCCGCCAGTTTGCGACACGATCAGCGTAACCGCCACACCCGCAATCGCAAATTCAAACAACAACCGCACTTTACCAGAAACGCCTTTGTGGCTGCGCTTAGTGACTTTGTCATAGTCATCCATAAAGCCAACCAGACCAAAGCCCAGCATCACTGTCAAACAGGCCCAAAGATAGACGTTACTCAAATCCATCCACAGCAACATCGATATCGTAATCGCGGTCAGGATCATCAGGCCGCCCATCGTGGGCGTGCCGACCTTTGCCAAATGCGTTTGCGGTCCGTCATCACGGATCGGTTGGCCTTTGCCTTGCCGGACGCGCAGCATGCTGATGAATTTGGGGCCAATGACCATTCCGATGAGGAGTGCAGTTCCTACCGCTGCTCCGGCGCGGAACGTCAAATAGCGGAACAGGTTGAATAAGCCTGCATAGTCAAAATAGTCTGCCAACCAGAACAGCATCAGAATTCCTTACCCCTTCGCATCGCCGACAAGCGCGTCGACGACAGCGGACAGGCCCATTGAATTGGACCCTTTAATCAGGATAGCGTCACCGGGCTGGATTATATCCTGCGCCACGGAGACTGCCTCCTTTGCGGTGGCGCAATGCGTGAATTTACCAGCCCATGCAATGTCGCGGGCCAACGCTTCGGCGAGCGGAGCCATCTCTTCACCGACAAGAAGTGCATAACTTACGCCTGCGGCATCAAGATGTGTCTTTATCCCGACATGAAACTCAGCGGATTTCGACCCCAATTCCTTCATCGTAGCTAGAATTGCGATGTGACGGCCTGCGGATGCGCGGCCCAGTGCCGTGATCGTTGCCGCCATTGATGCGGGGTTTGCGTTATAGCTCTCGTCGATCAGCAACGCCTCGCCGCCCTTAACCGTAATCGAGTGGCGCGCACCGCGTCCTTTTAGGCCGCCCAGCTCAGCCAGCGCCAAACCTGCCGCCGCCAGATCAGCGCCAACCGCTTCGACAGCGGCCAATACCGCCAGCGAGTTGGCGATCCAATGGTCGCCGGCTTGGGATAACGCATAGCAAAGCATGCCGCCGGGCAGTTGCGCCGTGATCAGCGAGCCACCGTTTTCGGAACCAACATGATCAACGCAGCGCACATCAGCTTCCGGCGAAAAACCAAAAGAGACAATATGATCAGCATGCTTTTCTGCCTTTGCACGAAGCCGGGGATAGTGGACATTGTCGCGTGGGATGATCGCAGTGCCTCCCGCAACCAACCCTTCAAAGATTTCACCCTTGGCATCAGCAATGCCGCTTTCATCCTTGAAAAATTCGATATGCGCAGGGGCTATGGTCGTAATGATGGCGACATGCGGACGGACAAATTGCGTCAATGCGCTCAGCTCTCCAGCATGGTTCATACCCATTTCAAACACGCCGTATTGGGTGTCTGCTGGCATTCGTGACAGGCTTAATGGCACGCCAACATGGTTGTTATAGCTTTTGACTGAACGGTGCGCTTTGCCAAATGAGGCGCGATCCAAAGCCGCAAACAGCGCCTCTTTAGTCCCCGTTTTTCCAGCAGAGCCAGTGACGCCGATAATTTTTGCATCAACCCGGTCACGCGATGCGATACCAAGCTGTTCAAGCGCGCGCATCGTATCGGGCACGCAGATATGCGGGCCATTGACAGGCTCGCTAACAATTGCCCCTGCTGCACCGTTGGCAAATGCTGTCTCGACAAACAAATGCCCGTCGCTGTGTTCGCCCTTTAGCGCAAAAAACAGATCACCCGGCCCGATCTCACGCGAGTCAAAAGCGACACCGTCGCAGGAAAAGTCACTGCTGGCTTTGCCGCCTAAAAGGCCGGCAAGCGCATCTGTAGTCCACAATGGCGTCATGCCATGCACTCCCGCGCTACCTCTACATCGTCGAACGGCAGTGTGCGATCCCCAACGATCTGGCCCTGTTCATGCCCTTTACCAGCGATCAGGACGATGTCGCCCGACGCAGCTAATTGGATGGCCTTTGCTATAGCCTCACGCCGGTCGCCGATTTCAAGCGCGCCCGGTGCGCCTTCGCGGATCGCTGCACGGATAGAAGCCGGATCTTCGCTGCGCGGATTATCATCGGTGACGATGCAGATGTCAGCGTATTGTTGCGCAACAGCGCCCATCAACGGCCGCTTGCCCGCATCTCGGTCGCCGCCAGCCCCAAACACAACGATCAACCGGCCATTGGTATGGGGCCGCAAAGCTTTGATTGCTGCATCCAGTCCATCTGGCGTATGCGCATAATCGACGTAGATCGGCGCACCTGAACGGGCGATCGCTGCACGCTCCAGTCGCCCGCGTACTGTTTGCAGACGCGACAGATTGGCGATCACATCATCAGCGCGCTCACCACTGCCAATGACGACACCACAGGCGGTAAGAGCGTTTGACGCCTGATATGCACCAATCAGTGGCAATTTGACCTTATAGGTTTCGCCTTGAACTTCGATCTCAAGGTCTTGTCCCAATTGTGTAGGTTTGCGCGATATCAGGCGGATACCTTTGCCGTTTTCACCGACCGTAATCAGGTTCAGGTCACGCGCCGTTGCCCGTGCAATCGCCTTGTCCGACCAAGCATCATCGGCCCAGATGACTGCGGTCGCTGTCTCAATCGCGATCTCGTCAAACAGCCGCATCTTGGCCTCAAAATACGCGTCCATGCTGCCATGATAATCCAGATGATCGCGGCTAAGGTTGGTAAAAGCGACCACGCCAACCGGCACGCCTGCAACACGATATTGATCGAGACCATGGCTGGATGCTTCAAAGATCGCATGGCTTATGCCTTCACGCGACAGCCCGGACATGTTCGACAGAAATGTAACGATGTCAGGGGTCGTCAGGCCAGTGCGCACCTGATCCTCGGCGGTGGTAACGCCCAATGTCCCAATAGATGCAGCATTATGACCGGCCATGCGCCACAGCTGACGGGTGAGTTCAGCGGTTGAGGTTTTACCGTTGGTTCCAGTGACTGCGGCCACATGCTTGGGAAACGGCGCAAAGAACTTTGCTGCAATCTGCGCAAAGGCCTTTCGCGGGTTATCCGATGCGATATGGACCGCACCGACCACTTTGGCATCAGGCGACGCTACGATAGCTGGAGCGCCCGCTGCGATCGCAGCATCGATAAAATCTTCGCCGTTGAATTTCGCACCCTTGAATGCGCCAAAAATCGTGCCAGCCGCAACTTTCCGGTTATCAATTGCAAACCCTGTAACGCGCGTATCGCCGCTCACTCCCGCTGCGTCGCCGATCAACGCTGAGAGCAGCATCAGTTCCCCCCTTTGGGCGACCAGAGCAGAGGCATGAGTTCGGAAACGTCAACATCGCGGTGCGTATCAGGAATAATGCCAAGCTGCGGGCCAATGCGCATCACAGTCTTGTTCACAACAGGAGCTGCTGTCCAGCCTGCTGTGCGCTGAAAGCCTGATTCGGCTGTTCCTTTAGGTTCATCCAACATAGCGATGATGATATAGCGCGGATTATCCATCGGGAAAGCCGCCGCGAAGGTCGATACGACAAGATTCCGTGCATAACCTCCGACACCTGGCTTTTCAGCAGAGCCGGTTTTGCCACCCACGCGGTAGCCATTGGCATCAGCTTTCTTACCCGTGCCATCAACAACGATCATCCGCAGCAATTGCCTCATCCGTGCGCTGGTGGCAGCGGCAAAGACGCGCTTGCCGGGAACTTTCTTGCCCTCTGGAACCTTAAACAAAGTCGCGGGGCGGAAAATTCCGCCATTCACCATCGCGGCATAACCCGTGGCAAGATGCAAAGGAGTTACTGACATGCCGTGACCAAAGCCGACCGTCATATTGGTCACACGGCCCCAGCTTTTAGGCCACAAAGGCCGTGACCGCTCCGCCAATTCAATGCGGGGACGCTTGTCGAACTCTAAAGTCCTCAGCATCGCCTCCATCTTTTCACGGCCAAGATTGTCGGCAATGCGCGCAGTAACGATGTTGGAGCTGTGAACAAGCGCCTCGGGCGTGTTCAACCAGCGTCCAGCAGGATGCGTGTCCCGAATTTTAAAGCCGCTGATTTCAATAGGCGCTGTCGCGTCATAGCGGATGGCCAGATTGCGGACTGTTCCGGCGTCAAGAGCAGCGGCAACAGTCAACGGCTTAAACGTGGATCCCAATTCGAACACGCGGTTCGTCACAGTATTAACCTGATAATCGATGGGAGTTTTCCCCAATGCTAAATCCGCCTCTAGTGTACGTTCATCGGCGAAATTCGGAAAATTCGGGTTGAATGATGGCAACGACGCCATCGCCAGCACTTCGCCAGTTTTCACATCAAGGATTACGCCAGCAGCACCCTTTGCAGCGGTGCTTTTCATACCGCGCGCAAGTTCTTGCTCCAATGCGGCCTGCACGCGCACATCAATAGATAGCTCGACGGGTTCCCCGCGCAGTTTGGGATCACGTAGCTTGGAATCCATCACACGTTCCATGCCCAGCGCACCAGTACCACCTGGGGCGACATAGCCAAGGACGTGCGCCGCCAGATCATGCTGCGGGTATAGCCGTTCGTCCTCGCGGGGAAATTCAATCGCGACTTCACCCAGATTATGCACCTGACGCACCTGTTCGGGCAAAGCACGTTTGCGCAGATAGCCCGATTCTTTCGCCGTCAGCTTGGCATAGAATTCTTCTTGCGGAGTATCTGGAAAAATGGTCGCCAAATCCTGCGCCAGTTTCTGCCTGTCGCCCAGCAAAGCAGAAGGTTTCACCCAAATCGCATAAGCGCGGATTGTCCGGGCCAGCGGCACACCATTGCGATCAGTAATGTCGCCGCGCACAGGAACATAGCTGCTGGTGGTCGCACCATAAGCGCGGCTACCTTCAAACAGCGCCAGCGTGGTAAGCCGCGCAATAATCAACAGCAGGAAGCAACCAAAAAAGCCCGCGAGCACCAGCAATCGCCAAAATGACAAAGCCGTCGCTGCCCGCGCGGCATTGGCGTTTTGACGGCTTGTCGGGCGGGCTACAAATGTGGTCATCTCCGCTTACGCTCCTGCGCTGCCTTTTTTTCGATCTCTTTTAATAGTTTATCCGACAGCAACTGGTCATCCATCTTGGACAAGCGATCGGTTCTGCTGGTTGTATTTCCCGCAACCGGCTTTTTGGTTTCTACCAGTTTTTCTGGTTTTTCAGGCTTTTCGGTTTTTTTAGTATCTACTGATGCAATACGAACTGGCTGGCTATCGTCTTCATCGTCAAGCTTTGAAGCAAAAGCACCGGGCTTTCCAATCTCGCCAGCTGGCACAGTGCCATCGATATCCGAAACAGCGACCATGACAGGTTTTACGTCAGGCCCAATCCCACCAAGATTTGCAAGTGCACGCTCGCCATCCAGATATTGCTCAGCCGTTGGTGGACCATAGCCATAGAGCAGATCGTTCCATTCGGCGAGTTGGTTCATGTTGGCGCGCGTCCGCAATTCAGCCTGCAAAAAGCTGATCTCGCGTTTTGTTTCCATTATTTTGCGGTCTGTGCTGACCAGCTCACTGTGCAACGCGCCGACATTCAGCGACAGCGGGTACAACAGCACGATGATAACCGACAGCAAAGCCACCCAGCCAAAGTTCTTTAGCTTTTTCATTGCAAGCGTCATGCTGCATTCTCCAATGACCAGGCCGGAGCTTCAGAACGGATCGCACTGCGTAGTGTCGAAGACCGCGAACGAGGATTCCGCGTAATTTCTTCTGCCGAGGGTCGGATCGCTTTCGACACATCCAGAAAACTGGGCGAGCGTGCAGCCGTCATAATCGGCATATGCCGGGAACCGCTGCTCAATGCTCCGCTGCGTTCGCGCAGGAATTGCTTAACGATGCGATCCTCAAGACTGTGGAAACTTACCACTGCCAGCCGCCCACCGGGTTTCAGCAAGCGTTCCGCCGCCTCCAACCCCTGATTAAGCTCGTCGAGTTCGCGATTGATATGGATGCGCAGCGCCTGAAACGTGCGTGTCGCAGGATCTTTCGGCGCTCCTTGGCGATAGCCGAGCGATTTGCGCACGATGGCCGCAAGCGCGCCTGTACTTTCGATGGGGCGAGCAGCAACGATGAAGCGCGCAATCCGGCGCGAACGATGCTCTTCTCCATAGAGATAAATCACATTCGCGATTTCGGCTTCATCAGCATTGTTGATAAAGTCTGCTGCAGTTTCGCCGTCTTGGCTCATCCGCATGTCGAGCGGACCATCGTTCTGGAACGAAAAGCCGCGCGCCGCCTGATCCAGCTGCATCGAGGAAACCCCGATATCCAGCACGACCGCATCGACTTGCGTCACACCGATGTCCGCTAGCTGCCGGTCCATTTCAGAAAAGCAGGCAGAGTGAAGATGCAAAGCACCCCCACTCTGCGCTGCAAGGTCGGCACCAGCTGCAAGCGCATCGGGGTCGCGATCAAATGCATGAACGCGCGCACCCAAAGCCAGAAAAGCCTGACTATATCCGCCTGCACCAAAGGTGCCATCCACAACATCTGAACCTGGGGTGATGGCCAGAGCGTGAATTACTTCATCCAGCAAAACTGGAATGTGGTTCGGGGCGCCGTTCATTTGCCGCGCCTTGTTGCTTCGCCCAGCCAATATTCCAGCTCGTCGCGGACATGCGCGAAGGCGGGCGGGGCAGAGCTTAAAAATACATCGGGGTTCCAAAGCATGAAGTGAGTAGTCACGCCGAAAAAGAAGGCCCGTTCAGACGATAGCTTTCCCAAGCTCTTCAGCATCGAAGGAAGCACGAAACGTCCCGAAGTTTCAAAGTTGGTTTCAAAGATGGAGGACGCGCCAGCACCTTCTGCCTCACGGTCGAATACACCGCCGCGGTTGACGGCTGCTGACCATTGCGTGTTCAGATCAACTTTGCGCTGCTCTTTTTCTGTCCGGCCATATCCGATCAGGCACGGAAGGCTTGAATGACGTTGCAAGCAAACAGAATTTTCACCGCTCGATTCAGCTACAGCATCGCGAAGCTCAGCAGGAATGGTCACGCGCCCTTTGGCATCGATCGTCGACAGTCCGGAACCGGCATAGACAACGAGAGCAGACACGAACCAAAACCCCTTTCCTTTGGGTGTGGTTCTCCAATCGCAAAAGCGCGTGCCTTTACGTCTCGAGCTTTACAAAAGCCGAATATCAGGAATCCACCCCGGATTATTTCGAGGGTGTATCAGGGGAAATCATGGATGAAAAGGGGGTTTTTATGGGAATTTGCTACTAAGCCATATCAAGCAATTGATTTATATTGGTTTCTTTTTTTGTGGCTCAAAGAAACTCGGCAAATCTAGAATGGATTAAACTATCCAAAAACAGATACTTATCCGAAAAAGCACACTGCACTCCCTTAATTTCCCTCACTTTCCCATAGTTCTGAAGTGATCGCTTGCTTGTTCTGCAGTCTGGTAATGACAGCACCTAGCCACGCCATTGTTCCTGAAGTGATTACATTATCGGTCCATTGCTCATCATGCAAAACATCCGCATCGGCAATCAGTAGGGCTTTGCCCTTGCCTATAACACAACTCGCGATCAATTCATCGTCGCGGATTGTGCATTTTGCCGATGGCTTGGCATTTTTGGCAGTTACCCAGATGCCTGCTGACTTAGTTGTCAGCCGGTAAGTACCTACCGTTGCATCCTTCATATCGGCTGCGTCGTCTGTTGGTAAAGCCAACTGAACTCCCCAATGCCCGAACAAGGGATTGAGCAGAGACGTAAACAATGGGCGGCGTTGATCACCCAAGGGCAGCTCGCTGGACCATGCAAGCGCAGGGTCAGCAAAGATGATTGCGGTTCCGCCGTTTCGCAACCAGCCATCCAGCTGCACCAATTCACGCGGCGCAAGTGCTCTGGGTTGGATCATCAGCAAAGGGGTATCACCGGGTCGTCCCAGTTTTTGAAAATCGTCGATTATCACCGGTTGGTTTTTCTTGGCCAAAGCATTGAACAATGGCGCAGGCTGCGTTTCGCCCTTGGCCATCTGCTCCATAGTGACCTCACCCCATTGCAACGATATGCTCGACATGATCAGCAGCGGCGGGCGGTTACTCCGATCCTCGCCGCTTTTCTTGATGCCGAAATACAGCAGGCCGCTGATAATGATCGCAAGGATTGCGATCCCGGCAATGATGCGCCGATCAACACTGCCGGAATGAAGCTTCACCATAATATAGGGATATTCAGTTTTGCAGCGGGCCAGGGGCAGGCTGTGTTACAGGTTGCTTGTTTTGTTGATCTGGCACTACCGGGGTTACGCCGAGTTCGACCAAAGGCTCTTCGCTTCCTGCTTTTGCATTGGCGCCAGAACCAGATTTTTGCGCTGTGGTGGTTTGAGCGGGGTTATCTGCTCCATCAAGGATCATGCTTGCAACGCTTACAAACAACAGGACGACAAGCAATCCGACAAGGCCGACTTGCAATCGCTGGATTGCGGATTCATTGGAACGCGCCATGGAAACTCCTTTGTTCACTGACTACGCGGCAACCGCAGGCGTGTCCAGTTGCCAAGGCATCGGAGACAATCCTTTCGACGCCATCCATTGGGGATTGTATAGCGTCGAGAGATAACGAAAGCCTGTGTCGCACAGGATCGTTGCGATGCGCTTGCCCGGCCCCAGTTGCTTGGCCAATGCCACCGCCCCAGCCACATTTATCCCCGACGACAGGCCAAGACATAGCCCCTCCTCCGCCAATAGCCTGCGGACCCAGACAAGGCCTTCTTCGTCAGAAATCCTGAATTGGGTATCAATTGGCGCATGATCAAGGTTGGCGGTGATACGGCCCTGCCCGATCCCCTCAGCCACAGAATTACCCTCGGCGCGCAGTTCGCCGCACGCATAATAGTTATAAAGTGCCGCGCCGTGCGGATCGGACAAAGCGATAGTCACCGCCTCATCCTTGGCCTTTAGCCCCAGTCCAACGCCTGCTATTGTACCGCCTGTTCCCGCAGCACAGGTAAAGCCATCAACGCGACCGTCCATCTGGCTCCAGATTTCTTCGGCAGTGGTTTCAATATGCGCACGGCGGTTGGCGATGTTATCAAACTGGTTGGCCCATACTGCATTGTGCGTCTCCTCCGCTATCCGGCGAGAGGTGTGCACGAAGTGACCTGGATTGGCGTAAGGCGCTGCTGGAACAAGAACAAGCTCGGCACCTAATGCGCGCAGAGTATCCTTTTTTTCCTGACTTTGCGTCTCGGGCATGACGATGATCGTCTTATAGCCCAGCGCATTGCATACCAGTGCAAGGCCGATACCGGTGTTACCCGCGGTCCCCTCGACAATAGTTCCACCGGGTTTCAGCGTGCCTTGCGCCTCTGCATCGCGGACGATGTAAAGTGCGGCGCGGTCTTTGACTGATGCTCCGGGGTTTGCAAATTCGCACTTGCCGTAAATTTCACAGCCGGTTTCAGCGCTTGGCCCCTTCAGCAGAACCAGAGGTGTATTGCCAATAAGGTCTAGGGTCGAATTAGTAGCGGTCATTTGCATTAGCTAGTGCGCCAACCACAAAGGCGCAAGCCACGACCGCTTTCCATGCCCCAAGCGGTGCTTTGGAACAGCCATAGGCGTTCACCGTCATAAAAATGCCATTCGTCGATTTCCAACAAATGAGTGTTGTTATACTATAACATAGAAGCTACGAGTTTTTAGAGTTTCATAATCACAATGTTTGAGGGCTTCTCCCAATGAAAATTTTTAACCTGCTTGCCAGCTCTGCTCTGCTGTCATCGTTGTTGATCGCAACGCCCGCTTTCGCGCAACAGCAAGACGAAGAAACTGCCGCACAGGATGACGATTTCCACAAGGATGAAGGCATTGTTGTAACTGCCCCCTATTTTGAACGCCTTGATCTTCTTGCCGGAACATCGTCGATTTCTGGCGAGGAACTTGCTGCCGAGACCGAGGGGCAGATCGGCGAAATGCTGACCAAGTTGCCCGGTCTATCCGCTACAAGCTTTGGCCCCGGAGCGTCGCGTCCAGTCATTCGCGGGTCGCAGGGTAATCGTGTCGCTGTACTGACCGATGGCATTGGCAACATCGATGCGTCCAACACATCTGCGGATCATGCGGTCACTATCGATGCGTTGACCACTGAACGGATTGAGGTTTTGCGCGGCCCCGCAGTTTTGCTTTTCGGTGGTCAGGCAACCGGCGGCGCAGTGAATGTTATCGACAAACGCATCCCGCGCAATGTTCCCGACGAGGCAGTGCATGTTGATGCCCTTGCCGGCTATTCCAACGTTGCCCGCGAATATTCAGGCGGCGCATCGGTCGACGTGCCAATTGGTGATCGCTTTGTAGTCCATGCCGATGGCAGTTACCGCAACAGTGGCGATCTGCGTATTGGCGGCTCGATACTTTCACCGACGCTGCGGGCAGAGGCGCTTGCGTTTGCCGCTGAACAAACAGCACTTGGCAACACAACAGAGGCGGCGAATGCCCGCACTTGGGCGGCGGCGCGCGGTCGCCTACCCAATAGCGATGTCAAAACATGGAGCGCAGGCGTTGGCGCAGCCTTTATCGACGACGGCGGCAACCTTGGCATTTCGTTCAACGTCTATGATACGAAATATGGCATTGCCGAACGTCCCGACTTTGGCGCAGAGATTGAGGAAGATGGCGTCTCGATTGACCTAAAGCAATATCGCTTTGACCTGCGCGGCGAAGTGGAATTGGGCAGTGGCTTCTTGGATAAGCTACGTCTGCGCGCAGGCTATGCCGATTACACCCATACCGAATTGGAAGGCGGCGATATCGGCACCACATTTAACAGCTCAGCGATAGAATCGCGGCTGGAGCTGACACAAAACGAACGCAGCGGATGGCGCGGCGCAAGTGGTGTGCAGTTTTTGACCCGAGATTTTGAAGCAATCGGCGATGAGGCATTTGTACCGCCGTCGCAAACACGGTCGCTGGGCCTATTCACGCTGCAAGAGTTTTCCTTTGGAGCCTTTGATGTTGAGGCCGCTTTGCGTTTCGATCACGCCAGCCTTGAGGCAAAATCAATCGGTGTCGCGCGGCGTTTTAACAACGTATCTGGTGCGTTGGGCCTTGGTTACACCACAGGCGACCTAAAGCTTGGTGTGAACCTTTCTCGCACTGCGCGCGCACCATCGGTTGAGGAACTGTTCTCCAACGGGCCGCATGTCGCCACCCAATCCTTTGAGATAGGTGACACAAATTTGCGCAGCGAGCGCAGCCTTAACGGCGAAATCTATGCGCGGTATGACAGCACCCGCGTTGACGGCAGCGTCACCCTTTTCGCCAATCGTTTCAGCAGCTACATCTTTGAAAACGCGACAGGCGCGATCGAGGATGACTTGCCTGTGTTCCAATATTTTCAGCGCAAGGCCCGTGTTTGGGGAGTTGAAGCAGAGGTTAGTGCACAGCTTGGCAGCATTGGTGGCTTTGATATCGTCGTTGATGGCGTCGCTGATTATGTGCGCACCAATATTCGCAACGTGGGGCCAGCGCCGCGGATTCCGCCCCTTCGCCTGCTGGGTGGACTAGAGCTGCAAAGCGATCACCTGCAACTGCGCGGCGAAGTTGAATATAGCGATGCCCAGAACCGTGTTGCCAGCTTTGAAACAACCACCGACAGCTTCACGATGGTAAATGCCGAACTGATATGGCGACCATTTGGACGCCAGCGGAATATCAGCCTGATTGCAGCTGCAAACAACATCTTTGATGTCGATGCACGCCGCGCAGCTTCGTTCACTAAGGATTTTGTGCCGCTAGCGGGCCGAGATTTCCGCCTGACTGCACGGTTCAGTTTCTAGGCCGTGAACCGGCTCATCTGGTGTTCAGCATCCTATCGATAGGATCGCTGAACATTGAATAAGGATAAAGTCATGCGCAAAGTCATTGCCGCCACCCTAATCGCTGCATCATTGATGCTATCTGCCTGTAATACCGTCAAAGGCCTTGGCCGAGATATCGAATCGGTCGGTGAAGCAGGCGATAAAGCGATTTAGGCTGCTTCTGTATCGGCGGTTGTTTCTTCCGCCTTTTTGTTACGCCGCTTTTGCGTGAACCAAATCGCGATAATGGCGAATTCGTATAACAGGCAGAGCGGGATCGCGAGCATCAGCTGCGAAATCACATCAGGCGGAGTTAGCACTGCCGCAATCGCAAAAGCTCCGACGATCGCATAACGTCTCCCGGCGATAAGCTGGTCGCGAGACACAATTCCTGCCCGCTCCAAAAGCATCAGCAGCACCGGCAGCTGAAACGCTACGCCGAAACCGAAAATGAATGTCGTCGCAAAGCTAAGGTAATTGCCAACGCCGGGCAGTGCCTCTTGCGTCATACCGCCGACATTACCCTCAAAACCAAGCAAGAATTTCAGCGCCACAGGCATAGCACCAAAATACGCAAGCGATGCGCCAAGGGTGAACAGTACCGGGGTCATCAATAGAAACGGTAAGAAGGCTCTCTTCTCATTTTTGTACAAGCCCGGGGCAATAAAGCGGTACATCTGTGTCGCAAACACTGGAAAACTCACCATCATTGCTGCGAACAAACCGACTTTAACCTGTACAAAAAACGCTTCAAAGACATCGGTATAGATCAGTTTATCTTGCCCCACATTTTTCAGAGGCTGGACCAACCAGCCATAGATTGGGGAGGCAAAATAGAAACAGACGCCGAACGAGATCGCCAGCGCCAAAACGCACCACAACAGCCGGTTTCTGAACTCGATCAGATGGTCGAGCAACGGCATCTTGCTGTCGTCGATATCGCTCATACCGGCTTATCCGCTTTTGGTTTACGCGGCTTTGTTGGTTTGGGTGTTTTTTCGGGCGCTGGAAGCTCCGTCATCACCGGTACCGGTTCCGCCTCATACTTTTCCGGCGGATGATCGCGCATGATGCGTTCGTTTTCCGCAGCCCATTTCTTTTCCAGATCGGCCAGTTCAGATTCGCGCACCATTTCGTCAAACCCGCTGCGAAATTGCGCCGCGACGCTGCGTGCTTTACCGATCCAATTGCCAACATAGCGCAACACGCGCGGCAAATCCTTTGGCCCGATGACCAAAAGCGCAATGAGCGCGACAAGCAACAGCTCGCTGGAAGCGATATCAAACATGGTTCAGACCCTGAACGGGATTATTTCTGTTTTTCGCTGGTCGTTTCCGCGTCGATAACTGTTGGCGCAGGGCCTTCAATTCGGGATGGCGGCGCTTTTGCATCAGCTTCCTCTTCGCTCATTCCTTTTTTGAACTCTTTAATGCCCTTTGCGACATCGCCCATCATGCCGGAAAACCGACCGCGGCCGAACAGCAACATCACGATGACGCCGACTACGATCCAATGCCAGATGCTAGTACCACCCATTTCAATCTCCTAAGCAAAGGGCGCACGCCCCGTTGCAATTCATTACTCTAATCTAGGCGTTCGGATCGGATATTTCCAGCGCGCTTTCGTTATTCTGCGTATCTTCCTCTTCTGCCTCGTTCATTCCTTCGAACGCAAGGTCAACAGGATCAAGCAATCCGGCGGCTTTCAGGTCAGCTAGGCCCGGCAAATCGCGGCGGTTTGTGAGACCAAAATGCGCCAAAAACTCGGCAGTAGTCGCATAGATCAACGGCCGACCCGGCACTTCCCTTCGTCCCGCCGGACGAACCCAGCCCGCCTCCATCAGTACATCCAGCGTGCCTTTGGAAATCTGCACCCCTCGAATCGCCTCTATCTCGGCGCGACTGACAGGTTCGTGATACGCGATGATCGCTAGCGTTTCGACCGCCGCACGCGATAGTTTGCGACTTTCTTCACGTTCCCGCCGCAGCAAATGCGCCAAATCAGCAGCGGTTTGAAAATGCCAGGTCTTGCCGCGCTGCACCAGTTCGATGCCGTGGCCGCTATACTGTTCCTCAAGCCGCTTTAGCGCATCGGGCACATCAATAGCATCGCCGACATAACCGCGAATTTGTTCAACGGTCATCGGTGTTTCTGCGGCAAACAAGGTCGCCTCAACCGAACGCATACCGATATCATATTCGATCATCATGCCCCAATTCCCACTTTGGCCCTTAACATCAACGGTTCGAATGTGCCGTCCTGTTGCAAATCAATTGTCCCACGCTTGGCCAATTCCAGCACAGCTGCAAAGCTTGAGGCCAATGCCGATTTTCGTAAACCCGGAATAGTTTCGGGCGGCAAGAACGATTCCAGCTGGGTCCAGCTAATCGCATGACCAACCATTTTGGAAACCCGCTCCAGCGCTTCCTCCAGCGTCATGACGGCACGCCGCTTCACCACATGCAGCACCGGTTCGTTACGCGCATGCAGCTGCGCATAGGCGGTAATCAGTTCAAAATAGCTGCAATCCCAAATGTTTTTGCGAACGACACGCAGTCCTTCGGGTGTGCCGCGTAGAAATATGTCGCGGCCAATCCGGTCACGCGCCATTAACCGCGCCCCGCTTTCACGCATAGCATTCAGCCGTTCGAGCCGCAATTGCAGGCGCAACGCGAGCTCCTCTGGCGAGGGATCAATGTTTGGATCCTTGGGCAGCAGCAACGCGGACTTCAAATACGTTAGCCACGCCGCCATCACCAGATAATCTGCCGCCAACTCCAACTTCAGCGCGCGGGCATTTTCAATGAAAACCAGATATTGATCGACCAGTTGCAAAATCGAGATAGCCCGCAAATCCACCTTTTGATTGCGCGCCAGCGTCAGCAATAGATCGAGCGGACCTTCCCAGCCGTCGATGTCGATTTTCAACGTTTCGCCGTCATCCTCGACTGTGGCTGGAACGTCATCTTCAAGGAACAGATCGTCAATTTCGCTCATGCCGCACCTGTTGCACCCATGGTCAGTTTTTGATCCGCGCTTGCCATCGCCAACAGTTGATCCCGTTTCGCGATAAGCGCGCTAAGGCGCTCCTCGGCAAACTCGACCGGCCGGATCGTGGCCATGGCTTGGTCCAGCCGCTGCCGCGCTCGCGCGGTAATATCCGGCAGGCGGTCGACTATCGTAACCATCTCGTCAAAGCGGCCCCAGCAATTCAGCGCAAGATCGCACCCGGCAGCAACGCATTCCACCGCACGGCTTGGAACGTCGCCTGACAAAGCCTGCATGTCGAGATCGTCGCTCATCAACAGTCCGTCAAAACCGATATTGCCGCGAATGACGTCATCGATAATGATCGGTGACATCGTGGAGGGCCGGTCGCGATCATACGCTTCGTACACAATGTGGCTCGTCATCCCCATTGGTGCCCAGTTGAGTGTACGAAACGGGCTGAGATCCTGTTCTAGTTCTTGTTTAGAGATACTTACCGTCGGTAATTCATGATGACTGTCAACAATTGCCCGGCCATGCCCCGGCATATGTTTGACAACGCCGACGACACCGCCAGCCTTTAATCCATCCAGCACGGCCCGGCCCAGAGCCGCCACGCGCACCGGATCGCTACCCATCGCACGGTCGCCAATGGCAGCATGTGTTTCTGGCACACGGACATCCAGCAAAGGCAAGCAATCAACGGTGATACCGACCTCTGACAATGTCAGCGCAATCGCCTCTGCATTGCTGCGCGCCGCCTCAATCGCGGTCATCGCCGAGACATCATAAAGCGCGTCAAAGGCTGCGCCTGCGGGGAATTCCGGCCAGATCGGGGGCTTCATCCGCGTAACCCGCCCGCCTTCCTGATCGATCAGGATCGCGACATCATCGCGGCCATGTAAGCTGCGTAGCTCATCGGTCAGCGCGCGGACCTGCGCGCGATCTTCGATATTGCGCTTAAACAGGATGTACCCAGCCGGCTCACATGCACGAAACAGCGCGCGCTCATCATCGGTCAGCGTCTGCCCGCTCAATCCGAATATGACTGGTTTCATGGGCTTCCCCGGCGTTCTAGATGATTATTGGCTATGCCCGTTTTAGGCGCGACACAAGGTCCAAGGCACAGAGAAACACCAAAACTGTGCATAACGCGCATAAAGAAAGGCCGTGGTAAACATACGCTCACCACGGCCCCTGCCTCTCCCCCAAGAGGACAGTGTTATTTAACGACCCCTATTTAACGACGATGCAGCTTTCGCCAGCTGCTTTCAGCTTTGCGCACAATTGCTGTGCAGCGGCGCTGTTGGCGGCAACAGCCTGAAGCCGGAACACTTTGCGTCCGCCTTCGCCAGCACCCTGGGCAATGCGTTTGTTACTGCCCGAAATAGCTGCAAAGCGTTTGCCAAGCGCGCCCCAAGCCTGTTCAGCCTTTGCGGCATCACTGTACGCGCCCAATTGAACGAATGCGGAGCCTGCAGCGATTGGACCAGCCTTTGCCGCCGGTGTGCCTGCGGTTGCAGCTGCTGCGGCAGCAGCTTTCGCTTTGGCAGGATCGATCTTGGCATCAACCTTTTTGCCTTCACTCGCGGCAAAGGCAGCGTCGCCCTCGCCTTCAAAGCTTTTGCCTTCACGGTCAGTTGGCGCTTCTTTATAGCCGCCTTCAGGAGCAGCGATCAGTTCGCCGTTACCTTGCCCACCGGCCTGATTACGCTGAAACCAGTAAATACCGCCAACAATTGCGGCAAGAAGCGCAAGGCCGCCAAGAACCAACCCTGCAACCTTTAACGGTGAGGCAGCTTCTTCATATTCATAGCCATCGGCCGTTTCCAACCAAGGCAGGCGATCCGAATCATCAAGGCCCAGCCCATCGCGGATAGGTGCATCACCATCAATTCCGTCGCGATTGGTATCTGTCATGGCTTCATCCTTCTCTTTAAACTCACATCTGCGTTGCGGCTTCTACCCCCATCAAGCGCAGACCGTTACGGAATATCTGCCCCAGATTGTCCGCCAAGAAAAGCCTTGCTGCGCTCAACTCCGGCGATTGTGCCAATATGAAGCGTTTGTCGGGCCTGTCATTACCTAAATTCCAATAGGCATGGAAGGCCGCAGCCAGATCGCCGAGGAAAAACGCGATGCGATGCGGTTCGCCCGCTTTCGCCGCTGCTTCCACGATACGCGGGAAATTGGCGGCCTCACGGATCAACGCGATTTCTTCGTCGCCTAGCAATGCGATATGGTCAGGCGAAGGCTTGAAACCCTCTTCATTCTCAGCCTTACGCAACGTCGAACATATCCGCGCATGCGCGTATTGCACGTAAAATACCGGATTATCCTTTGACGCCTCGACCACTTTGGCAAAGTCAAAATCCATTTGAGCATCGGCTTTACGCGTCAGCATGGTGAAGCGAACCACATCTTTGCCGACTTCGCCCACAACATCCGCCAACGTCACGAAATTGCCAGACCGTTTTGACATCTTCACCGGTTCACCAGCGCGCAACAGGCGAACCATCTGGACCAGCTTTACGTCGAAATCGATTTTGCCTTCGGTCAATGCAGCTACTGCGGCCTTGATCCGCTTAACAGTGCCTGCATGGTCGGCACCCCATATGTTGATTAGACGGTCGATGCCCTCAGCTTTCTGAAAATGATAGGCCATGTCAGCGCCAAAGTAAGTCCAGCTGCCGTCGCTTTTCTTGATCGGGCGATCTTGATCGTCGCCAAATTGTGTTGAGCGGAAAAGTGGTAAAGTCACTGGCTCCCAATCAGGATCGACCTCGCCCTTTGGCGCTTCCATCTGACCGTCATAAACCAGCCCGCGCGCGCGTAGGAACGCCTCGGCAGCTTCGGGCTTTTTCTCTTTTTGAACAATTGCTTCTGACGCAAACCTATCATGATGTATGCCGAGCAAAGCCAGATCGGTTTTAATCATCTCCATCATCGCTGCAACCGCAGTTTCGCGGAACAAGGCCAACCACTCGCCCTCTGGTGCGCCAACAAAAGCATTTCTATGCGTCGCTGCAAGCTGTTGGCCGACCGGGATCAGATACTCGCCGGGATAGAGCCCTTCGGGTATCTCACCAACGTCCTCACCCAATGCTTCGCGATAGCGCAGATGCGCCGAACGGGCGAGCACATCGACCTGCCCGCCTGCATCGTTGACATAATATTCGCGGATTACACTGTGCCCTGCAAATTCCAGCAAGCTGGCAAGCGCATCACCAACCACAGCGCCGCGACAATGGCCCATATGCATCGGCCCTGTGGGGTTGGCAGAGACATATTCGACATTGACGGTCTTACCCGTGCCAAGCTGTGAGCGGCCATAATCCGCACCAGCGCTGGCGATTTCGGACAATTCGGCAAGCCAAGCCGACGCACCCAGCCGCATGTTGATGAAACCCGGCCCGGCAATCTCAACTGACGTCACGCCGTCAATCTTGGCCAATTCAACTGACAGCAGTTCCGCCAAAGCGCGCGGGTTCATCCCCGCAGGTTTTGCCAATACCATTGCTGCATTGGTCGAAATATCGCCATGCGACGCATCCCGCGGCGGTTCGACCGCAACATTACCGCGATCAAGCCCGGCAGCGATGCCTCCATTGGCGACCAAAGTATCAAGAGCATTATCTACATCAATGGCAAAACGGGCAAAAAGTGACACGATATGTCCAAACATAAAACAACGAAAACAGACCGTCACCTAGCCGGTGATAGCCGAAAGCAAAAGAGGTGA
This sequence comes from Sphingomonadales bacterium, assembly GCA_013297725.1. Taxonomy (GTDB): domain Bacteria; phylum Pseudomonadota; class Alphaproteobacteria; order Sphingomonadales; family Sphingomonadaceae; genus Sphingorhabdus_B. Next base: position 43,214 of record JAAFIB010000003.1, read on the forward strand.
TTCGGTTATTCTAGGATGACGCCTAGACCGATATCAGCGCGTGACGTTGTAGCGCAGTTGGTCCTCGGTCAGTTGAAAGCCGACGAGCAACTCAAAGCTGGCGCGTTGCAATGCGGCGCGCACTTCTGGATCGGCCATCGGGTCAAGCGCGGCATCGGCATCACCAGCCTTACGTTTACGAGTGATTTTTTCAACGATATCGGCTGGCAAACGTGCAGATGTGCCGTCAATATAACTTGCAGCTTTGCCGGTTGCTGTGGCGCGGTCTTGCCCGGCGGCAAAGTTCAATGTCACCTGCCCGACCCGTTTGGCAACTACAGCAGTGCCGCCCTGTACCACGGATGAGAAATAAGGGACGGTGATGCTACGTGCTGCGGAACGATCCATGCGGCGCGCATGCACTTCAAAACTTGCGACAGAGTAGATTTTTTCACCGCTGCTGTTGCACTCGGGACGTAGCTTAGTGATCGTCGCGACCACATCAACATCGCTGGCATTTTGGCTGTTTGCCGAGTTGAACAAGGTGATATCGCCTGTGCCTTCTGGAACGGCGACGGTCGGGCAACCTGTGCGCGTTGCAGTAACACCTACGCCTGAATTGATGTCGATTTGCCCGTCATTGGCGCAACCAGAGAGTGCAAGCGCCAAAAGCGAAACGGTGATGGGGGCGAATTTTTTCAACATCATGTCCTTATTTCATTCCCGCAGCACAATTCGCTGCAGACTGTAATTGCCAATCCTTTATCGGGCTGTTGACGTCCCTGCAACGATCTTTGCAAATGCCGCGAAAGTCCTTGGCCTTCGCGCCCGCATTAATTATGTGACATTGCTAATGACTGAACCAAATCTCAATAAGCCGCCCTTGACCATATTGCTTGCTGCGCCACGCGGGTTTTGCGCTGGCGTCGATCGCGCTATTAAAATCGTGGAGCTAGCTCTCGAAAAACACGGCAGCCCGGTCTATGTACGGCATGAAATTGTGCATAACCGCTTTGTCGTAGACAGCCTGAAAGCCAAGGGCGCGATATTCGTTGAGGAACTGGACGAAGTTCCAGCAGGCGCGCCTGTTGTATTTTCCGCACACGGTGTTCCCAAGTCGGTGCCTGTTGACGCGGAAAACCGCGGGCTTGAGTATTTTGATGCGACCTGTCCTTTGGTTTCAAAAGTTCATAGACAAGCCGAACGTCAGGTTGAGGCGAAACGGCACATCCTGTTTATCGGCCATGACAGGCATCCAGAGGTAATCGGCACTTTCGGGCAAGTTCCGGTCGGGGCGATGACATTGATTGAAACCGTTGACGATGCACGCAACTTTGAAACAAATGAGCCAGATAACCTCTCGTTTCTGACCCAGACTACTCTCTCTGTCGATGATACAGCCGACATTGTGACCGAACTGCAACGACGCTTCCCCTCGATTGTCGGGCCAAAGGGTGAAGATATTTGTTACGCTACATCGAACCGGCAGGAATCGGTGAAGGCGATTGCGCCAGAATGCCAGCTGGTCATTGTTATAGGGGCCCCCAATAGCTCCAATTCACTTCGCTTGGTCGAGGTTGCTGATCGTTGCGGCACACCGGCCCGGCTGGTCCAGCGCGCGCATGAAATGGATTTTGCCTGGTTAGACGGTGTGAGGACGTTGGGGATAACGGCTGGGGCCTCTGCACCAGAGGTGCTGGTTCGTGAATTCATCTCGCTAATCGCAGAGCGCTTTGATGTGACTGAACGGCAAACTGTAACAGCCGAAGAAAGCATCATATTCAAGCTTCCCCGCGGGCTGGAAGCAGCCAAAGCGGCCTGATGGCGGTCTATACGCAGGTTAGCGCCGAGGCGGCATCCGTCTTGTTGGTGCGTTACGATCTTGGCCGGCTTACGGCGATGAAAGGGATAGCTGAAGGCGTCGAAAACAGCAATTTCCTGATCGAGACTGACCGATCCCGGTTCATCCTGACACTTTACGAAAGTAGAACTAACCCGGCGGACCTGCCCTATTTCCATGATCTTTTGGCACATTTGCACACAAAAGGATGCCGCGTTCCGCGCTTTATCGAGGACCGCGAAGGCCGTTGGTTGCAGGATGTTGCGGGCCGCAAAGCGTGTTTGATCGAGTTTCTCTCTGGCGTTTCGGTTTCGGAACCGCATCCTTTGGTGGCGTATAATGTCGGCAAGGCGCTTGGAGCGATGCATAGAGCGCAAGGTGACTTTACGGGAACGCGGCCAAACCCGCTGGGCCATAGCGATTGGCGGCCTTTGTTTGAAAAATGCGATCCTGTAGAGAGTGAGAAACTCCTTCCCGGGCTGACAGCGCGCATCGCCGATGAGTGCGATTATCTCGACCAAAATTGGCCCGATAATCTGCCAACAGCTGCTGTGCATGCCGATCTTTTCCCTGACAATGTGCTAATCCTTGATGACGAAGTAACGGGACTGATCGATTTCTATTTCGCCTGCACTGATGCGCGTGCCTATGATTTGGCGGTTACGCATACTGCATGGAGTTTTAGCGCGGACGGCGGTCAATACAGCCCGGAAATTGGCAATGCGATTATTGACGGCTATCTTGACCGAATTGAATTGGATGCATCCGAAAAAGCAGCTTTGCCTATATTGGCGCGCGGGGCTTGCTTACGATTTTTGCTCACACGGCTCTATGACTGGATCAATACACCGGCAGGAGCAATGGTGTCCCGAAAAGACCCGCTCGCCTTTTTGCGCCGTCTTGACCATTACATAGCACACGGGCTAATTACATAAATGTATGAAAACCGTTGATATCTTTACTGATGGTGCTTGCAAAGGCAATCCTGGGCCTGGGGGCTGGGGCGCGATCATTCGGTATGGCGAACATGAAAAAGAGATTTCTGGTGGCGATCCTGACACCACGAACAACCGGATGGAGCTGACGGCAACTATCCGCGCACTCAACATGTTGATCGAACCGTGCCAGGTCCGGCTGCATACTGACAGCAAATATGTGATCGACGGGATTACGCGTTGGGTCAGCGGTTGGCAGCGCAATGGCTGGAAAAACGCTTCAAAACAGCCGGTACGTAACGCCGAATTATGGCATGACCTGATCGAGGCAACAGCGCGCCACAACGTTGAGTGGATCTGGGTAAAGGGCCATAGCGGCCATGTTGAAAACGAACGCGCCGACAAACTGGCAAGCGACGCTGCAGAAGCCGCTGCGATTAAATAACGGCCATTACCGAAGCCTGTCCGGCGCATAGTTGGCAGAGTCTGCATTCGGTACAGTATGTGTGCGGTCCAATAGCAACGATGCCGCCATAGATGCCGCCGCAGGCGCGGTTTGAATGCCGTATCCGCCCTGCCCTGCAAGCCAGAAAAACTCAGACACATCGGGATCACGACCGATTACTGGCAACCGGTCTGGCGCAAAGCTGCGCAACCCTGCCCATTTGCGTTCAAGCCGGGTGATCTGCCAATCGACGACCTGTTGAAGCCGATCAATAGCAAGCGCTATGTCCAGCTCTTCTGGCGCAGCATCGCCGGGATCAGTTGCGGTCTCATCGTGCGGACTAAGCCATAGCCGCCCGCCCGCCTCTGGCTTGAAATAGAAACTACCGTCCATGCCAATAACCAATGGCAGGTCTGGTGAGGCCAAAGGCTCCACCGCCAATTGCACGATTGTCCGGCGATAGGGGGTAATTCCTATGCGCTTTACGCCCGCCATGTCAGCAATCACATCCGCCCATGCCCCTGCTGCATTGATCAGCGTGCCTGCAGTATATTCGTTGCCGCCTGCATTTAGCGTCCACTGGCCAGCGGCGAACCGAGCATTGGTCAACGGTGCATTACACACTATCTGCACGCCGGTCTTCCGAGCGGCTTTAAGGTAGCCGTTGTGCAACGCGCCAACATCGATGTCGCAGCAATCGGGCTCCCATAATGCTTCGGTCCAGCCCGGGCGCAGGCCGGCGATATGTTTTGACACTTCCGCGGCGTCCAATTTTTCCAATGCTACCCCGCTTCTGGCAAAGTCAGCAAGCATAGCATCCGCCGCTGCGCTGTCGCTTTTTTGCCCTAGATGCAGCGCACCGCGCCGATGCAAAAACGATGTTTGCGAAAACGCATGTGGCGGCGCCAATAAAAATGGCCCCGACGCACTGGTCAGTGGCTGTATCTTTGGACCGCCATAGGTCTCGGTCCAAAACGCCGCCGAACGCCCTGTGGAGTGATAGCCAGCAACGCTCTCAGCCTCAAGCAGCAGTACTGACTTCTCAGCGCCGATTTCCGCCGCAAGGCTTGCGCCCGCAATTCCTGCACCGATAATAACGACGTCAAAATCGGTCATTTCTGGGCGGCGTACTTGTCAAAAAAGCTGCGGATTGCGGCGATGCAGCGATCACGCACGGGATCGGCCTCACGCAACAATTCATGCGCCGCCTCTTCGCCGAAAAGCAGCAGTTCCGAATTGGGTAAGCGATCAGCATCGCGAACAATGCGTTTAGTATCGACAAGCTTATCCGCCGTTGTCGCCATCAACAACACCGGTATCTTCACCTGTTCCAACAAACCGGGTTCGTTCAAAGCCCGCGTGCTTGTGACCGCGCGTTCCACCCAATGCCAGCTCGGCGGACCAAGCTTCACCTCTGGCCGTTTTTGCCACCAGAATAACTCGTCAGCATAGCGATCATCATCATGGGTGAGTATTTTTTCACGCACATTCAATGGCGATCCGGGCTTCTCGCCCTCTTTCCAGGCCGCACGCGCCGGATCACCAAGCTTTGTCAGCATCCGCACGACTGCATGATGCAATGCGTATGGCATCCCCATAGTCTGGATTCCCAGCATCGGCGCGGATAACGCCACCGCATCCGGATCAACCGCTTTTTCAACAAGTGCCCGCATCGCCAGATGACCGCCCATGCTGTGTGCCAGTATGACATGCGGCCCCGGACCTGCCGTTTTCCAATCCGCCCAAAACGATTTGATATCAGCGATCCACGTTGCGAAATCATCGATATGGCCAATATGCGGATCAGCGAGCAAACGCCCTGATCCACCCTGCCCGCGCCAATCAAGCGCAGTTACGCACCAGCCATCGGCAGCCAGCTGATCCAGCGTTTCAAGATATTTCTCATAGTGATCGCCGCGCCCTGGCAGGAATAACAGCGAACCACGCGGTTCGCCCGACTGTTCCCAGTCAATCCGCCGCAGTGGCCATCCATCTGGCGCGTTCCAATATGTTTCCGTTGCCTGCGGCGGTATCGCGCGGCGATCGAATGGCAATTGCGGGGCGGCCATAGTTACCTTTTGCTAATCTTTACTGGTTAATGAAGGCCGAATGGACCAACAACTACTCATCTACGTGCTGCTAGGCGGCTTGGCAATTGGCCTGCTGATTTCGGCATATACTGATATCAAACATCGACTGATTTTAAACGTAGTTACAGGGCCGATCGCCTTGGCAGCACCGTTATATTGGTATGCCATCGGCGACTTTAATCTGACCGCAATCGGCATCCATTTAGCAATTGCAGCGGGTGTTTTCGTCTTTTTCGCTCTTATGTTCCGTTTTGGTGCAATGGGCGGCGGGGATGTCAAGCTTTTCAGTGCTTTAGCACTCTGGTTCAACTTCGCTTGGGTGATGCGGCTTCTTCTGATCGCTTCGCTGCTCGGCGCGTTAGTAACCATCATTTTTTGGCTGATTCACAAGCGTAAGGGCCGGTCAGGACCAGTTCGCGTGCCTTACGGCGTTGCCATTGCCCTTTCGGGACTTTGGGTCGTCGGTGAACATATTTTTAACCATTTTGGATGAATACAGTCTTCAACATTGGGGACCTTTCAGGAGCTTAGTTCGTCATGGATAGGAAAAAGTTGATTTTGCTGGTGGCAGCGTTGGTGATTGCCGCGCTCACCGCCTTCATGGCTAGAACCATGTTTGGGGGTGGCGACGCGGCACCTGTTGCCGCTGCAAAGCCGCCCGAGCCAACCGGACCACAAGTCTTGGTTGCAACGCGCGCTTTGCCCGTTGGCACTATCATTACCGCTGACGCGTTCCGTTATCAGCCATGGCCAAAAGAACTGGTCGAAGAGGCCTACTTCATAAAGTCCGATGGTTCGGAACCTGCGCCGGCACCTGCTCCTGCACCTGGTGCACCTGGTGCACCTGCCGCTGCACCTGGACCAGAAAGCAAGCCTGCACCTGTAATCAGTAGCGGTGACGATGCGACGAAAGAACTGCTTGGTACCGTTGTACGCATTCCAATCACCGCAGGTCAGCCGCTGACCAGAGGCGCTCTTGTCTTTCCTGGTGATCGCGGGTTCCTCGCAGCAGCACTCGGCCCCGGCATGCGTGCCGTTACGGTTCCTGTTTCCGCACTAACTGGTGTAGCAGGCTTTGTTTTCCCGGGTGATCGGGTCGACATGGTGCTGACGCAAAATGTTGCGGGTCAAGGCACAAATGATGCGCTGAAAGTATCCGAAACGATCATCCGTAATCTTCGTGTACTAGCTACCGACCAACGTTCACAAGCAGCTAAGGATGAAAACGGTAATACCGTCGTTTCAGCCTACAAGCTTGTAACCTTGGAAGTGACACCGCGTCTTGCAGAAAAAATCGCAGTTGCACAAACCATCGGCACGCTTAGCCTTTCACTTCGGTCTTTAGCGGACAATGCCGCAGAGCTTGAACAAGCATTGGCTTCAGGATCCGTCAATCTGCCCAAAGGCGCATCGCCAGAGGAAGAAGCGCAAATCTTAAGCCAGCTGAACAAGCAACCCACATCGGGTGCCAGCAGCTATACCACGGGCGGTGAAGTGTCGCGTTTCCAACGCCGCACCCCACCTGCCACAACGCCTGTGCAAATTGCGACTGAACAAGCGCAACTGTCGAAACAGGTCGAAAAAGTTGTCAAGGGCCCGGTAGTGCGTGTCTCACGCGCCGGTGTTCCTGTCGAAGTTTCTGTGGACCGGAGGTAAGGTCATGAAAATCAAAACACTATTAAAAACAGGTGCTGTATTCGCTGCGCTTTGCACAGCAAACATCAGCTACGCAGCGCCCGGCAAACCCGCCTCGGTCGCACCTGCAACAAACGGCAAAGTTATCATTATGTCGATTGGTCGTGGCCAACAGGTTAACCTGCCCACGTCAGTCACCGATGTTGTCGTCGCTGACCCAAATATCGCAGATGTTGATGTGCGCAGTTCCAAGCAGATCTATATCCTTGCAAAAGGCGCTGGCGAAACCACTGTCTATGCAACTGATGCGGCAGGTCGAACAGTATATTCAGCGACGATCCGCGTCGGATCGAACCTCGACTCTATCGAGCAAATGCTGAAACTGACAATGCCCGAAGCTGATATTCAGGTAACGACGTTGAATGGCATCGTGTTGTTGACCGGTTCGGTCAAACAGCCTGATGACGTTATCGAAGCTGAAGACTTGGTGCAGCAATTTGTAGGCAATGCCAAAGTCGTCAGCCGTCTGAAAACAGCAACGCCAATGCAGGTCAATCTGCAAGTGCGTGTTGCAGAAGTCAGCCGGTCGTTATCAAAGGACATTAGCTCCAATTTCACTTCACGTGACAAAGACGGGCCAACCGGTAACGGCTTTCTTTTTGTGCCAAGTCGCGGACGTAACGTGGCAACGTTTACTGACATTATTAATCCAGCAACTGGCTTGCCATCAGGAACAAACGTCACATTTAACAACCCAACTGGCGGCAACGTTTTGAATATGGCCAAGAACCTGTTTGGTTTGGACATTGGCCTTGGACTTGATTTCGCCGAACGTTCCGGACTTGCATCAACACTGGCAAATCCAAACTTGACGACAATGTCAGGTGAAACTGGCGAGTTCCTTGCGGGTGGTTCTTTTCCCATCCCAATATCTGATAGCTTTGGTTCAGTTACTGTCCAGCAACAGAATTATGGCGTTAATCTTCGCTATACCCCTGAAGTTATGGCCGATGGCAAAATCCGCCTTCGTATTCGCACTGAGGTGTCTGACATCACGTCAAACGGAGCTGTCCGTATCGGTGGAACAGAGATTCCAGCCTTGCTAACGCGCAGCGCCGAAACAACTGTGGAGCTTGGTTCAGGCCAAAGCTTTATGATTGCCGGGCTATTATCGAATCAAGCCACAAGCTCTGTAGATAAATTCCCGGGAATTGGCGATGTGCCTGTCCTTGGTGCATTGTTCAAATCCAATGGCTGGAAACGAAATCAGACAGAATTGGTAATTGTTATTACCCCTTATCTGGTCAACCCGGTTTCAGAATCTGAAATCAAATTGCCGACAGACGGGTTTAACACGCCAAATGATCTGGAACGTATCTTGTTAAACAAGGAAGCGGACAGTTCTGGCAGGAACAATGACCGTCCAAGTCCAAGCGTTGGTCCTGAAAAAACCGATGGTCCGTCGCTGGGTTCGATGAGCGAAGACAAGCCTGCGCTTGCCAACAAGTCCAAAAAAACTGGAGCCAAAACCGCTGCAAAAGCAGACGGTCCCGGCTTCACCTTTGAATAATGAGCTGAAGGAGAATGACCATGAAAGCAAAAATCATTGCAACAACGGCATTGGCTTTCTGCCTTGCGGGATGTGGCTCACTAGGCGCAAACACGTCAATGTATTCGACCAATCAGCCGGTTGTCGAACGGACCAATTACGCAATCGACGTCAATCTTGATGGCTATTCCGGCATTGGCGATGCAGAACGCAATCGTGTTGCTGACTGGTTCGATACTCTGAAGCTCGGCTTTGGTGATCGCATTGCGCTGGATTACGGCGATGGCTCGGCTAGCGAAGCTACAAAACGGCAGGTTGCGGCGCTGGCTGCAAATCACGGCATGATCCTTGCCGAAACAGCGCCGGTAACGGCTGGCTATATCGCAGCTGGAACAGCCCGTATCGTTGTTACACGATCAAAGGCCAGTGTCCCCAACTGCCCGAATTGGTCAAAGCCAAACGATTCCAATTTCAATTCTAGCAACCATCCAAATTATGGCTGTGCGATAAATGGCAACATGGCGGCCATGGTCTCCGACCCAGAGGATTTGGTTCGTGGCCGTGAATCAACCCCGCGCAACAGCCGCGGTGGCAAACCAAAACCATCATCAGGAGGCAATTAATGAACGCGCCTTGGAAATCCGGAAGCGCCGGTACTCGCGATCCGTTTAGTGCCTATATCTGCGATGATTTGTCGCTTGATGTAGTGCGCAGCGTTTGCGACGACATGGGCTGGGCTCAGGAAAAAGCAAACAAAGGCGGATTGCGCAATGCTGTGCAATCGCTGTCTGTTGCCGCAAGTCCGCAGATCTTGCTCGTCGACCTGTCTGAATCAGGCGATCCGATCAATGACATAAACAGCCTTGCCGAAGTATGCGAACCCGGCACGATGGTTATCGCCATGGGTCAGGTTAACGACGTTCGTTTGTACCGTGATCTGATGATGTCAGGCCTGCATGATTATCTGCTAAAGCCGATTAGTTCCGACATGCTTCGCGATGCTATTTCGCATGCGCAAACCGCATTAAATGCCCCGCGTATCGATGATGGAGCAGCCGACAAGCCACATGTTTCCGTCGCTGTTATCGGCACGCGCGGTGGTGTGGGTGCATCGACTATCGCAAGCTCGCTTGCATGGATCTATTCAGAACGCATGGGTCAGCTTACCGGCTTTCTCGATCTAGACGTCCATTTCGGAACAGGTGCACTTGCACTTGATCTTGAACCGGGACGCGGTCTTGCCGATGCCATCGATAATCCGGGCCGCATCGATGGCCTGTTCATCGAACGTGCAATGATTAAGGGCAACGAAAAGCTGTCTATCCTGTCCGCTGAATCGCCAATCGGCAGTCCAATTTTAAGCGATGGCTCAGCGTTTTATCAGCTGCAGGAAGAGTTCAAGGCGGCGTTTGAAAACACCGTGATCGATCTGCCGCGCGGGATGCTAATTGCTTATCCGCATCTGCTGAATGAAGTGAACATGATCGTTATCGTCTGCGAAATGTCGCTAGCATCGGCACGCGATGCTATCCGGTTGCTCGCATGGTTTCGTTCCAATGCACCGCAATGCCAAGTTTTGGTCGTGGCCAATAAAGTGCAGAATGCAGCCACAGAAGTGTCGCGCAAAGACTTTGAAACGTCGATTGAACGTCCGCTTGACCTTGTTCTGCCATTTGACAGCAAGTCGACCGTGCAAGCTGCGCGTGCCGGGAAAGCGTTAGTCGAAGGCGCAAAAAGCAGCAAAGTCGCTACCGGAATCGTGTCGATGGTAGACATGATAAAAGATGCAACCGTCGTCGAAACCGGCGCGGAGGCCGAAGGTAAAGACGGTAAGAAAAAGAAAAGCTCAATGCTTGGCGGTCTTGGCTCGATGTTGAGCAAGAAGAAATAATTGGTTGGCCACAGCTAAACTGGTGGCCACCAGCAATATTGGGACAGGCGACTGATGACGCAATTTGCAATGATCATAATCGGGGCTGTTTTCATCCTCGGCCTGCTTGCCTTCCTAGTCATGGGATCAGGGGGCAGTTCGACAACGAAACGCCTTAACGGCTTTAGAGCTCGCTATTCGGACAGCGCAGCGGCGCAAGTTGAGCAGCAGATGCGTAAAGCTATCGCGTCGCGGCGGCCGGTAAGTTTTGCTATCGGTCAACAATTATCAATGGGCGACCGTTTGCGACTGCGTCTCCAACGGACTGGCAAGCAGTGGACGATAAAGCAATATTGGTATGTCTCCGGCGGACTGTTTACCGTCGGCGCTGGATTACTGATGATCAAAGGTGCGCCGTTCTATCTAGCGTTTGCCTTTGGATCATTTCTGGGCGTCGCAATACCTCATGTTGTTGTGAACTTCGCTGTCAAAAAACGCATTACCAAATTTACTAGTAACTTTCCTGATGCCATCGAACTCTTGGTCCGTGGCCTCAAATCCGGCTTGCCCGTTAGTGAGACGCTAGGCGTTGTCGCAAAGGAAATTCCTGGACCTGTTGGTGAAGAATTCAAGATCGTGACCGAGAAGATAAAAATCGGAAAAACGATGGAAGAATCGCTGCAAGAAACGGCCGATCGTATGGGCACTCCTGAATTTCAGTTTTTTGTTATTACACTGGCAATTCAGCGTGAAACAGGCGGCAACCTTGCAGAAACACTTAGCAACCTTGCCGAAGTTTTACGCAAACGTGCCCAAATGAAATTGAAAATTAGGGCAATGTCCTCCGAATCTAAGGCATCTGCCTACATCGTCGGGTCGCTGCCATTTTTCGTGTTTGGTATGGTCTGGTGGGTAAACCCCGAATATCTGGCAGGTTTTTTCTATGAACGCCGCCTGATCATCGCAGGCATAGGCGGCGCAATCTGGATGAGCCTTGGCGTGTTTATCATGGCCAAGATGGTTAGCTTTGAAATCTGATTGGGACAGTTTGACATGATATTCGCAGCAGCCGTAAACGGCCCATCATTTCTTGGCTATGACGTCTACACCGCAGGCACAATATTGCTGGCAGTAGCGACGGGGACCGCATTGCTGGCCTTCTATGGCGCCATTAAAATGAAAGATCCGATGGCCAAGCGGGTTAAATCGCTTGTCGAACGGCGCGAACAGTTGAAGGCAGGTATCACCGCATCGACATCAAAAAAGCGGGCAAAGCTGGTCCGTAGTACTAACGCTACTGATCAGATGCGGCAGTGGCTATCTTCAATGAAGGTCCTGCAAGAAGGCCAGGTAAAAGAAGTTCAGCAAAAACTCGCACAGGCAGGAATTCGGCGTAAAGAGCTTGCCGTCATCATTATTTTTGGTCGCCTTATCGGCCCCATCGTGGTCGGTGGCGGTCTTGCCATCTGGATATATGCCATGGGTGGGCTGGCAGATTGGACACCTTTCAAAAAATTCGGAACCTTCGCTGCCGGAACCATTTTTGGTTACAAGGCTGGCGACATCTACTTGCAGAACATAATCAACAAGCGTTCTGATGCGATCCGAAAAGGGCTTCCCGACGCTCTCGACTTGTTGGTTATTTGCGCCGAAGCAGGCCTTACCGTCGATGCGGCATTTAATCGTGTGGCAAAAGAACTTGGGCGTGGATATCCAGAGCTAGGCGACGAATTTGCACTTGCAGCGATTGAACTGGGGTTTTTGACCGAACGTCGCATGGCATTTGAAAATCTGGCGTATCGCGTATCGCTAGATGCAGTCCGCGGTGTGGTAACAACGATGATTCAAACCGAAAAATATGGTACTCCATTGGCGTCAGCATTGCGCGTCCTATCTGCTGAGTTCCGTAACGACCGAATGATGCGTGCCGAGGAAAAAGCTGCACGGCTTCCAGCCATTATGACTGTGCCGTTGATCCTTTTCATTCTACCCACGCTATTTATCGTAATTTTGGGACCAGCAGCGTGCTCGATTAGCGACGCATTCGCAGCAAAATAGCAAGAATTTCAAGAAGTCGTAGCGGCTAAGCTAAGCGGCCACGACTTCTTGTTCAATAACGCCAAAAATAGGGTGATGACGCTCATCCTCCATCCAGATGCGCACGCTATCGCCGGGTTTCATGAACGGCGTTTCTGCTTTCCCGCTTTGGATTGTCTCGATGGTCCGCACTTCGGCAAGGCAGCTGTAGCCCACGCCGCCTTCGCTAATTGGTGTACCGGGGCCGCCATCTGAACCACGATTGGAAACGGTACCGGAACCAATAATGGTTCCTGCCCCCAAGTGACGGGTCTTTGCAGCATGAGCGATAAGCTGGCCAAAATCGAAGGTCATATCGACACCTGCATCCGCCCGCCCAAGCGGCGCGCCATTAAGGTCAACGCACAATGCGCCGGACAGCTTGCCATTGCTCCAGCGATCACCAAGCGCTTCTGGCGTGACGAATACTGGTGAAAAGGCACTGGCAGGTTTTGATTGAAAAAAGCCAAAGCCCTTGGCCAATTCATCGGGAATAAGACCGCGCAACGACACGTCGTTGGTCAGGCCAACCAGCAGGATGTAATCCTTTGCAGCTTCGGCGCTAATCCCCATAGCGACGTCGCCGGTTACAACAACAACCTCGGCCTCCATGTCACAGCCCCATGCAACATCGCCCAAGGGGATTGGATCGCGTGGCCCCAGAAACCCGTCTGAGCCGCCCTGATACATCAACGGATCGTGCCAGAAACTTTCCGGCATCTCTGCATTCCGTGCCTGTCGTACCAGCGCAACATGGTTCACATAGGCCGACCCATCCGCCCATTGAAAAGCGCGCGGCAAAGGCGATGCAGCATCATGTTCATGAAAACGCTCACGCGGAATCACATTGTGTTCAAGATCAGTCGCCAATGCCTCCAACTTCGGCGATATGCGCTGCCAATCATCAAGCGCGCTTTGCAATGTTGGCGCGATATGATCGGCGTCAGCATACCAGGCCAGATCATTCGATACGACAACCAGCTTTCCGTCACGACCGTGTTTCAGCGATGCGAGTTTCATGTAAATCCTTTCAGTTGCAGTAGCATCATGACCGCATTATCCCTTACCTGCAACGGGCAGCGAAACTTTGTCCGTAGGAGAAATGGGTAATGCGGAAAACCAGCGTTATTTCGGCCGCTTCGATGCTGCTGTTCCTTGCCACTGCGTCATCGGCACAAGTGAACGAATCGATGGCGATAAACGGCTGGTCGATGGAACAGAATCGCACGCCCGCATGGCATTTGGCGCAGCATGAGAAGCTGACCACTGCGCTCGCCAAAATTGCTCCGCAACGCAAAGGCGTCGTTGATGCTTATGTCGTTGTGATCGGGCTCGATTCCGATCCAGTATTTAAAAAGGAAACGGCAGAGGTTCTAAACGTGCTGCAACGCCGTTTCGGTGCCACCACGCGTTCTTTGCGTCTCGCCGCTGGATCAAGCATAGAAGCAGGCGATGCACCGCAAGGGTCGCCTTCAAATCTTGCGATTGCGCTCGCCTCAATTGCGAAAAAGATGGATCTGAAAGAGGACGTTCTTGTCTTTTATTCGACCTCACACGGAGACAAAAAGCTCGGCTTAGTTTACCGGGATGGTGAAAATGGCTTTGGCATGATTGCACCGAAACGACTAAAATCGCTGCTTGACGAGCTTGATTTCAAACGTCGTATCTTGCTTCTGTCGGCCTGTTACTCCGGCGTATTTGTGCCCGAGCTGGCCGATGATCACAGCGTGATTGTGACCGCTGCATCATCCAGTCGACCATCCTTTGGTTGCACACCGGGGAATGATTGGACGTTTTTCGGCGATGCTTTGGTGAACAATGCGATGCGCAAATCGCAACCGATGGCCAAAGCGACCGACGAAGCCACCGGTCTGATCAGCATTTGGGAATCCAAATTAGGTTTGCAAGCATCGAACCCGCAAGTGTCCATCGGTGAAGACACTGCAAAGTGGCTAACCGCGCTAGAGGCACAAATGCCGACAACCGAAACCGCCAAAGTCGGGAGGCCTGCGATAGAGACGTCGTTCGATTAACAGACTACTCAGACGCTGCCAGCGGATCGTTGTGCAGCCATTCGGCATGACGCGGCGCTGTTTTGGTCTTGGACCAATCATCCAGCATTAGCGGTGCAACGCGCTTTAACTCCGCATATTGCTCGTCCGTTCCAATGTCGCAGGCGAGTTCCAGCCGGTGGCCATTGGGATCAAAGAAATAAATTGACCTGAAAATGCCGTGAAACGTCGGCCCGATTACATCCACGCCTTGCGCCTCGATATGCTCTTTTGCCGCCTTTAACATGTCAAAGTCTGCAACCTTAAATGCCAGATGCTGCACCCAGGCTGGCGTCTTTTCATCGCGGCCCATTTCTGGCTGATTGGGAAGTTCAAAAAAAGCCAGCACATTGCCGCCGCCGCATTCTAGAAAGATGTGCATATAGGGATCATATTCGCCGGTTGACGGCACATGATCCTCTGCAAATGCTGTGGTGTAAGTGAACCCGAGCACCCGGTCATACCACTCAACGGTCGCCTTGGCATCTTTGCAGCGATAAGCGACGTGGTGGATGCGGTCTGTTTTAAAGGGGACAGTCATTCGGCAACCTCCAATACGCCGCGTTCAATTTGATCGCGTTCGATGCTTTCAAACAGCGCCTTAAAATTGCCCTCGCCAAAGCCTTCGTCGCCGCGGCGCTGGATAAATTCAAAAAACACAGGCCCGATTTCGGGCTGGGCAAAGATTTGCAGCAGCAACCGCGGCTTACCGCCATCGGTTGTGCCATCAAGCAAAATGCCGCGCGCTTTTAATTCTTCGGTTGGCTCGCCATGGCCGGGCAAGCGTTCCTGCAGCATGGTATAATAGGTCTCGGGCGGCGAGGTCATGAAGTTGACACCGCGACTTTTCAAATTGTCGTAGCAGCCAAGCAAATCGTCACAAATTAGCGCGATGTGCTGAATGCCTTCGCCGTTGTAGGCTCGCAGATACTCCTCAATCTGTCCGCCCCCTGCTTTTCCCTCTTCATTCAATGGGATGCGGATTTTGCCATCGGGCGCGGTCATCGCTTTCGATGTCAGCCCGGTATACTCGCCCTTAATGTCGAAAAAGCGGATTTCGCGGAAGTTGAAGATCCGTTCGTACCACCCTGCCCAATGCGCCATGCGGCCGCCGTAAACATTATGCGTCAGATGGTCGATTTTCTGGAAACCGGCCCCGACCGGAAAATGTTCAGCGCCGGGCAGATATTCGAAATCAATGTCATAGATCGATAGCGCATCGGGATTATCAAGCGTTGCATAGCGGTCCACCAGATAGATAAATGCACCGCCAATGCCTTTGATCGCCGGGATGCGTAGTTCCATAACACCGGTTTTGCTCTCAACGGGTTCTGCCCCGCGCTTGATCGCCTCATCATAAGCCTTGGCGGCGTCTTTGACGCGGAACGCCATGCCGCACGCCGATGCACCATGTTCTTGCGCGAAATAAGCAGCGGGGCTGCGTGGTTCGTAGTTGGCGATCAGGTTAATCTCGCCCTGCCGCCACAAATGCACGTCTTTTGACCGGTGCTGCGCCACTTTGGTGAAGCCCATGCAGGTGAATACAGGTTCCAATACGCCTTTTTCCGGAGCGGTGAATTCGACAAATTCAAAGCCATCAAGGCCTAGCGGGTTATCGAACAGATCGGTCATTGTTGCGGCTCCAAAGTTTCCAAAGGTCTCACCTAAACGAGACCTTTCAAGTTACCGAATTTAGTAACAAATGATACTAGTTTACGCAACCTTATAGTTTGATCGACACTGCCTTTGCCCGAAGCCGTTCCAGAATATCGGCTAAAACCCTGGCCTCATCCACGCTTAACACCGTTTCCAACTCGTCTTCGACAGACACAGCCAGTGGCACGATCTGGTCATAGAGCTCGCGCCCGACAGCGGTCAGCGCGAGGTGATGCGAGCGGCCATCGGTTTCATTCGGCGCGCGGCCGATCAAACCACGTTCAACCAAAGCTTTTGATGCGCGGTTGACCGTCACCTTGTCCATCGCAGTTGCGGCAACCAGTTCGCGCTGTGTGACCGATGCCCGCTCCCCCAACACTGCCATCACGCGCCATTCGGGAATTTTCAGGCCAAAACGCCCATGATAACTGCGCGCGATCAGGTCGCTAACCGCATTCGAGGTGATCGAAAGCTGATATGGCAGGAAGTTAGATAGTGTGAGTTTGTTTTCAGGCACAGTCAAAGGCTAATCAAATTTATAGCTAAGGCCAAGCCAAAGGGTGCGCGGATTGGCACGCTCTATTATGCCAGCAGAGGATATCGCCGCCTCGACCCGCACATCAAAGAGGTTCTCGCCTCGCAGTTCCACACCCAAACCATTGTCAAAACGGTATCGCAACATGCTGTCCGCCGTCACCGCGTCTTTCAGGCGGCGGCTATTTGCGTCATCTTCAAACTGGCTGCCAATATAGCGCAGCGTAAAGGCAAATTTCCATTTCTTGTCAAAATCATCAAAGTTCACACCGATGTTCGCAAAATGCTTTGGCACTTGCGCAGGACGAAGCCCGTTAAACGGCGCGGCACGCCCGCTAGCCTGCACCTTGCTGTCGACATAGGCATAGCCAAGATTGAAATATAGCTCAGGCGTCACCGGATAGAATGCGTCAAACTCCAGACCCTTGCTGACAATCGCATCCAGATTTTGCCGTTGGCGATATGCTCCCCCCGCCGCCACAAAGCCAACGCCTGGGAAGACGCCTGCCCCCTGCCCCAGGGTGACATTCGCAATGGCATTATCCAGCCGGTTATAAAAGAACGTCAGATTTGCTCTTCGTTCGCCTGCATCGTTATAGGCAAAGCTAGCCTCCGCACCCTTGATCCGTTCGGGCGAGAGCAGTTCATTGGCAGCAGTAGCATCGGCGCCAACACGGAACGGCCGGTAAAGTTCGTTCAACGTCGGCAGACGCCAGCCAAGATAGCCAGACCCGCGCAGTGTCAACGCATCGGTTAACTCCCAGCCCAGCCCGACCCGAGCAGTCCCCTCTGTATCAGCGCGATTGGCGAAACGATCATCTGAGCGCACGGTCCCGCCGATATTCACCTCGCGCCGGAAACCGTTATTGATCTGCCAGCGGTCAACACGCCCGCCGCCGCTAAGTGTTAGGCCATCTGCTGGCTCAACGCTGCCCTCAAGAAACACTCCGTAGCTGTCGGTTTTCCCACCAGCGGTGCGAAACCGCGTTGGCAAGCCGCTTACAAAAGTGAAGTTCTCCCGCGTCTCGCCAATCGTCCGCCGCCATTCGCCACCAAGCCGTAATTCGGCGTTGTCGCCAACTGGAGGGCGGATTTCAAAGCGCAGGCCTAGACCGGTCGAGGGAGTGGCAAACTGATCAAGTGTCGGCGTAACGCTTGAACGATCCGCCGATACTGCGCCAAATTGTGAGGAGAATTCGCGTATCTGCAGATATCCAGTCGCTGACCACTGCCAATCGCCTTTGCGCTTTACCACTCGCAGGCTAGCGTCGACGCCGCTATTCCGGTTGTCGGAAAAGGCAACGCCCCGCTCTCGCTTGTCGACAAAGCCCCGCAAATTGGCCTGTAACTCGGTATAGGCTGAAAGCGGGGCGACCCCGCGCAATGCCAGCCCTGCTTGCTCATAAGGAGCCGCGCGATCCACCAATCCGCGCTGGCTTTCAACGATCGGAAGGAAACCATCGCCGCGCGCATAGCTTGCAGAGGCAGAGATACTGCCGCCGCCAATCCTGTCATTGTAGCGCCCTCGGGCCTCAACGCTATTCCTGCTGCCATAAGCGGCAGCTAAATCAGTGGCCGAGAGGTTCTGTACGCTATCCAGTTCAATCACGCCGGCCAGTGCGCCCGGCCCGGCACTGGGCTGACCACCGCCTTTGCGAATGCGAATGCTGGTAAGGTTCAGCGCATCATAACCGGGCCAGCTGACCCAGCCACCAAAGGGATCAGCCTGCGGCACATCGTCGAGGAACAGTAGCGCCCGCGATGAGGCATTGCCGCCTAAACCTCGCAAGGTAACGCCTTGACTGGTCGGATTGGCACTACGCGCATCGGACCGGCGGAATTGTTGCAAACCGGGAACAGTTAGCAGTGCATTTTCCAGCCGTTCACTTGCTCCCACCGGCAGTCGCGCCCAAAGGGTGGCCTCGGTGACATCGCTTTTCGCATCTGGCAACCGGCCGGTTACAACAATGATATCGTCGGCAGAGATCGAGGTAATGCTAATTGGTCCATCATAAACTGATGGCTGAGGCCTAGTCCCGCGAAGTGACTGATCCCGTTCATATTGGTCCACCTCCTCCTGACAGACAGCATCGCATTCTTGGGCATAAGCGGGCGTCAAGGAACATATGGATAGGGCCGCCAGCGATAATGTTAGCGTAGCGGGTTTCCTCATTCCGGCTTCACCGCATCAGGCGCAGCTTTCGCAAACGCTTCTATCCCCCTCAACACCGCATCAATCCGCACCAGTTTCGGAAATGCCTCCATCGGCGCGTCAAACCGCCGCGCATTGGCCATTTGCGGCACCAGACAAACATCGGCCAAATTGGGCAGGTCGCTGCCGAACAGGCCGTCTGCCGGGGCCATCGCCTCCAGCGCGGTAAAGCCCTCGATGATCCAATGGCGATACCAGTCGTCGACCGCTGCCTGATCCTGCCCCATCGTCCCTTGCAGATATCTCAGCACGCGCAGATTATTGATCGGATGGATGTCGGCGGCGATCAGCAACGCCTGCGCCAGCGTCTTTGCGCGGATCGCCGGTTCTGGCGAGACCATTTTCGGTTCAGGATATTTCGCGTCCAAATAGTCAATGATCGCAAGGCTTTGTGTGAGATCATGCCCGTCAATTGACAGCATCGGGACAAAGCCCTGAGGGTTGCGCGCGACATAAGCCGCCTGTCTATGATCACCATCAAGCAAGCTGGTCGGAACAGCGGTATAGGCCACACCTTTCAGGTTCAGCGCAATGCGGACACGATAGCTGGCGGAAGACCGCCAATAGTCAAACAGCAATATCTCGTTCATGCAGAAAGCGATAGCACAGGATAAAGGGCTTGCAACGGCGCGTTCGATGAAAGAACACGCAGCAAGAGTTTTAGGAGAGAAATATGCGCACTGCCATCGTTACCGCCACCACCCTAACCGCGATTATCGGTATCACAGTCGCGGCAAATGCCGCTGCAGCATCGATCAAAGGCCGGTGGACTACCAAGGAAAAGGATTCGGTGATCGAGATTTCGGCCTGCGGTTCCGCGATGTGCGGACGGGTTTCAAAATTCCTGAAAACTCCGCCCGGCGGTGTCGATCAAAAAGACACGAACAACCCGAATAAGGATTTGCGTAGCCGCAAAATTCTGGGGATCGCGGTTCTACACAGCCTGAAAGCAGACGACAAAGTGTGGCGCGGCACGATTTACGATCCGCGCAACGGCAAAAGCTATCGCTCTGTTGTGTATTTGCAAAAGAACGGCAATTTGAACGTGAAAGGCTGTATCGGCCCGATTTGCCAGTCACAGGTTTGGACGCCGGGGGGGTGAACGGCGGATGCTAAGCCTTCAACTTCCAGCCCGAACGCAATAGGAAATACGTCCCGATCCCTAGCACAATGTTCACCGCCAGCAACACCGATCCGCCCAACCATATGTTCGAATCCGTTGTTCCCAAAAATCCATAGCGAAAGCCGGAGATGATGTAGAAAAACGGGTTGGCATGGCTGATCGCCTGAAACACTGGCGCAAGTCTGTCGACCGAATAGAATGTGCCCGATAACAACGACAGCGGGGCAATGACAAAATTCGTCACCGCTGCATTATGGTCAAACTTTTCGGCCCAGATCGAAGTGAGTATTCCCAAGAACGCAACAAAAGTCGCCCCCATCAGGCCGAACCACAGCGCCACCATTGGATGTTTCAGCGTCACGTGCACACCCGGCCAGAACAACATCACCAGCCAAACTGCCCCGCCCACAAAGAATGCGCGCGTTACAGCAGCGCCAACCATCGCGACCATCAGTTCAACATTCGACAAAGGCGGCATCAGATAATCGACAATGGTGCCCTGAATTTTCCCGACCAATAATGAAAAGCTGCTATTGGCAAAGGCGTTCTGGATCATCGCCATGGCGATCAGGCCGGGGGCAATGAAATCAGGGAACGGCACATTCATAACCGTTGCACCGCCGCGCCCCAGCGCCACTGTGAAAATCACCAGAAACAGCAACGTGGTGATTGCCGGCCCCCAGATAGTCTGCAGCTGCACCTTCATAAATCGGCGAACTTCTTTCAGATAGAGCGTCTTCAGCCCCACCCAATTCACTCTGCCAATAATGCGTTGAGGCTCGCCCACTTGTGAAAGCGTGGTTGATTCACTAGATTGTGTCTGGATAGTCATCGCATTATCGACTATCGGCTTGCGCTTGGCACGGCAAGTCGCTTTTGCTTTTGGGTAATAAAGCCCGCTAAGCAAGCGCAGTAATCAGATATTTGGAGCAAGCATGTCCTGGACCGATGAGCGGATCGACCGCCTGAAAACAATGTGGGAAAACGGCCTGACCGCTAGTCAGATCGCCGAAGACCTTGGCGGCGTTAGCCGTAACGCTGTGATCGGCAAAGCGCATCGCCTTGGCCTGAAATCGCGCCCATCGCCGGTAAAGGCACATGATGCCGATTCCAAACCAGCCGCGGCAAAGCCAAAGGTTAAGGTTGCCGAAAAGCCAGCAGCGCCGCGTGCAGCCCCTGCTGCACCTAGCGAACGGACGATGACGACAGCGCCGCTGACCATAACGGTAGCACCACATACGCCGCGTTCCGATTTGCCGAAAATTGTTTCAATCGGACCCGGCGGATTTATGCGTCAAGGCCCGGGCGATCAACAGGCGCCGATTCCTCCAGCACCACCACGCCGCTTGGTTCCAGCCAAGCCGAGTGCTGAAATCGCTGGTAAAACCAGCCTGCTTGATCTGAACGAGAAAGTCTGCCGCTGGCCTATGGGCCATCCCGGTGAGCCTGATTTCCATTTCTGCGGCAC
This sequence comes from Sphingomonadales bacterium, assembly GCA_013297725.1. Taxonomy (GTDB): domain Bacteria; phylum Pseudomonadota; class Alphaproteobacteria; order Sphingomonadales; family Sphingomonadaceae; genus Sphingorhabdus_B. Next base: position 64,677 of record JAAFIB010000003.1, read on the forward strand.
AGCTGTGAACCCCGGCTTCCCCTATTGCGTTGAGCATTGCGGTCGTGCCTATCAGGCGCAATTGCCGCGCGGCGTGCGCCGTGCACCTCCTCCGATGCCCTTTGGTGGACCCAGAGTTCGTTAAAGGCGTTCGATAAGAGCGACCGGCAGGCAATCAGCCGATTATCCACAGGAAGATAAAGGTGCAGGCCTAACCCGCTTGCGCCGCAGACTCGCTCGCGCCATAGCACCTGTCATGAGTGATGACCTGTTTGGCGGAGCACCTCCCGCCGGTTCTGATTCCAGCGGATATGATGCTTCCACTATCGAGGTTTTGGAAGGGCTAGAGCCTGTCCGCCGCAGGCCCGGAATGTATATCGGCGGTATCGACGAGCGCGCACTGCACCACCTTGCCGCCGAAGTTCTCGACAACAGCATGGACGAAGCCGTTGCGGGCCATGCCTCGCGCATCGAAATGACGCTGGGCATTGGCAACCGTTTAACCGTCAGCGACAACGGCCGCGGCATTCCGGTTGATCCGCACCCAAAGTTTCCCGGCAAATCGGCGCTCGAAGTCATCATGACTACGCTGCATTCGGGCGGCAAGTTTGAAGGCAAAGCTTATGCTACATCGGGCGGATTGCACGGTGTTGGCGTTTCGGTGGTCAACGCTTTGTCCACCGACACCGTCGTCGAGGTTGCGCGGAACAAGCAGCTGTATCGTCAGCGCTTTTCATGCGGCGCTGCGCTTGGGGGATTGGAAGAACTTGGCCCGACGCCCAACCGGCGCGGCACATCCATCGCCTTTACACCCGATCTGGAAATTTTCGGCGCGGATGCAAAGTTCAAACCGGCGCGGTTGTTCAAACTTGCCCGGTCGAAAGCGTATCTGTTCGCTGGTGTTGAAATCCGCTGGAAATGCGATCCAGAACTAGCCACCGACGATGTGCCCGCCGAGGCTGTATTCCAATTCCCCGGCGGACTTGCCGATCATTTGAAGGAACAGCTGGGCGCGCGCAATTGCGTGACCACCGATTTCTTCCATGGCAGCCAAGCCTTTCCTAATAATGAGGCGGGCGTCAGCCAAGGCCGTGTGGAATGGGCGGTGGCTTGGCCGCTATATTCCGACGGATCATACAGCTGGTATTGCAACACCATCCCCACCCCCGATGGCGGAACACACGAAGCAGGCATTCGCGCTGCGTTGACCAAAGGGCTGCGTGCCTTTGGGGAGATCATCGGCAACAAAAAAGCGGCGCAGATCACTGCCGAGGATATTTTCAACGAAGCCGAGCTGATGCTCTCCGTCTTCATCCGCGAGCCTCAGTTTCAAAGCCAGACCAAGGACCGGCTAACATCGCCCGAAGCTGCTCGACTGGTTGAAAACGCTGTGCGCGACCATTTCGACCATTTCCTCGCCGACAATATGGAACGCGGCAAAGCGATGCTGGGTTTCATCTTGGAAAAGGTTGAGGACCGCCTTCGCCGTAAAGCTGAGCGCGAAGTTAAACGCAAAACCGCCACCAGCGGCAAAAAAGTGCGTCTGCCCGGAAAGCTGACCGATTGTTCGTCGGATGATCCGGCAGGGACAGAACTGTTCATCGTTGAGGGCGACAGCGCGGGCGGCAGTGCAAAGCAAGCGCGCGACCGCAAGACGCAAGCGATCCTGCCGATCCGCGGTAAAATCCTGAATGTCGCGTCCGCCACCAACGAGAAAATCCGCGCCAATCTGGAAATCGCTGACCTTGCGCTCGCGCTGGGTTGCGGAATGCGCAAGGATTGCGACCCCGATAATCTGCGTTACGACCGCGTCATCATCATGACTGATGCTGATGTCGACGGCGCGCATATCGCCACATTGCTGATGACATTTTTCTTTCAGGAAATGGGGCCAATTGTGGAGCGCGGGCACCTCTATCTCGCCCGCCCGCCGCTTTATCGCCTAACCAGCGGCAGCCAAAGTGCCTATGCACAGGATGAGGCTGAACGTGCCGAATTGGAAGCAACGATATTCAAAGGCAAGAACGTCGATGTCGGGAGGTTCAAAGGGCTTGGCGAAATGAACCCGTCACAGCTGCGTGAAACAACGATGGATCCGAAAAGCCGTTCGCTGATCCGCATCACATTGCCGCACGAATATCAGCGGCAACAGGCGGTGAAGGAACGCGTCGATCAGCTGATGGGGAAAAGCCCAGAGGCACGCTATCGCTTTATTCAGGAACATGCGACAACACTGGATGAAGAGGCGATTGACGCCTGAGTTAGGGAGGTTGATTATGCGCCGGATAGCAATTGTGACGTTGGCATGGGCATCGTTTAGTCTCGCCGGATGTGCAACTGCCTCCGCCGCTGGACCCGAACCAAAACTGGAAATCGCCAAAGCCGTCACGATGGAGCATCTCGCGCCGCTCGATCAACGCATCGCGCAACTGGATGCCGTTTTCAAAAAGAAGGTGCCGTTGGAAGAGTATTTCGCACCGGCATTCCTAAGCGCCGTTCCCGCCGCACAATGTACTGGCATCCTCGACAGCGTCATCGCCCAACATGGCAAACCGCTCTACGTTGTTTCTGACACGCCAAGAGGTAAAACCGGTGCAACCATCCGATATGCGTTTGAACGGGCGGTAGCGACCATCGAACTCGACATCGTTGCTGCAAAGCCAAACCAAGTCATCGGGCTCGTGATAACTGGTTTCACGACATCCGATGATAGCCTTGACAAAGTCGAAGCTGACATCAAGGCTCTGCCCGGCAAATCTGGTTTTCTGGTCGCTAATCTGGACGACGCTGGCAATGCAAAGGTCTTAGCCTCGCATAACCCGGATGCACAATTCGCCATTGGTTCAACTTTCAAGCTCTATATTCTTGCCGAACTTACCAATCAGGTGAAATCAGGCGAGCGTAAATGGAGCGATGTCACGCCACTGGCGCACCGGTCGTTTTCATCAGCAGCAACAAGAAGCTGGCCCAAGGACAGTCCCGCAACGCTGCATACAATGGCAGGTTGGATGATTTCGGTCAGCGACAATAGCGCAACTGATAGTTTGCTGTTTGCTTTGGGGCGCGAGGCTGTTGAGCGGCGGCTGGCCAGCATCGGCCATAGCGATCCCGACAAAACATTGCCGTTTCTATCGACCGTTGAGGCCTTTGCACTGAAAGCCAATCCGGCGCTACGCGAACGGTTTTTAAAAGCCACTGAGTCCACGCAACGTGACCTTTTGGATAAAGAAGCGGCGGCATTGACGCTCGAAAAAATCGATAATGATCAGCTGAGCAAAGGCCCGACCGCGATCGACACGATCGAATGGTTCGCCTCCCCTAACGATTTGCTGTGGCTGATGAATCATCTGAAAGCGCAAAAGAACGATGAAGCGCTTGCGATCATGGGGATAAACCCCGGCATATCACCAGCCGCTGCCAAAAAATGGCGCTATGTCGGCTATAAAGGCGGGTCGGAACCCGGCGTCATTTCAATGAGCCTTTTGCTCCAATCGTCATCAGGAAAATGGACGGTTGTGACCGGCAGCTGGAATAACACAGCTGCTGAAGTCGATAACGCCAAGTTTGCCGGGTTGGTGGAGCGGCTAGTGGCTGCGGTCGGGGATTGAGTACCCGTTACCCTAAATACCTAAACTTCAGTTCCAGGCTGTTCACCAACCAGTATTGCAGATGGCCTGCCCATAGGCACATCACCGCCTGTCAAGGCGTTCACTATCTTCATGTTTTCTTGTTCAATCAGATCAGGAATTAAAAACAAATCAACGATCAACCAAATGCCCAGTACGATCCAACCAATAAATAATGGAATCCATCCCAATAACGTCAACAAAAGTTGAGTCACAGCCGTTCCTGTTTGACCAAGATAAAAACGGTGAGCGCCTAGCCCTCCAAGAAAAAACCAAAGCAAATATGCTGCACCAGTAGACTTTTTCTGCGCTTCAAACGTCATTTGAATCCGCGCATCATTGCTTATCATCTCAATAACTCCCCAATTATTTTGAGAGACAGTGCGTCAGCGGTTTAATATGCGCAAGTTAAATTCAATCCACCAAAGCTTCAACCAGCGCTTTTACTTTTTTCTGGCGCCATTGCGGTAATGGTGCGACCAGCCAATAGGCGAGGTTGCTTTCCTTGGCATTGTCCACCGCACGAACACGCCCAGCTGCAATATCGGCCTCGGCCAATAGATGCGGCACAGTTGCGCGGCCCAGCCCAATCGACGCTGCATCAATTGCAAGACCAGCATCACCCAGCCGAAGCGCAGAAACGCCCTCGCTTGCCGGACAGCCGGGCCAACCAATCGGTGTTTCTGCACCGCCATCCTTCGCAGCAACAGTAACGAACGCGCCGGATGCAAGCATAACGCCTTCATGCTCTCCTGGACCATCGGACAGTCGAATGGCGAGATCAAGATTAGCCTCGGTAAAGTCAACTTCTCCATCCGCCGACACCAACGTAAACTGCAGGTCTGGATTAGCCGCGCCGTATTGCGCCAATCGCGGCGTCAGCCATTTGGCAGTAAAATCGCGTGGAGCGGCAATAGTCAGATAGTTCGATGTCTGGCCCGATTGCATCGCGCGCACAGATTCTTCAAACTGCAGAAAACCGGCGCGTAGCGGATCCAGGCCCTTTTCACCCTCTGGCGTTAGCTCCAGCCCTTTGGGCGTGCGGCGGAACAGGACAACGCCCAGCATATCCTCTAATGCGCGGATCTGTTGCCCCACAGCCGCCGGTGTCACCGCTAGCTCATCTGCGGCTTTGGTAAAACTCAAATGCCGCGCCGCTGCGTCAAACACGCGCAGGCCATTAAGGGGCAGATGCGTGCGCTTCATCGCGCCGTCGCAGGTGCAATCAGCCGGAATCGTGGAATTTCAACCAAGAATGTCGAACCATCGGCACAGATAAAACGATATTGCCCCTCCATCGTTCCAGAAGGCGTAGGCAAAGGACAGCCAGAGACATAATCATGGCTGTTGCCGGGTTGCAGCAAAGGTTGCTCGCCAATCACACCGTCGCCATCAACATGGCTGATATTGCCGCGCCCGTCAGTAATCTTCCAATGCCGCGACAGCAATTGCACCGGATCATCCCGATGATTTTCCAACCGGATATGATAGGACCAGAACCAACGGCCCTGTGCAGGCACCGATTGATCCTCAAGGAAATTGGTGACGACGCGCACAGTCACGCCATCGGTGGTTTCGGAATCATCAAAGAATGCGTCTAAAATCACGTCATAAACCTTTCACAGGCCAACCTTTAGCAGCGCTTGGTCTAGATCGTCGATCAAATCCTGCGGGTCTTCCAACCCGATATTGATCCGCAGCATCCCTTCTTCAACCCCCATCAACGCGCGCTGTTCGGCAGAGACGCTGTAATGCGTAGTCGAGGACGGATGGCAACAAAGGCTACGGCTGTCACCGATATTGTTGGAAATATCAATCAGCTTCAGTGCGTTGAGCAAAGCCATCGCCTGTTTGCGCCCGCCATCAAGCACAAATGAAAATATCGGACCGCACGCCTTCATCTGGCTCATCGCAAGGTTATGCTGTGGGTGGCTGGGAAGCCCTGGGTGCAGCATTTTTGGTACGCGCGCCTCAAGAAAGCGACCGACTGCCAGCGCATTTTCCGATTGCCGCATCGCGCGCAGTTCCAACGTTTCCAAGCCCTTATGCACCACCCATGCGTTGAACGGCGAACAATTGGGGCCAGTATTACGCTGAAACGGCAACAGCACATCGTTGATCCATGAGGCAGATCCACAGATAGCACCTGCCAGCACACGCCCCTGCCCGTCCATCAGCTTAGTCGCGCTATACGTCACAACATCCGCGCCATAATCCATCGGGCGTTGCAGCACAGCGGTCGCAAAGGCATTATCGACGACGCTGATAATACCGTGTTCGCGCGCCAATCCGCAGACATAGGCCATATCGACAATATCCATTGTCGGGTTGGCGGGTGTTTCAAAGAAAAAGACTTTGGTATTGGGCTGGATCGCGTCTTTCCAAGCCTGATTATCCCGCGAATCGATGGTTGTTGTCGTAATCCCCCAACGCGGCAACAGGCTATCGGTTAACCAGCGGCACGATCCAAAAGCGGCGCGCGCAGCAACAACATGGTCGCCAGTGTTTAGCTGACATAGCAACGCAGCCGTCATCGCTGCCATGCCGGTCGCCTGCATCCGGCAAGCCTCTGCACCCTCCATCAGCGCAATACGTTCCTCCGCCATGGCAACAGTCGGGTTTTGCAGGCGGGAATAAGTCATGCCCTGCTGTTCACCAGCAAAGCGCGCCGCGACAGTTTCGGCATCATCATAAGTGTAGCCTGAGTTCAGGAACAACGCCTCTGACGTTTCGCCATGCTCACTACGCCACGTCCCCCCACGCACCGCTTGCGTAGCAGGGCGCCAGTTTTGCGTGATCGAACGATCTTGACCGGTAGTTTTTTTCATGAGGATGCTTTTCGGATGCTCGGACGTTTAGGTCAATGCCGCAATAACTGCATCGCCCATTTCGGTAGTGCTGTCTTTTCCGCCGAGGTCAGGCGAACGCGCGCCGTTTGCTAGCGCTTTGGCAACGGCTGCTTCGATACGGTCCGCAGCGTCGGCTAGCCCCAGCGAATAGCGCAGCATCATTGCGGCGGACAATATCGTCGCTAGCGGATTAGCCTTACCCTGCCCCGCGATATCAGGGGCGCTTCCGTGGATGGGTTCATACAGTCCCTTTTGGTTGGCATCGAGCGAGGCAGAGGGCAGCATGCCGATGGAGCCTGCGCACATGCTTGCCTGATCAGACAGGATATCGCCAAACAAATTGCCGGTGACGATCACGTCAAATTGCCCGGGATTACGCACCAGCTGCATCGCGGCATTATCGACATACATATGTGAAAGCGCGACATCCGGATACTCCGCATGGGTTTCAATCACCACATCGCGCCACAATTGGCTAGTTTCCAGCACATTGGCTTTATCTACAGAGCACAGCTTTTTACCGCGCGCCATTGCGGTTTCAAAACCGACGCGCGCGATGCGGCGAACCTCATCCTCATTATACGACATGATGTCATACCCTTCGCGTTTGCCATCCGCGTTTTTCCGCATACCTTTTTCGCCAAAATAGACATCGCCGTTCAATTCCCGCACAATAACCATGTCGATCTGCGCAGCGACTTCTGGGCGAAGCGCCGAGGCATCAGTCAGTTCGGAAAACAGGGTTGCGGGGCGCAAATTGGCGAAGAGCTGCAGTTCTTTACGCAGACCAAGGATCGCCTGTTCAGGCCGCAGACGCCGCTCCAAATTGTCGCAATCGGGATCGCCCACTGCACCAAACAATATCGCATCGGCACGCTTTGCAAGCTCTAGTGTTGCTGCGGGCAAAGGATGCCCCGTGGCTTTATAGGCAGCGCCGCCGACCAGCGCCTTTTCAAAGACCAATCCCGGCAAGGCCAGCGCATCGAGCACACGCACAGCTTCTGTAATAACTTCAGGACCGATCCCGTCTCCGGGCAACAACGCAACTAACATACAGCGATACTCTTAAACGTATCGTCATGCTGAACTTGTTTCAGGACAACGCGCCACCGTCGCCTGTTATGCTGAAACAAGTTCAGCATGACGATGCTTGAACTTGACCGCCGCCCTAGCCTTCCCGGCGCACGCTATGCAACTGCCCTTTTCAATCGGTCGATCAGCCTTTCGCGCGCCGCCATAATATCGGCGCGGCGATCGCCCAGAACATGGGCAAGCAAAGCGGTCCTGTTTGCCGCCATCACTTTCAACGCGCTGTCTGTGCTGTCCATGCCAACCGGATCGTTGCCGCCATAGCCCAGTTCGGACAGCAACAGCGCCTCATACCGCGCCATCGACGGTGCCCAACCACGTGCCGCCGGGGCCAACTCTATCGCCTGCAACAGGCCATCCAGCGCAGAATGCAATGCCGCATAAGCCTGCCCCTCTGGCAGCGTAGTTGCGGTCAACGTGCAGGCCCATTCGATGCCCGCGACGGCCAAAGGCTCGCCCAGCAAATGCGCGCGGCTGTGTGCTGGATCAACCGAAAGCGAAGCCAATTGGCCCAAAGTCCGCGCACGCCATTCGCCTTTGACGATATTGCCGGGGATCAAAACAGGACGCAGCGTTCGACCGCGCGCACCTTGTACATAGCCCGCCATCAATCCGTGCGATGCCGTAAACGCACGCACGATAGCGCCAACCTCGCCATGGGATCGGACCGAACAGATAATGGCGTCGGCGGTTACGTGCATATCAAAGGCACTTCATTGCCGATGCGCAGCGCGGCTTTCCCCGAAAATTTCCCATGCTGCGATGAACATCGCGGCGATCACGGGACCGACGATCAGGCCATTGATCCCCAGCACGCTTAGCCCGCCTAGGGTAGAGATCAGCACGATATAATCAGGCATCCGAGTATCTTGACCCACAAGCATCGGGCGCAGGACGTTGTCGACCATAGAGATCACGAAAAACCCGAACAGCAACACAGCGACACCTTGCCAGATACTGCCGGTGACAAGCAAATAAATGCCAACCGGTGCCCAGACCAGTCCTGTGCCAACAGCCGGGATCAACGCCAGCAGCCCCATAACAACGCCCCATAACAAAGCTGCACGAATATCCAAAAAGGCAAACAATGTGCCGCCCAATATCCCCTGGACCAAAGCCACAATTACACTGCCCTTTACCGTCGCACGGATCACAGTCGTAAATTTGTTAAACAAAGCACTGCGCTGTTCAGACCGCAACGGCACAACTTCGCCGATACGCCGGGTCAAATGCCGGCCATCGCGCAGCAAAAAGAATGTCAGATACAGCATTACGCCAAGCGTCAGCACAAAGCTAAACGCGCCCTGCCCGATACTCACTGCCTCACGCGCAATTAGTTGCAGGCCAGAAGTCAGAAAGGAGCTTAACCGTTTTTGCAACTCCTCGATCTCTGATGGTCCGACCCGGTCAAGCTGTGCGCGCCAGCTCGCTGGAATAGCGGCCTCGATATCGCGCAGGATTTTTCCAATGTCGATTTCGCGGCTTTGCAACGAATTGTAAGTTGTCACTGCCTCTTCGACCATCATCGTTCCGACAAGGATACTCGGGATGATGACTAATGCGATGACCAGCATCAGTGTCAGCAACGATACCGTATTGCGCCGTTTTGGCATCATCAACGCAAGCCGGTCATGCACTGGTGCAAAGGCGATGGTCACAACCAAAGCCCATAGGATTGCACCGAAAAACGGCCAGCTAACCCACGCCATCGCTATTGTTGCTGCGGCTACAAAGCCCAGCAACACACGGTCTTCGAATGCGGATTCGTCTTTTGCCTTTCGGCGTGTTGCTGTTGGCTTAGCGTCAGACAAGTTGTGATCGCATCCGTTTGGATCGCGCCGCAGGGCTAGGGTGCGTCGCAAGCCATTTGGTTTTGCCGCTACCGCCCTCCATTGCCGCTAGCTTATCCAGCGCAGTCACTGCCGCCATGCCCGGATAGGCTTTGGCTTTCATGAAACCCATCGCATAATCATCGGCTTCATTCTCGTTGCCTTGCGAATGCTTGGCAGCGATTACGTCTTCAAATAATTTGCCCAGTTCACCGCTGGCAATGGTGCCGACAGTGCCACCGGCGGCCTTGGCTCCTTTTCGTGCGGCGCTGACACGTAGCGCACTTTGCATCCGTTTTTTGGTATGGCCGTTTTTAACATGGCCGATTTCATGACCGATCACATAGCGGATCTCATCATCGGTAAATTGGTCCATTAACCCAGCAAAAATGCGAATTGTGCCGTTGGCCATGGCAAAGGCGTTCACATCGACAACCTCATACGCTTTGATGTCCAGCTTTAGCCCATCATAATTCGCCAACCCCTTGCTCAGTGTCGCCACACGCTTGCCATAGGCCGACTTTGGTCCAGCAACGGGGTTGTTCTTATCCATTTCAACCGTCATCTGGTCGCAATAGGCTTTCAACTCTTCATCGGTGATTGATTCCGCCTTGGCGACGTCTTTGCCCGCGTCGAGCACTTTGCCAATGTTGATCTGCGCGCGCAGAGGCCCAGAAACGCTGATCCCTCCGGCAATGGCGCTTAATGCAAGGATGTTACGGCGGCTTAGGATAATCGGACTGTCGGACACTGGTATTCTCCTTCATCAATCATCTAGTGCCGTCCGTTTTAGTTACAGATCGGCGTCAGTAAATTCCGCCCTCTTTGGTCAGAAACTCTTCGTCGCGTTTGTTCTGACCACTATTTTGTTTGCCAGAATTACCTTGTGCAGCTTGATCGCTGTTCACTTGGGTTACGGCCTTCTTCTTTGGCTTGTCCCCGCGCGCTGTAAGCTCTTCCTGCCGGATCGAACGTTTTGGTTCAGTCTCCGCCTTAAACGCTTCCCAGATCACAGCGCTTTTGGGATCATCATCTGGCCATGAACCATAGACACGCTTGCCTGATTTCCGGTCAACACGCACAAGACGCACACCGTTTGGTGCTGTAAACGGCAACGCAACGGTTCCGGCGAATGCTTGCCGCGCAAACTGTTTGAATATTGGCGCAGCAAGTGAGCCGCCCTGCGCATAGCCGCCCATATTGCGCGGCTGGTCATAGCCCAAATAGACGCCAGCGACGACATTCGGCGTTCCGCCAACAAACCATACGTTGGTCGGGCCAGAGCTAGTGCCAGTCTTTCCAAATATTGGTCGGTCCAAGTCACGCAAGGTGGTCGCGGTGCCGCGCTGCACCACACCTTCTAGCATATGCACGACTTGATATGCGGTCACAGGATCCATGATCTGTTTACCGCCCGGGCGGAACCGCGGCATAGGTTTACCGTCCCAATCCTTGGCATTACAGCCTTCACAGGCTTTCCATTTCGCTGGCCAGATAACTTTGCCATCGCGCGATTGCACGTAATCCATCACCGTCGGCTTTAATTCGCGGCCATGGTTGACCAGCATCGAATAGGCGTTGGTCATTTTCATGACTGTGGTGTCACCTGCACCCAATGCGAACGACAGATAAGGCGGATAATCACCTATGCTCATCGTGCGGAACGTGTCTGCGACATTGTTCATGCCTGCATCATTGGCCGCACGCACCGTCATCAGGTTGCGGGATTGTTCAAGCCCCCAACGCATCGTCTGCGGCCCGGCACCACCTGCGCCGCCAAAGTTTTTGAAGCATTTACGGCCAAGCGCGGCGGATTGATAAACACAGAACGGCCCATCAACAATAATAGTGGTCGGTGTCATGCCGCTGTCGAGTGCAGTTGCATAAACAAACGGCTTAATCGTTGAGCCCGGCTGACGCTGCGCCTGTGTCGCGCGGTTAAAGCTTGAAATCCGCGAGTCAAAACCGCCCTGCATGGCAAGAATACGTCCGTTTATCGCATTCTGCACCACCATACCGCCGCCAATTTCAGGAACTACGCGCAGTTGATAGGCGCTGCCGCCCACTGGTGCGACGGCAATAATATCGCCAGCCTTTAACGCGGCAGGCGATGCAGTCAGCGTTCCGGTTTGGCCAGTGGCAAAGCCCAATTTGCCGCCGCCCAAAGCGACAGCGATCTGCCAGTTAGAGTAATCAATGCCAATGTTCGACGATGCCAGCCGCGCTTGCCATTTGCCATCGCCCATCGGGATAGTCGCAATCGGTTTGGAAAAGCCAGCACCACCAGAATAGCGCAACAAACCGTCGCGCAACGCCTTTGTTGTTAGCTCTTGGTATGCAGCATTCATCGATGACCGCACCCACAGACCGCCTGCATAGACGCTGTACGGACCTTTTTCTGCGGTTTCGCCAAAGCGTTCAATCAATTGCCGACGGACTTCCTCGGCGAAATAACCACCGTCATTTTTAAACTGCTGACCCTGACGCGGGATAAGGCCCAAAGGTTGTGCGCGTGCCTCGGCCAATTGCGCATCGGTGATCCAGCCATTGGACCGCATTTCGCCAAGCACCCAGTTGCGGCGCGTCATCGCTGAATCAGCATATTTTTCGCGGCTGTATTTTTCTGGTGCTTTCGGCAGTGCTGCCAAAAATGCCATTTCATGCAAAGCCAACTCGTCCGCGCTTTTGCCAAAATAGGCTTGCGATGCCGCTTCGACTCCAAAGGACTGACGGCCAAGCGCAATCTCGTTCATATACAGCGACAGAATCTGCTGCTTAGTCAGCGCACCTTCGATACGGTAAGCAAGGATGGCCTCTTTAATCTTACGCGTATAACTATATTCATTGGTTAGCAGCAGGTTCTTCGCCACCTGTTGCGTGATCGTGGACGCACCGCGCGACCGGCCGCTGCTGAACACATTGTCAAATACCGCGCTTAGGATACCCAGATAATCAATACCGCCATGGCTGAAAAAGGTTTTATCCTCGGCCGACAGGTACGACCGGATCAGTAAGGGTTTGAAATCAGCGTAATCCAGCTGAACCCGGCGTTCGCGGGCATAGCTGTGAAATGGCTCACCGTTAATATCGCGAACGATGGTCGGCAGCGGCGATTGATATTCAATCAACGCCTCTGCATCAGGTAAGTTGCGAAGTAGAAACGCCCAGAGCAACAGCCAAGCGAACAGAACTAGGCCCAGCGCATACATCGCGCGCCGAAACCATTTGCGCTGCCAGTACAGCTGCATCTTTTCCCATAGCCCACCCGCACTACGGGTTAGCTTATAGCTGATATTATTTGGTTCGGAATCGTCCATCTCCGTTCCTCTCTAACGGATTTGGCACGTAGGTCTAGATTGTTGTCGGCACATTTGGCCGCTATTTTGTAAAGACATGGCGTGTGCCCATGGGAGGCGGATATTGCGGTGGCCCGGCAAAGCACTGCGCAATGGCCATCCAGCGGGAGGCAATGGAGCCAGACACCTGCAATTGCGTGTCACCAATGTTGCGGCATTGGGTAACAACTTGGCAGAATTCGGTGGCGCTGCCGGTGATTAAGTCTTCGCCGTCTCCATATTCCCAAACTGCCCCGGACGGAGCAATCAGTTGCAGCCGCGGCATCGGCCCGGGGAGTTCTTCCTTGCGGTTTTTGAATGTCCAGCCATAGGTATTCACGCCAAGCCGGACGATATTACCGATCCGGTCTGTATCGATGCGTTCTACACCCAGCACATCGTATATGGCCTGCGCATGCGCCCATGTTTCCATAAGGCGGGCTGTGATCGAAGAAATCGCACTCATATCCGGCCCCATCCATTTCAGGCGAGCTTTGGGGTCGGCGTTGGCAAATGCGTTTGCAAGCTTGGCATACTCAGCCTCCCATTCGACAAGCAACGCTTTGCCCGACAGCCCGCCGAGATAGCGGCTTTCCATTGCATCAAAAGACAGGCCACGCTCACCGCCCATCAACTCGGCAAGAAACGCGCGAAAGGCGTTCTCGCCATCCAGCGATTTACCTGCTGCGATGTTCCAGACATGCAGATGACGCAGGATATTGTTGATCGTCCAGCCTTTGAACAACGTCGGCGTTTCAAATTCAGCAACATAGAGCGGCGCCAGCAAATCGGAGAGCGCAGCGCTTTCATCGCGAAGATTTGCAGCCTGTTGCATCAGCCCATAAACCCGAACAAATGCCCTGCAACTTTGCGCATCTGTATCTCTTCTGCGCCTTCGGTGATGCGATAGCGGCGGTGGTGGCGATAGATGTGTTCGAACGGTTTATGCCGTGAATAGCCCATGCCGCCATGGACTTGCATCGCAAAGTCAGCGGCGTTGCAGACAAGGCGGTTGGCTTTGTAATTGCACATGCTGACCTTGTCGGACAGACGCACCGCGACCTCTGGTTTCGTCATCGTGTCCATCTCGGCGGCGGTTTTATAGATCAACAACCGCAGCATTTCGGCATCTGTTTGCAATTCGACCAATGGAAACTGGATGCCTTGGTTGACGGCAAGCGGCTTGCCAAATGGCTTACGTTCGCGGGCATATTTCACCGCTTCATCAATGCAATATTGCGCAGCACCCAGTGAACTTGCCGCCTGACGGATGCGGTTTTCGTGAACAAAGTGCTGCGCGACAGCTAGGCCGTTGTCTAGTTCGCCAAGGATCGCACTTTCGGGAACCCAGACATCGGTGTATTTCACCTTTGGATGGTCGGTGGGCATATTGAATGTCCACATATATTCGCCGATTTCAAAGCCCGGCGCATCGCTTGGTACGACAAAGCAAGTGATGCCGCGCGCTTTGCCATCATCGCCATTGGTGCGGGCAAAGGTCATGACGTGCGACGTATAGGGCAGCCCTGTCGTCCACATCTTGTTACCGTTGATCACATAACCCGCCACGCCTTCACGAACCTGAGGCACAGCTCGCGTGTCCATATGCGTTGCGTCACTGCCGTGATGCTCCTCGGTCAAGCCAAAGCTCCATCCCATTTTGCCTTCAAGCATCGGCGGGATGAAATCGCGCTTTTGTTGTTCTGTCCCAAAATCGCGCAGCATCAACACCTGCACCAGATTGCCGACAATGCTGCTTTCATTCTGCAGATCATTGTGCAGCCCAAGACCTTTATGCGCCAGATGATGCCGGATGACTGCCATCGACAGGTTCGATCCGTCTTGCCCGCCAAATTCCGCTGGAATAGCATAGCGATAATGCCCTGCTTTATCCGCTACACGGCGCATCTCGGCTAGCAAAGCCCACCAATCGGCGCGCGGATGGCCGTCATTATCCCAATCGGTACGCGCATGTTCGCGGCGATGGTCAAAGAAACGGATGTTATCATCGCGGTTCTCAATTGGCTTGATCTCGCGCTCGATGAAATCGTCAAGAACTGCTAGATAGTCTGTAATATCCTTTGGGATTTCAAACAGTGTCATTGGGCATAGCCTCCTGCCCCGCACCATCAACGCGGTCGAGTAGGAAGGTCAAGAGCGCAAGCAACGCAGCGCCCATAAAAAGCGCAATCGCAAAATCACCCGCGACGGTTGGAACAACCAAAGTGATTGCGGGATTGGCAGCTGCCGGCGGGTGTAACAGTCGTGTGGCTTGCATCAAAAACACAGCAAGGCCAACCCCCGGCGCGATCAGCCAGCGCGGATCAAAGGGCAATCCTTGCTGCGCCAATGCCAACGCGCCCAGCCCCACCAGCCCCGAGATGATATGCCCACCAGCAACCGCCAAAGGCCGCGCTGCTGGTGAGTTGCGTAATCCCCCAATCAGTGCCGCGCTGGATGCCCAGCTGGTTAATATCATTGGAACATCAAAGGCCAGAACCACCAATATAGCTGTCTGCACGATCAAAAACGCGATTAGCGCCGCGCGCCACCCCTTTGGCATGTCAGGTCAATCCAGCGTTTCAATGATTGCAGAAAAATCAAGCGCGCCCTGCCCGGCATCGGCAAAGGCCTGATAAAGCTCAGTCGCACGCTCACCCATCGGGGTCTCAGCCCCGGCCAAAGCCGCTGCCTCCATCGCCAGTTTCAAATCCTTCAGCATCAATGCAGTGGCAAATCCGCCCTGATAATCATTGTCCGCTGGTGATGCGGGGCCAACGCCCGGAACAGGACAATAGCTTGTCATCGACCAGTTTTGCCCCGATGCTTTGGATGAAATGTCATAAAATGTCTGCAAATCCAGACCCAGCTTCTCCGCCAGCTTAAATGCCTCACACGTCGCAACCATGCTTGCGCCCAACAGCATGTTGTTACAGATTTTCGCGGCCTGCCCCGCCCCGCTTTCGCCTGCATGGATTACAGCTTTGCCCATAGCCGCCAATATCGGTTCGGCGCGCGCAAAGGCGCTGTCGCTGCCGCCTACCATAAAGGTCAACGTGCCAGCATTGGCCGCTGCAATCCCGCCAGACACTGGCGCATCGACCATTTCATGCCCCGCAATCGCTGCATATTTCGCGACTGATTTTGCTGTGCCGACGTCGATGGTCGAACAATCCAGCAATATCGCCTCGGGCGGCGCGACCCTAAAAACATTATCATGATAGAACGCATCAACGATGCCGCCATTGGGCAACATCGAAACAACAGCATCGACACCCGCCATAACCGATTGGGCATCGGTAAAGACTGTGCAGCCATTTTCGGCGGCAGTGGCAAGTGCGGTTTCA
Organism: Sphingomonadales bacterium; assembly: GCA_013297725.1. Taxonomy (GTDB): domain Bacteria; phylum Pseudomonadota; class Alphaproteobacteria; order Sphingomonadales; family Sphingomonadaceae; genus Sphingorhabdus_B. Next base: position 80,731 of record JAAFIB010000003.1, read on the forward strand.
GACAGATCGAAGGCATTAACCTGATGCCCCGCCCTAACCAAATTGGCCGCCATCCCGCCACCCATGTTGCCAAGGCCGATGAATGCGATTTTCATGATCGTGGGTCTCCAACCAACACATGCGCCGCGGCCAATCCGATTGCCGCTCCAAATACGCCTGCCAAAAGGTAGGGAATTGAAAAGGGCAAATAGTAATAACCGTCCTCATTGAGTGGAATGATGAACAGGCTGACCACCATGGGTGCCAACCCCATAATCAAAAAGATCGCGAAAACGCCTGTTTTGAAATTGATCTTCCACGCAAACGCAATGCCCGCGCAAATGGCAAGCAACGCCAACCACAACCAAATGAAATCTATCATTTCCCCGTCCAATTGCCTGGCCGCTTCTCGACAAAGGCAGCCATGCCTTCGCTCTGATCCTCTGTGCCAAACAATCCGTGGAATAGGCGGCGTTCGAACACCACGCCTTGTTGAAGCGTCGTTTCAAACGCAGCGTTGACCATTTCCTTGCACGCCATCGCGGCAAGCGGAGCCATTCCGGCGATGGCAGTGGCAGTCTTTATCGCTTCCTCGACCAAATCCGCAGATGCCACCACCTTTGCCACCAACCCAGACCGCTCGGCCTCCACTGCATCCATCATCCGCCCGGTCAGGCACATTTCCATCGCCTTTGCTTTGCCAATAGCGCGCGTCAGGCGCTGTGACCCGCCCATGCCCGGGGTGACTGCAAGCTTGATTTCAGGCTGCCCGAATTTGGCGTTCTCGCCCGCAATGATAAAATCGGCCATCATCGCTAACTCGCACCCCCCGCCAAGGGCAAAGCCGTTCACGGCGGCAATCCATGGTTTGCGTGTGGCGGTAACGCGGTCATAGCCTGCAAAGAAGTTGGAGCCGTACATGCTGGCAAAGCCTTGGCTCGACATTTCCTTTATGTCCGCTCCTGCGGCAAAAGCCTTTTCACTGCCGGTAAGCACCGCGCAACGCTGGCTGTCATCGGCATCGAATTTTCCGAACGCGTCGATCAGATCGGCCAGCACCTGACTATTCAACGCATTCAGCGCCTCTGGCCGATTGAGTGTGATCAGCGTCACTGCACCGCGCTGCTCAACCAATATCGCCTCATACGTCGCGTCATTCAAACTCATAGGGGTTTCCACTCTTCTTTCTTTGGCAGCGGCGCAAAGATTGCATCCAGTAATCCGTCAGTCACATCCTCTGCCTGCGCAGGATTCCATTTCGGCGCGTGGTCTTTGTCCACAATCACTGCGCGGACTCCCTCAGCGAAATCGGGACGGAGCAGAACGCGCGATCCGATGCGGTATTCCATCGCCATATTGTCGGCAAAATCATCAAGCTTTGCACCCTCGGCCAACTGGCGAAGCGCAACTTTACAGGTTTGCGGGGACTTGCTGCGTAACGTCGCCAGCTCTTTCATCGTCCAATCGCTCTCTTCGGCATCCAGACTAGCGAGAATATCTTCATAATGATCGGAGGCGAAATGCCTGTTAATCAGCGGGATGTGGCCAACGATCCGCGCCTCTGGCGGAGTAACAGCCAAAGTACCCAGAATCCCATCGATGCGGTCGACGTCTTCACTGCTAATCCGCATCTTTGCCTCTGTCAGCGCCTCTGACGGCAGGTAGTGTGTGGCAAGGCCAAGCTCGGTACATTCGGCACCATCCAACCGCGCACCTGTCAGCGCAAGAAACGGCCCCACCCGTCCCTCAAGCCGCGACAGATACCAGCCGCCACCAACATCGGGGAACAAACCTATCCCGGTTTCAGGCATCGCCAGCCGCGTATTCTCGGTCGCCACACGGAACTTTGCGGGTTGCGAAATACCAACGCCGCCGCCCATCGTAATCCCGTCTATAAAGGCGATGATCGGCTTAGGATACGCAAACAACAGGTGGTTCAGCTGATATTCGTCGTGAAAAAACTGCCGCCCCGATTTGCCGTTATCGGTAAGTGCTGAATCACGCAGAAAGTTGATATCACCCCCGGCACAAAATCCGCGCCCCTCGGCATGATCAATGATGACGCATTTTACTTTACGTGATTTGCGCCATTTCAGCAGTATTTCAGTCATCGCGTGGACCATATCCAACGTCAATGCGTGAAGTGCGCCTGGTCTATTCAGGCTGATGATGCCTGCATGCCCCTCAATCCTGGTCAGGATATTTTCTGTCATAAAAGCCTTATGCATTCTGGATTTTTCGGAGTCGAGAGAAAGCGGACTGTGATTGCCAAGGAATCGCAACGTCGCTAATGCATAGTCGAAAGGAGCACTAAAAAATGTCGGATAGACAATCAGGTACAGTTAAATGGTTCAATGATGCCAAGGGCTATGGCTTTATCACCCCTGAATCGGGGGATGATCTGTTTGTTCATTTCCGCAGCATTCAAGGCGATGGCTATGCCAGCCTGAAAGAAGGCCAGCAGGTGACGTTTAAAGTCGTTCAAGGACAAAAAGGCCTGCAAGCCGATGAGGTGCAGGGGCAGTAGAGCTCACTGCCGCAGCAAATCTCGGCCGATGATCATCCGCATCACCTGATTGGTGCCTTCTAAAATCGAATGCACCCTCAGGTCGCGCCAGAAACGCTCGATCGGGTAGTCGCGTAAATAGCCATAGCCGCCGAACAATTGCAGCGCCTTGTTCACAATCTCGCTGCCACTGTCGGTGGCTAAGCGTTTTGCCATGGCGGAAAACCGTGACTTGTCTGGTGCATTCGCGTTGACTTTGCTTGCCGCCATATACAGCAACGCGCGCGCCGCCTCTAAATCGGTTGCCATGTCGGCAAGCATGAACTGTGTGTTTTGAAAGTCTGCGATTGGCTGACCAAATTGCTGGCGCTCTTTGGTGTGTTTGACCGCTTCATCAAGGCATCGCTGCGCACCCCCCAATGAACACGCGCCAATGTTCAGCCGCCCGCCATCCAGCCCCGCCATCGCAAAGCGGAAACCATCACCCTCAGCCCCCACACGATTGGCAACCGGCACACGGCAATCTTCAAAAATCACTTGTGCTGTTGGCGATGCATTCCAGCCGAGCTTCTTTTCCGGCGCGCCAAAGCTTAATCCCGGCGTATCTTTTTCAACTACGATGCACGACACGCCTTTCGCACCATTGTCGCTGGTCCGAACCATCGCGACATAGACGTCGTTATAGCCTGCGCCAGAGATGAACTGTTTGGTTCCGTTCAGCACATAATGGTCGCCATCAAGCCGCGCGCTGGTTTTAAGCGCCGCTGCGTCCGACCCCGAACCCGGCTCGGTCAGGCAATAACTGGCGATTTTGTTCATGCTGACCAGATCGGGCAAGAACCGTGATTTCAACTCGGCACTTCCGAAACAGTCGATCATCCACGCGGCCATATTATGGATCGAAATAAACGCTGATGTCGATGGGCAACCATACGCCATCGCCTCCATAATCAGCGCGGCCTCCAATCGTCCAAGCCCTATGCCGCCACTTTCCTCCGACACATAGATCGCGCCAAAGCCAAGCTCGCCAGATGCTTTCCAAACATCGACGGGATAGTGGCAATCCTCATCCCATTGCGCAGCAAAGGGCGTGATACGATCCGCTGTAAACTTGCGCGCCATATCCTGAATGGTGGTCTGGTCGCCGGTTAGGTCAAATTGATTGGTCATTTTACAACGGGTTCCTTCAGGACTTTTTCATTGAACAAAGCGGTTGCAAGATCAGTATCATTGTATTTGTACCACCGCGGCGCAGGCAGTTTTTTCTCCCACGCCATAGCCTCGGTCAACGTTCCCTGTGCCGATGGCACATCTGGCATCGCTTTGGAAATAGGATCTGCATAGGCTTTATCAGCCGTGATGATTTCCCAGCCATCCTTGCGCAGTGCAGCCACCAAATCGCCGATAAACAATGCAGCAATGTCTGTTTCATGAAGTAACATCACGTGCGCTGGCGAGCGCCCAATCGTTTTGATCGCCAGTTCGTTATAAAAATTTGCAGCCTCTACATGAAGCGTAACATAATAATTGCGAAGATCATGGATACTGTAAGGCTTATTCGCATTTTTGGCTGCGATTGTTAGTGCTTCGATATTCCAGTCTGAGGCTTCTGCCGTCACATAGCCATTTTGCAGCCCCCGCATTTTTAATCCGGCGCGGATCGCATCCCGCTTGACCTTATCTTTGCGTCCTTCATTCAGGTATGGAAACCGAAACCACGGCCGATATCCCTTGCGCCCTTTTAGCCAAGCCTCTGCTTTATCGATATCTGCAAGATATGCCTCTGCAGTGACCTCGGTTAGTGCAGAATGACTATAGCTATGGTTGGCAAGAACATGCCCCGCCTTTGCATACGCCGCGATCCGAGCTTCGCCGCCTAAGCCGTCTGGCCGTTCCAGATGCCCGGGCGTCACAAAGAACACCGCCTGTTTAACACGCGCGAGCTTTAACCCAGAAATAAGCTTTTTAGTGCGCTCATCGGGTGTGAAAAAAGCGCCAGCATCGCGGGGCGCATCATCAAAGCTAAGCGCTATACGTTTTTTGGCATATGCCGGATTTGTCGACAGCAGCAAAGCAAACAGCGCAAAACATATGGTCATAATAGCTTTAGTTTTGATGACCATATTGCGTTCCTTATCAGCGGGGAGTTCCAACAAACCCTAGGCAGCAATCACGGCACCCGCAAGACGCGTTCGTTGAACAGCCGTTTCATCACGCTAACCTCGTTCCGTTCAAACCAGCGCGGGCCTTTGACACCTTTGTCCCATGAGATCATCTGGATTAGCGTGCCATTGGCATCTGCAATCACCGGCGCAGGTAGCTCTCCCATCGGATCGGCATACGCCTCATCGGCCGTAATGATCGTCCAGCCGTCAGCGCGCAGTGCCTTGACCAAATCCTCTACATACAACGCAGCCAAATCTGTTTCGTGCAGCAGCAACATATGCGCGGGCGCGCGGTTCAAAGCGCGGCGTGCAAGCCGGTCTGCGAAATTGGCAGACAGCACATGAGTTTCCACATACAGATCGCGCAAGGCACTTTGATTGATAGCCTTACCTGATTTCTGCGCCCGGATCGTCAGGCTTTCCAGATACCAATCCCATCCGTCGGCGGTGACATAGCCATTGCGTAACCCGCGCGACTTTAACCCTTCGCGCACCGCATCGCGCTTAACGGTATTCTTCCCGCCCTCGTCCAACTGAGGAAAGCGGAACCACGGGCGATAGCCTTTTTCGGGCTTCAACCATGTTTGCGCTTGATCGATATCAGCCAAAAAGCGGTCCGCCGAAATGTCTGAAAGCACCGGATGCGTTGCCGTGTGATTGGCAAGAACATGCCCGCTGTGCACATAATCGCGCAATTGCTGCTCGGCCTGATTGCTAGCATCTATCCGCCCGGGATTTGTAAAAAACACTGCCTGCTTAACCCCTGCCCGATTTAGTGCAGCATTCAACAGTTGCGGGCGAACATCAACATCAAGAAATGCACCGGGGCCACGCGGGGCATCGTCAAAGCTTAATGCAATCCGTTTTGATCCGTCGCCGATGGCAGCATTAGGAAGACTTCGGCTTTGCGCTATCAGCATCAGTGCAATCGCCAGCAACAAAGCCACTAAAGCGGCAAATTCAAATAGCAACAGCAAGCCCCAAGGCAGCGCGTTAATTTGGCGCATTATTCGCTGCACAAAAGCCCCCTAAACTCATAAGCGTTTATAATCTCAATTCGACGTCGAAATTTCCACACCAATTTTTCCGGCTTTGTCCCAATTCCGGAATGTTGCGGGCAGCATCGAATGCCAGCATTACTGCCCAGTAAAACCGAAATGCATAAAAAGGGGTGGCGGACGCTCGTCACCGCTGCTAATCGCGCCAGATTGCCGCTTGGCATATGCACCCATAGCTCAGCTGGATAGAGCGCTGCCCTCCGAAGGCAGAGGTCAGAGGTTCGAATCCTCTTGGGTGCGCCAGCATTTCCTTAGTTTTTTGGCCAATTTCATTTCTGTTACTGTTCGCGTTACAAGCCGTCACCGGAAATGTGATCGGCGTTAATATGCTTTTCTGGAAAACAAGCTGCGAAAGACCGCGCAGAAACCGATGTCGGGAAACCCGGCAACACTGATGAAGAAGCATCTCTGCCGGCGAGCTTTGCAATATCATCATTGATTTTTTATGCGTAAGACAGAACCATATAGCGGGTTTCAGACAGTTAGTTGAGTTTAGTGCTTTCCTCGTCGCCCAATTTTTCTTCATTAACCTCGGTCATATCCTCAGTGGAACTTTAGATACATCTTTCAGCTTAAGATCGCTACAAACCCGCAGTCGCTTCCTGGCCCTCTGATACAACGCGGTTTCAATGATCTTCCAGCCGTGCCTGCTGCGCTGGCCGTTTGCGAATAATTGATATCGGCCGTAACATGTGTTCCGCATGCTCTTGCGTCCGCCTGAAGGAATCATGCAACGGCATATTTTTAGTAACGTCGATTTCAATCGTCACAATGCGACCGCGAGCCTTGAAACGAAGCTCCGTTCAATGAAAATTAACCAAGAAAGGAGGTTTTATCTTAAGTAAGGTTGGATAGCTTACGCCAAGCAAATCCTTCTTTTTTAGGCTGTTTTGATATGTTGAATAGGCGTTCGCTGTTTAAAATGGATATTCATGCGATTGATCACAACAATCCTGAAACCGTTGAAAATCCCCCGAAAGACCAGCCACGCGAGCTTAACAACGACGCCCTAAAAACCGATTATTCAAGCGAGCGAACATCGCGGCGCAATGGGAAGATGGCCTCCATTATAGTGCCGGCAATGACGGTCGCACTGGCAGCATGCGGCGGTGATGGAGGTGGCTCACCACCACCGCCGCCCCCTTCCCCGCCAGTTGCGCAAATCAAAAAGCCTGGTACTGATGCCGAAGCAGTTCGGTTCCTGACCCGGTCACAATTTTCCGTCAACACTGCCGACATGAATAGGTTAAAAGATGTCGGCTATGTCAGTTGGCTCGACAGTGAAATCGCGAAGCCGGTTAGCGAGCTTGCCGTTGCGGCATATCAGCGTCTGGGCGGCGAGGATTTTGCTAATCAGGACTATTTCGGCACGAACTTTCACACACAAGTGATGTGGCAGCAGTTTTTGGACAGCAATGATCAGCTCCGCAAGCGCGTGGCTTTTGCCCTGTCGGAATTTTTCGTTGTCAGCGCCAACGGCGTGGACGCCGTGTGGCACGGCCTTGGCCTATGTCACTATTGGGATATCTTGAACCAATACGCGTTCGGCAACTTCCGCGGCTTGTTGGAAGAAGTAACGCTGAACCCTGTTATGGGACAGTTTTTGAGCCTGAACGACAGTCGCAAAGAAGACCCAAGGACGGGGCGCCGTCCAGACGAGAACTATGCTCGCGAAGTCATGCAGCTGTTCACTATCGGACTGGTTCAGCTTAACAATGACGGGTCGGTCAAAAAGGATGCCAGCAATAATCCAATCCCGACCTATACCAACGATGATGTCACCAATGTCGCCCGCGCAATTTCTGGCTGGGCTTGGCAAGGGACAGCCGCTGAGCGGCTAAGCGGCGAACCTTATCTGGCGCCGGGCTATATGAAACGGCAGATGACGTCTGACCCGACCAAGATGCAATATACGTACGCGAATCGGCCGTCAGAACATTCGGCATTGGAAGCCACATTCCTAGGCACAACTATTCCTGCAAATACTGATGCGGTAGCTGCTTTGAAGGTCGTGCTCGACACACTGTTCAACCATGCCAACACGCCGGTTTTCTTCTCCAAACAGATGATCCAGCGGCTGGTGACAAGCAATCCTAGCCCGGAATATGTTGATCGCATTGCACGAGTTTTTGCCAATAACGGATCGGGCGTTCGCGGCGATCTGGGCGCGGTATTCAGGGCGATACTCTTGGATGATGAAGCACTGGCAGCATCGGGTTTGACCAGCCAGACCTTTGGTAAAGTACGCGAGCCTTTCGTTCGTTTTGTCCAATGGGCGCGGACGTTCAATCTTAAAAAACCCGCATCGGGCAAATATGATCTTTATGATACCAGCCAGCAATCAAACTCGCTGGGGCAAATGGTATTCCGGTCGCCATCGGTCTTTAACTTTTTCCGGCCCGGCTATGTGCCAGCCGGGACCGCAATTGCCGCAAACAAGCTGGTGGCTCCAGAGTTCCAGATCGTCAACGAGATCTCAAACATTGGCTACGCCAATTACATGCACAATGTCGTGACAAATAAAAGCAATCCCAATCTCGAACCGGATTACGCCGCAGAGATGACGATTGCGAATGACAGCACTGCTCTTGTGAGCCGAATTGACCTGCTTTTGACAGGCGGCATCTTGTCCCAAGCGAACAAGGACCGCATCAAGCAAGCCGTTGATTCCATAACACTGCCTGCAACCAATGACACCGATGCGCGTTTTAACCGTGTCGCAGCAGCCATCATCTTGACGATGGTTTCCCCTCAATATCTGATCCAGAAATAAGGAACGTCCAATATGCATATCAGCAAGCTGGATGAGCTAAACCGCCGTGCCTTTCTAAAGCGTTCGGCGCAAATGGGGGCTTTGGGTGCTGCGGCGCCCTTTGCCATGAACATGTCACTGATCAATGATGCTTCGGCGTTTACTGGCACGGGGCCATATCAGGCTCTGGTTTGTCTATTTCTGTTGGGCGGGAACGACCATGACGACACGTTGATCCCGTACGACGATACCAACTATAATCTGTATAATACGATCCGTGGTGGTGGCGGCGGGCAAACAGCGGGCGGTATTGCGCGGGCAAAAGCTGATCTTGCGGCAACGGTTCTAAATCCTGTTGTGCCGCAGACGCTGACCAACAATATGCAATATGCGCTGCATCCGGCGATGACACGGATGAAGGCGCGTTGGGACCAGCAACGACTGGCCACGCTGCTGAATGTCGGAACGCTGATCCGGCCCACGACGCTGGCGGAGTATCAAAGCCAAAACCGGGTTCAAAACCCGCTGCCGTTCGGTCTGTTCTCGCACAATGACCAGCAAAGCGTGTGGCAGTCGTCTGCTCCAGAAGGCGCAACATCGGGATGGGGCGGACGGCTTGCGGACATTGCGATGTCGAGCAATACCAACACGATCTTCACTGCGATTTCAGCGGCGGGCAACAGTGTTTTCCTTACCGGCCAGTCTGCCCTTGCCTATCAAGTCAGCGGCAGCGGCGCGATTAGACTGCGCAGCGGCAACACGCGTGTGGCAGGCTCTACAGTTGCCCTCGACATGATGCGCCAGATTATGACGCAGCCCGATCCGAGCTCGCACATTTTTGAGGGCGAATATAACCGCGTTACAAAGCGCTCGATTGATTCTGAAGGTGTGTATTCTGCGGGGGTTAACGGCGCGACGCTTAATACCAGCTTTGCTCAGAACAACTCGACATCGGGTATTGCAGCGCAATTGCGCATTGTCGCGCGATCCATTGCCGCGAGGCAGGCGCTTGGGGTAAACAGGCAGGTGTTCTTTGTGACAATGGGTGGTTACGACCATCATGACAACCTGATCACCGGGCATAATACCCTACTTGGGCAACTCGATTTTGCTATGGATGCATTTTACCAGGCGACGATCGAAATGGGTATTGCCGACAAGGTGACGTTGTTCACCGCGTCTGATTTTGGTCGTACTTTAAGCTCGAACGGCGATGGCAGCGACCATGGCTGGGGCGGGCATCATTTCATCCTAGGCGGCGGCGTAAAGGGTGGCCGGCATTATGGTGTTGCACCTCCTGTGGCGACAACAGGCTCTGCGCAAGTCGGCCAAGGACGCCTCCTGCCAACGACATCCGTTGACCAATATGGTGCAACGTTAAGCAGTTGGCTTGGTGCATCGACCGGAGAGATGTCGACTTTGTTCCCCAATATCGGCAACTTCTCCGGCACTAATCTTGGCTTTTTCAACTGATTTAAACCAAGTTGAAGGGCGGACTGTTTAAGGAAAAATTAACCAACGCTGTTTAACTCCTATGGCATGACTTGCCAGAAAAACTCCCGAATAGTGTGGTTTTTGACCATCAGCACGTCGGCTGTACTCATGGCCTACGCGCCTCAAGCAAAGGCTGATGTGTTCGAGGTTGGAGCCAATGGCCAATGGCAACAAATCGGCCAAAAGGCCGAAGCTGCAGATGACGTAGACCTTAGCGCGTATCGCACGGAACCAAGCGGCCTGCCGCCTGTAAGATTGGCGGCGATCACAACGGTCGATGCACCCGAACAGCCTGTTCAGAACCAAGTGCTAAGCTCTGCTGCGGTAAAGGGCCAATATGCGCCGCTGATCAATGCCGCCGCGCAGCAATATGGCATCTCTCCAGCTCTGGTCGAAGCGGTGATGTGGCAGGAATCGCGTTACAATCACAGGGCGGTATCTAGCGCAGGCGCAATCGGTCTGATGCAGTTGATGCCCGGAACAGCTCGCAATCTGGGCGTTAACCCACATGATCCGTGGCAAAATGTCTTTGGCGGTGCTGCCTATCTGCGCAAGCAGCTCGATCTTTTCAACAACAACCTCCCCTTTGCCCTTGCCGCATATAATGCCGGCCCCGGGGCAGTCATCAAGCATGGCGGCATCCCGCCTTATGCCGAAACCCGCAATTATGTCAGCGTCATCATGCGCCGCTTGAACAATCAGGCGCAGTGAGAGGAAAGTTATGAAGAAGCTATCTGCAAAAATCAGCGCTGTGTTTCTGGCATTGGCGACATCGCCTGCCTTAGCGCAAACCGCTGGCACCAATCCTCCGGGGTCAGGCCCGATCAACAATGCTCTTGGCTGGGTTCAAGGAACTTTGCTCGGTAATCTTGCGACAACCGCCGCTGTCATCGCCGTTGCTGCTTGCGGCTTTATGATGCTGACGGGCAGGATGAATTGGAAATTCGGCGCGACCGTGATCATGGGCTGCTTCGTGCTATTCGGTGCAACGGCCATTGTTGCTGGCATCCAATCAACCGCAATGGGTTGAGCAAGGATGTCTACGCTCAACCGCACCCCTCTGTTTCGCGCACTCGCGCAGCCGCAGATGTTTGCGGGAGTCACCTATAGCTATTTCATTATCAATGCCGTTGTTACGACCGAGATATTCCTGATGACGCGCAGCTTTTGGGCTGTTCCTGCTGCGCTGCTGATCCACGGCATCGGCTATATGGCGAGCCTTAAAGAGCCGCGCATCTTCGACCTTTGGATTATGAAAGTCAGCCGTTGCGGTCGCACCAAAACGCATGGGCTTTGGAAGTGTAACAGTTACCGGCCATGAAGAAACAAATCGCCCCCGACGTCAGCAAACTGGCAGCCGCCGATCCCGCAGCCGGGGACCGCTTGCCCTTTGCCCGGCATCTGAACGAGCAAACCATCGAAACCCGCGATGGTGATCTGGTACAGATGATTGCGCTTGAGGGCTATCCGTTTGAGACTGCCGATACTGAAACACTCAACCAGATTGCTGCAACGCGCGACATCGTCTTTCGCGGCATCGCCTCTTCGCAGCTGATCCTGTATTGTCACGTCCTGCGTCGCCGTGTCGTCGCTGATCTTGCTTTACAACAACCCGAAGGCATGGCCCGCCAGATAGACGAGCAATGGCGCCAGCAACTGGGTGAACGCAATTTGTTCGTGAACGACATTGTCCTCACTCTCGTCCGCCGCCCAGCAAAGGGCAAAGTCGGCCTGCTGGAGCGACTGTCTCGCAAGATGCGCGGCATGAAGAAGCATTCGGCAGAAGATGATGCTGCACAAATCCGAGACCTGCGCGAACTGGATGCTGCACGGGTAAACTTGATGGCCTCTCTTGGACGCTATGGCCCTCGCCCGCTTGGCCAATACCACAGCCACAATGACGAGCTGCGCTGCACGATGATGGAGCATCTGTCGGCGATTTATAATGGCGAGAGCCAGCCAGTGCTGGTTCCGCAGGGCGATCTTGGACAATATCTGCCATACAAGCGCGTCAGCTTTGGCATCGATACGCTGGAGCTGCGCGGCGTGGTGCATGGCGGCAACCGGCTGGGCGCGATTATTTCGGTGAAGGATTATCCCGCGGCGACTGCGCCGGGGATGCTCGACAATCTTCTGCGCCTGCCCCACGAACTGACATTGTCAGAGAGCTTTGCCTTTGTGGACCGCCAGATTGCCGATGAACGCATGGCGCTTTCGCTGCGCCGCCTGCGTGCGGCATCCGATGACACCATTACCCTAAAGCAAGGCCTGATGGCGGCACGTGATGATCTGGTCGCGGGCAATGCCGCCTATGGCGAGCACCACATGACAGTGCACGTGCGCGCGCGCACTCTTGACGAACTCGACCGCGCTGTAGCTGATGTGCAATCGGCGCTGGCCGACACCGGTGCGATTGCGGTGCGCGAAGATCTGAACCTTGAGGCGGCGTTCTGGGCGCAATTCCCCGGCAATGGCGATTTTGTTGCACGCAAAGCGATGATCTCGACGGGCAATCTTGCCAGTCTGATGTCTCTCCACAGCTTCCCTGCTGGCAATGTCGCTGGCGGTCCTTGGGGCGAACCGCTGACAGTTCTGGAGACAACATCAAGCACTCCCTATTTCTTTAATCTGCACAATGGTGACCTTGGCAACTTCACGCTGATCGGTCCGTCGGGTTCAGGCAAGACTGTGGTGCTCAACTTCCTTGTGGCCCAAGCGCAGAAATTCGCGCCGCGCACTTTCTTTTTCGACAAAGATCGTGGTGCAGAGATTTTCATCCGCGCCATCGGCGGCCATTATGATGTGCTGCGTCCCGGCACGCAAAGCGGTTTTAATCCGCTGGCTTTACCTGACACTCAGGAAAACCGCGCCTTTCTGCGTGGCTGGCTGGCATTGCTGGGTACGCCCGCAACAGGTCCACTTAGCAATGAAGATGCAGCCCTGATCGCCGATGCCGTCGATGCCAATTATGACCAACCGGTCGAGCATCGCCGTCTGCGCTATTTGGTAGAGCTGCTGTCCGGTGCAATCCGCCCGACACGCGGCGACCTAGCCTCACGGCTTGCGCCGTGGCATAGTGCAGGCGAGCATGCTTGGTTGTTCGACAATGCCAGCGACCGGCTTGATATCAGCGAAGCCACCATTGGTTTTGATATGACCGCGTTGCTTGACAATCCCACGTTGCGCACACCCGCCATGTTTTACCTTTTCCACCGCGTGGATGAGCGGCTCGACGGCACCCCTTCGATGATCGTGATCGACGAGGGATGGAAAGCGCTGGATGACGAAATTTTTGCCCGCCGCCTGAAAGACTGGATGAAGACAGTGCGGAAACGCAACGGCGTGGTCGGCTTTGCCACACAAAGCGCCGGCGATGCGCTGGACAGCAAGATTGCCAGCACGATCATCGAACAAGCGGCGACGCAGATGTTCATGCCCAACCCCAAGGCACAGGCGCGCGATTATATCGAAGGCTTTGGCCTGACCGAGCATGAGTTTGAACTGGTGCGCGGCCTGCCCGATCACCTGCGCTGTGTGTTGATAAAACAAGCGAATATGAGCGTGGTTGCCCGTCTCGATATGAGCGGGATGCCTGAGGTACTCACCATTCTTTCAGGCCGCGAGAAAAGCGTGCGCCATCTGGATACGCTGCGCGCCGAACATGGCGATGATCCCGCCGAATGGTTGCCGCAGCTGGTTGAGGCCGCGCAAAAAGGCCCGCGCGCGCTGTGGGAGCGGGATGCCGCCTAATGGCAAACTGCCCGACCATAGACCCAGCAATCGGCACCGCTCAGACACTGATCCAATCAGTCAACTGCTATGTCGAAACGAGTGTGGCCGGAAGCTATGGTGCGCTGATGGGACCGGGTGGCGGCATGCGCGGCGCGTTGACTGCATCGCTGATCATCTATGTCGCAATCATGGGCTATCGCTTCATGCTGGGACGTACCCGTCTGTCGATGGGCGATCTTGTTCCGCGGATGTTACTGATCGGTGCGATCCTTGCGCTAACCACCAGCTGGGCGACTTATCAAACGCTTGTCTACGACGTGCTGACCGATGGTCCTGAAGAAATTAGCCAAATGGTCGCACGCGGGCAGACACCTGCCCGCAGTGTGGCTGAACGCGTTGACCGTGTGAACAAGCAACTGACGGATGTCGCGAATGATTGGGGCAAGGGACCGTTAGGTATTGTGGCACCGGTTGGTCCGCAATCGAGCATTGCCGATGCAGCAAATGCCGCGCGAGCCAAAGCAGAGGCTGGCGGCATGAACCCGCTGCCAACAACAACGGCTGCCGCGACAACTCCTGCAGCGATTAGCGCTAATCCGTTTTCTTCGGCTCCAAGCTATCTCAGCTGGTCTGCTATGTTGCTGACGCTGACAGCCGCCGGCAGCATTGCGATCACCAAAGCACTGCTGGGCTTGTTGCTCGCGATTGGTCCAATCTTTGCGCTATTCGCACTGTTCGACAATACGCGCGGACTGGCCGTCGGCTGGGCGCGTGCCGCATTTTTCCTCGCCTTTGTGCCTTTGCTGGCAACTCTAACTTCGGTTGCCATGCTTGCTATGCTGGAACCAATGGCGCTGCGCCTCGCTCTTGATGCCGCCCGCGGTGTCTTTTCGCTAAACAGTGCACTCGCCATTTTCATCGCAGTGCTTGTGATGACCGGCATTGCCCTGCTTTCCGTGCGCGTTGCTGCGATGATGGTGTCGGGCTGGGTAATCAGCCTGAAAGACCATATGAGTTCGAACAGCACGGCGGTTGGTGCCAATATTCAACAGCACTATGGCGTTGATGGCAATCCAGCCTTTGCTGGCACTGCGTCAAACCACAATCAGCCCCGGCTGGACCAGATGGTGCAAGCAATAGAGCGCACCAATTCCTTCAACACTGTGCAGCAATTGCAACGCCCCGATACCCGCCTGATGGCGATGAGCGCGCCGCAATTGCAACGCACTGCAACTGAAACAAAAGCTCCCCGGATAAGCGCGTTGCTGCCCGGCAAAAATATTGCAGCCCTTTCTTCTCCTCTTCGTCCGGCAAGGTCGTGGTCATGATCCGTAGCATTCTTGTTCTTTTGGCATTTTGCCTCGCAGCATCCGCTGCATATGCGCAGCAAGCGACCGAGGGCGATATCAGCAAACCCCGCGACCCACGCATCCGTGTCATCGATTATGATCCAGACCAGATTTTCTCGATAACCGGCCATACCGGTTATCAAATGACAATCGAATTTGAACCCGATGAAAAGATCGAGACTGTCGGGATCGGCGATTCCAGCGGTTGGCAGGTGACACCCAATGGCAGTGCGACTTTGCTGTTTCTGAAACCCATGGCAGTGGTTCCAAACACCAATATGTCGCTGGTCACAAATAAACGGCGCTACAATCTGGAACTATCCAGCCGCAATGGTGCCAAGGTTGGCAGTGAGGCTGTTACCTTTGTGCTGCGTTTCCGCCTCCCCGCTCCGCCACCTGTGGTCAGTGTCGCTGTTGACGAAAATCTGGTCAGCGCAATTCCAGAGGATCAGTGGAACCGCAATTATCGTTTTGAGGGTAGCAAAGAGCTAGTCCCCGAAGAGATATTTGATGATGGCGTTTACACCTTCATCCGCTTTGCCGAAAATCTGGAAACGCCCGCTATTTTCGCGGTGAGCGGTGCCGAGGACGAGAACCTCGTCAACAGCAATTTGCGCGGAAAATATGTGATGATCGACCGAGTCGCAGGGCAGATTGTGCTGCGCCACGGAAAGCTGGTCACGCGGCTGTTCAACGAGACTTACACGATTCCAGAACCCGGCCCGGATGCGCCAAAACCACGCAAAAGCAAGAAGCGTGGTTTTCTGGGATTGGGTAGCTGACGGGAGCTGAGACGATGACCGAAACGAACACACATCAGGATCCCCGCCAGAATATGGGCGAAGACGCGCTGGCCGAGGCAAATCGGCGTGCGTCACCGCAACTCACAGTGGCGAGTGGCTTTACGCCCGGCGTTGCTGCGGGTGTCTGCGGCATTGCTTTACTGGGCGTGATCACCTTCAGCTCGCTTTCTGCTCAACGCGGCAGCAGCGTAAGGCAACCAAACGTCGCATCGGCCGCAACGGCACCGATGAATGCAAACGGCCAATATGTCATTCCTGTGCGTGCGCCAGACCAGCCGCCTGTCTTGTTGAAGGCTGGAAATGCGGCACAACCGGCTGGAACCGGCATGGCGCCGGTGCCGTTTGGCAACGTCGCAGCGCAATATGTGAATCCAGCAACGATCGCCCGCCTGCAGTCACCCGTGGTTGCAGTCGATCTATCCCGCAACAGCCCGGCAACGGCTACTGCCAGCACCGCAAAGCCAAGTGCGCAGGGGCTGGCACAAGCGATCGCGGGAGATCAACGCGATGCCGCCCGTGCCGGACGGCTCGGCAATGCTGCCTTTATGGTGCCAGAGGGAACGGTTCTTGCCGGGACGCTGGAAACCGCAATAAACTCAGACCTTCCCGGCCATGTTCGCGCCGTTGTCAGCCGGAATGTTACCAGCTTTGATGGCAGCCGCATCCTGATCCCAAAGGGCAGCCGCCTCGTCGGGCAATATCAATCAAACTTGGCCGTCGGCCAGAAACGCACCTTCATCATTTGGGAACGGCTGATCCGCCCCGATGGCGTAACCATTGCACTGGAATCGCCAGGCACAGACTCTCTGGGCCGCGCTGGTGTAACCGGAAAGGTCGATAGCCACTTCTTGCGCCGGTTTGGCGCAGCGTTGCTGCTATCTGTGATTGACGCAGGGAGCCGTGCGGTTTCCGCTGGAAGCGGCAATGTTGTTATTGCCGGTGGTGCCGGCGGGGCTGCCAGTGCGGCTGGTTCCGGTTTGCAAAACGATGTGAACATTCCGCCGACCATCAAAGTCCCACAGGGAACTGCAATCCGCATTTTCCTGAACAGGGATCTCGATTTTACCGATGTAGGCGCGGCGTCAGCGCGATGAGCATTCAGCCTGACCAAAGGGAATTTGGTTCCATCTATCTGCAAAGCTATCTGGAACCTTTGCGGCCTTGGCTTGATGCGGATGACGTAACTGAAATACTGGTCAATTGCCCGGGAGAAGTCTGGGTGGAGCGAGCCGGCGCCCCGGTAATGGAGCGCCATGAGGTTCCCGAACTGGAACTTGAGCTGTTGGCTCGTCTTTCGCACCAGATAGCCCGCAGCAGTTTTCAGGGCATCAACCGAGAAACCCCGTTGCTTTCTGCAACGCTGCCGGGGGGCGTGCGGGTCCAGATTATCGCACCCCCTGCGACCCGAAACGGCTTTGCAGTCGCTTTGCGGAAACATGTTGTGAACGACATAGATGTCAGCCAGTTTTTGGCTCAAACCAGTGTCACGAAAGCCCCGTCGGTCGCTGACGAAAAAAAGCAAATGGAGCAGTTGGTCGCCAATCAAGACATTGCAGCCCTGCTCGATTTTGTGGTCTCGCACCGCAAAACAGTGCTGATTTCAGGCGGCACCTCATCGGGCAAGACAACATTGCTGAATGCGATGCTGAAAGAAGTGCCGCAAAGCGAACGGCTGATTATTATTGAAGACACACCAGAGCTGCGCTTGACACATCCCAATTCGGTCGGGCTTGTCGCTGTTGCGGGTAATCAGGGCGAAGCACTGGTAACTACAGATGAATTGATGCGGGCAAGCTTGCGGATGCGGCCTGACCGGCTGATTGTGGGCGAATTGCGCGGCCCAGAAGTAATCACCTTTATGCGGGCCATAAACACCGGCCACCCAGGCTCGTTCGCCTCTATCCACGCCAGCAGTGCGCAAGGCGCGCTTGAGCAACTGTCCCTGATGTGCTTGCAAGCCGGCCTTGGCCTGTCCCGCGAAGATACATTAAGCTATACGCGCACGATGATTGACGTCGTCATTCAGCTGCGCAGAGACAGCGGCAAGCGCTATTTAGACGACATATTAATCCTCTGACGGCTGGGTCAGAAATTGCTCTCTGCCTGAGCAGCCTTTTCCAATTTTTCAGCCTCGGTTGCCGGTGGCGGCAAAAGCTGCTCTTTGGACAGCTTCTTCGGAGGCTGGTTGGCTGGCGGCACTTGCGAAGCAGCTTGCTTTGCATCCACAACCTTTGGAGCCGCAACGGATCCTTTGTCCTGCTGGGCTGCAACGACTTGCGAAGCTTCTGGATTCGTTTGTTCAGCAGTTTCAGCCGACCTCTCGACCACGGGATTACCTGGGCCGCTGACCTCGTCATTCGACATAAGGGTATAGGCGCTACCGCCAACCACAATTAGTGCGACTGCGGAAAATGCAATTGTCTTTGCTTTGAACGACATATCGTACCTCGCTTTCAAATCATACAATACGGTAGTCTGCACAATAGCAGCACAAAAGTTAACGGTAGCTTGTCGAGCTAAATTCGCCGTTCTTAGCGCATCGATCATCAACTGAGCGAAGCTTCTAGTCTTTACCAATTATCGCAGGATCGCTTTGTATCGCGCGTCCAAATTGATGGCTTGTTGCCTATCATCATCAGCGCGCTGGGTATCGCCATATTTTCGCAGCAGGACGCTGCGGTTGTAGTAAACGCGAGCCGACTTCGGCGACAACTGGACGGCACGATTTAGATCAGCAATTGCGGCCTCGCGATTGCCCTGCCAGTCATAAACGAGCCCGCGGTTCAGATAAGCTGCGGTGAGGTCAGGAGCGAGGGAAATCGCCGCGTCGAACGCTGCGATTGCTTTGTCCAGATCACCGTTCCAGGCCTGCTTCAAACCATCGGAAAGATGTACTTCAACCTGTCTTCGAACTGCTTTTGGAGCGTCACGGCCAAGCTTCCGGCATCGCGTCTGGGCCCGTTTGGGATCGTTCACCGTGCAGGCGTTCCAATCACCGCGCTTAACGGAATTTTCGGCAGATCTGCGTGAACCGGTGACGACGACTGATCTGTCGTCGTCGTCCGAAATGTCCTCGGAGGATACAACCGAGATCGCGACTGCCGTATCTTGCTGGATTTGCGAAATGGCGCGCCCCTGAACCACAATTGCGCTCGGTAATTCCTCGCGCATAGCAAGCGGCGCTGGCGGTGGCGGTGGAGCGGGCAAAGCCTGCGCCATTTCAATCGGCGGAGGAATTGGTGCGACGTTGTACGATTGAGAAGATGGTGGATCAACGCTGACAGAGCCTGTTCTCACAGTGGGTGGCGGTGCTGCCTGAATCGCAGCTGGCACCTCGGCCGATTCGTTCCTGCGCGACGACGCGGCATTGTTTGGCCCGGACACCATCCCTTGATCAGTCGTGGTCGTAGGCACAGGCGGGACCGGTGGTCGTAACGCGAACGGTAAACTAATCGCGGCAACTAGCACGGTCGCAGCG
>JAAFIB010000030.1 GCA_013297725.1 Sphingomonadales bacterium
TCGACCTTGGCGTCATGGTGCCGTGGCAGGAAATCCTGAAAACGGCTGTCGAAAATGACGTCGATATGATCGGGCTATCGGGCCTGATCACGCCGTCGCTGGACGAAATGGTGACGGTGGCGGAGGAAATGGAGCGCGCAGGGTTCACGATGCCGCTGTTGATCGGCGGAGCCACGACGTCAAAAACGCATACGGCTTTGCGGATCGAAACGGCTTATTCCGGCCCGACGGTGCATGTGCTTGATGCCAGCCGCGCTGTCGGTGTGGCCTCCACTTTGGTCAGCGATACGCTCGCCGAGAAGTTCGTTGCCGAAACCAAAGCCGAATATGAACATATCCGCGAGGCGCGTGCTGGCAAAACCGCAAAGCCGCTGGCGACACTGGACGAAGCCCGCGCCAATGGTTTTGACATCGACGAAAGCCTGAAACCCGCCGCTCCATTACAACCCGGCGTGCATGTCTATGATGATTGGGATCTAAACGACCTGCGCGAGTATATCGACTGGACGCCATTTTTCCGCGCATGGGAATTGCACGGCGTCTATCCCGGCATCTTGACCGACGAAGTCGTCGGCGAAAGCGCAACGAACCTGTTCGCCGATGCGCAGGCCATGCTCGACAAGATCATCAACGAAAAATGGCTGCGCGCGCGCGGCGTTGCGGGCCTGTGGCCATGCGCGCGGGATGGCGATGATGTTGTGGTTCACGTAGCGCAACAGGGGACACCGTATTCGGTGTCCCCCTCAGCAGCGCACGGCAAAGGGGACACCGAATACGGTGTCCCCGGCTCTGACTACACCCACGTCCGCCTGCCATTCCTGCGGCAGCAAATCGCCAAGCGCGCAGGCAAAGCCAATATGTGCCTGGCCGATTTCATTTCGCCTGATGGCGACTGGATTGGCGGCTTTGCCGTCACCACCGGCCATGGCATCGGCGTAAAGCTCGCCGAGTTCAAAGCGCATATCGATGATTACAGCGACATCATGCTAAAGGCGCTGGCCGACCGCTTGGCCGAGGCGTTCGCCGAACGCATGCACTTGCATGTGCGGCAGGAGCTATGGGGTTATGCGCCCGACGAGCAACTGACCAACGAAGCGCTGATCAAAGAACAATATCGCGGCATCCGCCCCGCACCCGGCTATCCCGCTTGCCCCGACCACAGCCTGAAACCGGTGCTGTTCGACCTGCTCGATGCGACACACCGCACAGGCATCACTCTGACCGAAAGCTTTGCGATGTTGCCAACAGCGGCAGTCAGCGGCTTCTACTTCGGCCACCCGCAAGCGGAGTATTTCGGCGTAGCGCGGATCGGCGAGGATCAAGTCGCGGATTATGCACGGCGGCGCGGGCTGGAACTGGATTTGGCGCGGCAGTATTTGAGGCCGAATTTGAATGAGTGAGGGGTTGGTCTGCAAACTCGCCGTGGCGCTGGCCCGAAAGTCAGTGCCATGATTTGGTTAGAAGAAATAAGAATAAAAAGAAAAAAGGGCGTCAGCCCAATCACTTCACCAACACCATATGAGTCATCCAGCCGAGCAGCCCACAAACGTCCTCTTCTTTCTTATTTCCCTTATTTCTTCTAACCAAACTCTGCACGACAGCGAGGCAAAAACAAGTTTGATATGTTAGCGATACTGGATTTTACGGGGCTGCATGTTGAATAAGTGACGATACCTCAGATAGGACTCACCGATCACACATAGTTCCCATGCAGCTACCGTCAGCCAAGCGGAAATAAGTGTTATGACTGCCAGGATCAATCGGCATAGGAACCCCAGCAGGGATAATAAAATTAGCTAGATTACCTCCGTACATGCCCCTAGGCAACGTTGTCGGTGCAAGAATAACATAAAGCTCATGTGTAACTGAGCTATCAAGTTTTATGGGCGCGAACTTTCCACTAGGACTGGCAGCCGTCAGCGCTCTGCTCAACGCGCTGACGTCATTTGCATTGGCAGGCCTTATCTTTCCAGCATTTATTAGCTGAACCAAACCAGTTTTTTTAGATGCAATTGGGTCAGCAAAAATATTTTTTGTGGCGCGAATATCATTTGAAGATCCAAGGTTATCGTCCGACTTGACGGTGATCAGTTGGCCGTCAATGTTAAAAGACTTAGGGTCATAATCGCCTTGAAAGCTATCTGGTTCACGACCAAAAATCACAGCAATGTTACCTACAAGACGGTCTAGGTCACTACCGCCTTGGTAAGCGTAGCTATAATCGCCGCACTGCGCATTCGGCGTATCATGAGAATTTATTCGCAGTGGAATATTTGCGGGTAAACCAGCTACGGCCTGATCGTGATAACCAGTCGCTAAGACCCCTCTTACCCTGTCAACGGGAAACTCAGAAAAATCCCATATTACGGGATCATAAGCAGATAAAACGAGAATAACCGGGCCACCGGATACACCCGCATGCAATTTTATCCGTCCCACCTGGTGCGAGTTACCTTCAATACTCAATTGTGTTTCGATGCCGCCCTCATAAGCGCCTAACACTCGAATTTGCGCGCCGTTGGCTAGCTCGGGAGACAAGCAATTCGTTGATGTTGACGTTTCAATCACTGTGCTCAATTTAACTGGTGACGCACTGGGCTGTGGTTCGTTCGAACTTTGTCCATATGGCACGGACACCATAACGGAAGCTATTGCCAGTACGACAACTAATGCAAACGCTGACAATTCATTGTTTGTCATAATCACTATTCCTTTTTCAGCCTGTTAAACATCGCGGGTTGTCAATTGATTAAGGGGCTAAGGAACCTTCAGTTTTCGGGATCAGTTCACTCAGCACGCTGAGCTCCCATCCGACAAGGCAGGGGCGCGGAGCCCGCCAACGGCGGGATGAGCTGCAGCAATGAGGAGTAGCAATGCACAAAGACCCGAGGATTATTTTTGCCGTTAGCACTTAGCCTGCGACGAAACCCTTTGCGCCTTTGCGTCTTGCTTGCCGCAGGCAAGCGCCAATACTTCACTCAACGCTTGCAATGTAGGATTCCATTTGTAATTGTTCGTTTTTTGTTCCGTCTCGTTGGAGCAGATTGCTCTTTCTTATCGTTGGCATCCCGTTCCCACATCACCCCGGCACCCATGCGTGACAGTGCCAAGAAGTTTACACATTTCGCTCCGTCATGGTAAACTTTGCACCGCTCAGCCCGCCCGAAAAACCGTTCAGGTGTGACCCTTCGACAAGCTCAGGGCAGGCCTTAGTGTAACCTTTCACGCAAATCCGTCAGTTTCTGATCCGTTAGCACTCTCCCGCACCGCTGTCCCAGCGCAGCACAAACGCGGCAAGCCGTGGTTAATCGGCTGGCGTTACTATGGCGCAGAGTTTATTCCGCGACTTATATCCTGCCCAAATTGAGGTAATTCGTATGCGCATGCCCCTTATCATCGCCCTTGCCCTGACCACAGCCGCCACCACTGCCAGCGCGCAGAGCAATGGTGCGTTCCAAGTGTCGGAAACTGGCCGCAGCTATGCACGGCTTGCCGATGCGGTGGCCGCCATTGGCGATGCGCAGGGCACAATACTGATCGCGCCGGGCACGTACCGCGAATGCGCGGTGCAGTCCGCTGGCCATGTGTCGTACCGCGCGCAAGTTGCCGGGCAGGCGATTTTTGACGGCGGCATTTGTGAAGGCAAAGCGGCATTGGTGTTGCGCGGGCGTTCTGCTGCGGTCGACGGCATCTTGTTCCAAAACATGGCTGTGCCCGATGGCAATGGCGCGGGCATCCGTTTGGAAAAGGGCAATTTGAACATCACGCGGTCAGTATTTCGCAACAGCGAACAGGGCATTTTGACCGCTGAAGACCCAGCCGGGGAAATCATCATCGACCAGTCGACCTTTTCAGGACTTGGCCGCTGCGATCGCGGATTAAGCTGCGCGCATAGCATCTATGTCGGCAATTATGGCTCGCTGACAGTAACACGCAGCCGGTTTGAACGCGGCAATGGCGGCCATTACGTCAAAAGCCGTGCGGCCCGCGCGATTATTCAGAATAACGCCTTTGACGATACGCGCGGCAAAACGACCAATTATATGATCGACTTACCCGGCGGCGCATCGGGCATGATCAACGGCAATGTCTTCGTCCAGGGCGAGGACAAGGAAAACTACAGCGCCTTTATCGCGGTCGCCGCCGAGGGCCGCACGCGCAGCAGCAATGCCCTTGCGATCAGCGGCAACGACGCCAGCATCGCGCCGGGCGTCGATCGCAATACGATCTTTGTCGCAGTATGGGGCGATGACCGGCCGACTTTGGGATCGAACCGGTTAGGCCGCGGGCTGACGCCGTTTGAGAAACGTTAGGGCTTAACGACCCTGGCTCCGCCAACGCCGCACAATCCGTTCGAGCATCTGCTCTTCGCCGCCGTTTTCCTGCCATAGGACAGAGAACAACGGATCCTCGGATGCCGGCCGTTTTTCTTCCTCCAACGTATCAAGCGCGACGCGAATCGGGATCGAAACACCCTCGCCGCAGATGATGCATTCACGGTTACGAAGCGCGGGAATCGAATCGAGAAAGCCGCGCGCACCTTCGGGCATCGCGGCGCGAACAAAGGCTTGGTCGCGATCATTGTTCAACCGCATCGAGATGATCGTGCCGCACTGCGACAGCACGCCTTCGGCCAGATCAGATGGCCGCTGCGTAATTAGGCCCAAGGATACGCCGTATTTACGGCCTTCCTTGGCGATGCGTTCCAATATCGTGCGCACGGCGCTATCGCCAGCAACGCGGTCCGATGGAATATACCGATGCGCTTCTTCGCAGACCAGCAGGATCGGGCGCTGCGGTTCATTGCGCGACCAGATGGCATAATCGAACACCAGCCGCGACAACACCGCAACCACCGTCGCGGTAATATCCGACGGAACGCCCGATACATCGATAATCGAAATCGGTTTTCCCATGCTCGGCAGGCGGAAAATCTTGGCGATAAAGTCCGCCATCGTGTCGCCAACCAACATGCCAGAGAACATAAAGTTGTACCGCGGATCGGCCTTCATCTCCTCGATCTTACCCTTTAACCGCAAGAACGGCGCGCTGGACGAAGCTTTATCCAGCTTACCCATTTCGTTCTGGATAATGTTGGTCAGATCAGAGAGCAAATAGGGAATCGGCGCATCGACGGTTAGCTTGCCGACGCTTTCCGCGATGCGGTTTTTCGCCCGGGCTTGCAACAAACAGCGAGCGAGAATGTCGCAATCCATCTGTTTTTCATCGCCCTTGGACGTGACAAAGACTTCACAATGCTCGGCAAAGTTCATCATCCAATAGGGCAGCGCAAGGTTGTTCACATCGAATAATGCGCCGTTATGTTTGAACGCAGCGCTATATTCGCCGTGCGGATCGATCATCACGATATGGCCTTCCGGCGCAACATCGCAAATCTTGTGAAGGATCAAAGCGGCGCTGGTGGATTTACCGGTACCCGTTGATCCTAGCAGCGCAAAGTGCTTGCCCAGCATCGCATCAATATACAGCGATCCGCGAATGTCCTTGGTCGGGAACACAGTGCCGATTTCTACATTGCAACGACCATCCGCTGCATAAACCTGTTTCAAGTCAGCGCTAGATACCGCGAAAACATCAGAACCCGGAACAGGATAGCGCGTAACACCGCGGCGGAAATTATAGATTTTGCCGGTAAGACGTTCTTCATCACCTTCGCCGAGGAAATCGACTTGCGCGACAATCATGCTCGAATCGCGGGGATGCAATTTTTGTGTGCGAATGCTCGCAAGAAGCCAGATGTTGCCAACACGAATTTTGATCTGGCTACCGACTTGACCAGCGGTCGCAACACTTGGGTCGCTATGGTCCATCAAAGCATGAAGTTGTGACGCCTCCATGCTGACTTGCGAACCTGAACCGGCGATTTCGATAACAGTACCGATCAGGTGCAGCGAACCTGAATTTGCCGCATGCCGTGGCGGCGATGATGGTGCACGGCTGGTAGCATCGTTGCTAACGGCGGAAACCTGCGCATGTGAATCTGTAGTCTCTTGCGGACGAAACGCCCCAAAACCTTGCCCATTGACTGCGTCGGTCATTAAAACACCTCTGTTGAATACTCCCAAACGGGCGTAGCCAGATAAGGTAAATATTTAATAACTGTGGCTCAAAGCCTCGCGAATGCTAGCCCCGCCATCCAGCCAAGCAATAGTGAAATCACAACAGCCAATGTGCCGTAAAGCAGCGAATATTGCTGCGACAATATCGTGATCAAGCGTTCAAAGCCGGTTTTGCTGATCGTCACGGTTACTCCGTCATCCGCCACAATCACACGGCCGTCACGGATCAATAACGTTTCGGCGACATAGCGCCCCTCTGGCACACTGGACGGGATCGCGAGCCTAGCGCGATAAAGCACCTGATCGGTCACATTCACGCTGTTCGGCGCCTCAAGATACAGCCCGTCGCGCTGATTGAGGTCAACAAGGCCGGTACGAAAGCGGCGCAACTCTTTGGCATCAATCTCCCCGGTTGGTGACAATTGCAGCCGTTTGAGACCCAGTTCGTAAATCGCCGCTGTTCGCGCATCGATAATCTTATCCAGAGGCCGCGACGATGCAATCGCATAATAGGTCGGCGCAGAACGGAAATCGATGCTTTCAGCATTGACCCATATCCCCGCCACTTGCCGTTTTTCGCGCACAATCAGGGGACGTGTCGGCCCGCGCAAAACAACCGCAACGTCGATCTGGCCCTCTGGCACTACTCCTCGCGGATAGATTATTGCGCCAAACAACAGCAGCTCTGCCCCTGTAAAGCGCGACTGGATGTTGATGTCACGCTGCGACACGTCAGGCACCAGCTTTGGTACCGCCGATTGTGCAAAGGCTTGGCTAGGCATAACGAGCAGCGCGAGAAGTAGAAGAAACCGGGCAATCAAAGCAACTGCACCGTGTATATTTCATCGGGCCGCCAGCCGAGCCCAAGGGCCATACGGATCGCGACCAGCAAGACAATCGCAGCCAAGAAGAGGCGCAAATATTCGGGCTGCATCCGTTGCGCCAGACGCGCACCGATCTGTGCGCCGGTAACGCTGCCGATCAACAGGAATACTGCCAGCACGATGTCGACTGCTTTAGTCGTCAGGCTGTGCACCATTGTCGAGCCCATTGTGACAAACAATATCTGGAACAAGGATGTGCCAACCACAACATTGGCGCTCATCCCCAGAATATAGAGCATCGCCGGAACCATGATGAAGCCGCCACCAACACCCAGCAACATTGTCATAATGCCGGTGATAAAACCAAGGATCAAAGGCGCCAATGGCGAGATATAAAGCCCCGACCGGTAAAACCGCCAGCGCCATGGCAGGTTGGCAACGAGCGGATGATGCCGCCTTTTGCTAGCAGGAACAGGACTGCCGGCACGCTTTGCCATCACCGCCGTAATGCTTTCCCGCGCCATCACCCCGCCGATACCGCCAAGCATGACGACATACAGAATGTTGATGACCGTATCAATCTGACCCCATGCCTCCAACACCCTGAATAGCAACGCACCGAACAAGGTTCCTAATAACCCGCCTGCGACCAGCACACCGCCCATGCGGAAATCGACCCCGCCGCGCTTCATATGGGCAAACACGCCCGATACGCTGGCGCCTGTAACCTGTGTCGAGGCAGAGGCGGCCGCCACCATCGGCGGGATGCCGTAAAAGATCAGCAACGGCGTAGTCAGGAAGCCGCCCCCAACGCCAAACATTCCCGACAACATGCCAACCGCACCGCCCAGCAGGATGATGACGAGGATATTGACCGACAATCCGGCGATAGGCAGGTAGATATCCATCTTTGTGCGCTAACGGCCTTCCCCTGAACGCCGCACGAACAGCAGCTTCGATAAATCCCTAACCTGATTTTACGGCGCGATAAAGGCGTGTGTTCAGGTGTTAGTTTTGGACGGCGGCCTCTGCTTTGCCTTGGGAGGCTCCCAGCAAACTCAGTTTCCGCCAACCGCCGTGGTAGTAATAGGCAACCGACAGGGCAAATGAGGTGACTCCCGTTGCGATAAAGGCCCACCAAATGGCATCCGCGCCATAAGCATCATGCAGTCCAAAACCCACAGTGAAGCGGACGAAAACCCCTGAAATAATCAGGATGACCAGCGGCGCGATGACAGCGCCATTGGCACGCACAATGAACGATACGACCATCGAAATACCCATCAGCAAGTATGTCCAGCCGACAACATGGTTGATGTGGATCGCAATCGGTATCGACGCACTATCGCCCGGCAAGAACAACCCCAGCAACGCGCGGTCAAACAGCGTGATGCCCGCCAAGATCACCGCTGTCATCGCCACATTAATGCCAACGCCTGCCCATGCCACTTTGCCGACACGGTCCCATTTGCCTGCGCCGATATTCTGCGCCGCCATCGCGCTGACCGCGCTGCCCACAGCCACGGCGGGCATTTGCACATAGCTCCATAGCTGGTTCATCACGCCAAAGGCCGCCGCTGTATTCACACCCTCGCGATTGATCAGGCCAATCATCACCAGCGCAGAGCCCGACATGATAATCATTGATAGCCCCATCGGCAGGCCCATTTTGGCAATCGGCCCGATATAAGCTGCATTGGGTTTCAACCATGCGAGCTCTGCGCCACGCAAACGAATGGTCAAATCTTTTGCATAAATCCGGTAGATCAGCACCGCGACACTGATTAGCCCCGCGATCAACGTCGCCAATGCAGACCCCGCAATCCCCATGGCCGGTATCGGCCCCAGCCCCAGAATGAAG
Source organism: Sphingomonadales bacterium (assembly GCA_013297725.1). Classification (GTDB taxonomy): domain Bacteria; phylum Pseudomonadota; class Alphaproteobacteria; order Sphingomonadales; family Sphingomonadaceae; genus Sphingorhabdus_B. Next base: position 8,766 of record JAAFIB010000030.1, read on the forward strand.
ATCGGGTTCAGCACTATGTCGAGAGCGACATTCAAAATCGAATTCCACATCGGCGTCACAGAATCGCCGACCCCGCGCAGTGATGATGACAGCAAGATCATAATGAACGACGTCGGCATGCTGAGAAATATGACCCGCAAATAGGCAAGCGCCAGCGGATAGGCACCCTCTGGCGTCGCCAACAGGTGCAGCAACTGCGGCGCAAAGATCCAGCCGAACACCGCTGCCACGATTCCCGCGATGGCAAACATGCCCATCGCAGTGCCAATCACCCGCCGCACAGATTCAACATCGCGGCGACCCATATGCTGCCCGATCAGAATCGTCGTCGCCATCGAAAAGCCGAACAGCGTGGAGAACATCAGGAACATAATCATCCCCGCATTCGCCGAGGCGGCTAGCGCCTCCTCCCCCAAAAACTGCCCGATCCAAACAGAGTTCACCGAATGGTTCAGCGATTGCAGGATGTTGACGCCAAGCGACGGCAGCGCGAACAAGAGCAAAGTCTTGCCAACCGGGCCGATAGTCAGATCGCGTTGGGAGGAGGGAGAGGACATTTAGCCTGTCATGGCAGGCAGAAAGCTAAAACGATAGGTCTTTTAACGCCACTCATCCTCTCCAGTGGGAGAAGATGACATCCAAGCCGAGCCCGGCATCCTAAAGACGTTTCACGCAAAGGACGCGAAGATTTCAAAGGGGGCGCTGACTGGACCGAACCTATCGTGACACAACTAGCTCTTAATAATCTTTGCGATCTTTGCGTGAAACGATTTTCTTGAGCGGTATTGGAGCAATGTTCGCCGCCGCAAACACCCTTTGTTGCTTCGTGGCTTCGTGTGAGAATACTTTTTTTCACACAAAGCCACGAAGCAACAAAATGGATTACCCCAAACGCGCCAGTGCTGCTGTCAGCCGTTCAGCCTCTGCGGATTTTTCCGCGTGGTCGGCACGAGCTTTTTCCACCGCTTCGGGCTTGGCCTTTTCTACGAATGCAGCGTTGGAGAGGCGGCCTGCGAGAGCGTCGCGTTCTTTGGTGGCCGCTTCGATCGCTTTGGTGATGCGGGTGCGCTCGGCGTCTAGGTCGATGGCGCCGTCCAGAGATGCAAACGCGAGAAAGTCAGGAGCAACAATTTGCATGGCATTATGGCCAACTAATTCCTGCTCCTTGAAGAAATTGAAGACAATCGACAGTCCGCCAGGACCATCTGAAAGACCCTGAACAGATTTCGATATAGAGGTCCGGTCTATTCTCGCGAGGCGTCGAATTCCCTGCTGATTGGTCAGATAAGCGTCAAGAGTCCAATCGCTGAGTTGAGTGATTGTCCAATCTAGTTTGGTTGAGGAAGGGACGTTCATTTCACTTCGGGCTGTTCGAACTGACTGAATGAGGTCGATCACCCACAAGATGTCTCGCTTAGAATTCAGATCTACTGCGGCTTTAGGCTCGGGCCATCGTGCATGAATGACGTCATACTCTCGCTCACCCAACGAATGCCACAACTCTTCGGTGATAAACGGCATAAACGGATGCAGCATCACCAATATCTGGTCGAGCACCCAACCGGCAACTTCTCGAGTTTCGCGTCCACGTTCTAGCTGCTCTTCTTGAGTTGTGTTGCTTGCTGGATCAACAGCAAGCTCAGGCTTTATCAGTTCCAGATACCAGTCGCAGAACTGGTCCCAAACGAAGTGATAAATCACATCGGCCATGCCGTCGAAACGAAACTCGGCAAAGGCTTTGTTCAGTTTTTCGACAGTCTCGACAACCTCACCGATGATCCATTTGTTGACCGCGAGTTCGGCTTGAGGCGCGGCAACTGACGACGATCCGCCGATGCTGTTTGATTGCGCAAAGCGCGCCGCATTCCAAAGCTTGGTGGCGAAATTGCGATAGCCCGCAACGCGGCTTTCATCCATCTTGATGTCGCGGCCTTGGCTCTCCATCGCCGCCATAAAGAACCGCAATGCGTCAGCGCCATATTGGTCGATTAGGCCAAGCGGATCGACAGTATTGCCCTTTGACTTCGACATCTTGCTGCCGTCCGCCGCGCGGACAAGGCCATGGAGATACAGCGTCTTCCACGGCACTTCCTTCATGAAGTGAATGCCCTGCATCGCCATGCGCGCGTCCCAGAAAAACAGGATATCAAAGCCGGAGACGAGCACGTCATTGGGGTAGTGCCGGTTCAGCATCGACCCAGGGACTGTTCCTTCTGCTGCCTGCGCGGCGTTATCCTCAGGCCAACCCAAAGTCCCAAAGGGCCAAAGTGCAGAGGAGAACCATGTGTCGAGGACGTCATTGTCTCGCGTCAACTCTACGCCGTTACCAGCTAATGCCTGAGCGCCTGCCTCATCTTCCGCTACAAAGATATTACCATCTGCATCAAACCAAGCCGGAATCTGATGTCCCCACCACAATTGGCGCGACACACACCAAGGCTGGATATTTTCCATCCAGTTGAAGTAGGTTTTCTCCCAAGATTTTGGCACGATGTCAAAGCCGCCACCTGCGGCACCTTTGCGCGCGGCCTCTATAGCGGGCTTGGCCAAAGTCGCTGCATCGACATACCATTGGTCAGTCAACATCGGCTCGATCACAACATTCGACCGGTCGCCGAAAGGCTGTTGGATCGTCTTGTCCTCTACCTTGATCATCAGGCCATCAGCATCAATGTCTACCACAACCCGCTTGCGAGCGTCGTAACGATCCAGCCCGCGATACGCCTCTGGAACCAAATTCAGCGCATCGACCTCTGCTGTGGTGGCGGCTTCACCAGCGGCTATCGCTTTGGCGCGCTGCGCGGCCTCGGCATAAGGCGCGCCGTCGGTTCGCATCGCGGCAACTTCGTCCATCAACCGGTACATCGGAATGCCGTTGCGCTGCGCCACGCCATAGTCATTCTGGTCATGCGCACCGGTGATTTTTACCGCGCCCGATCCGAAATCGGGGTCAGGATATTCGTCAGTGATAATCGGGATCAGTCGGCGATGCGCTTTTGGCCCGACGGGAATTTCGCATAGCTTGCCAACGATTGGTTTATACCGTTCGTCATCCGGGTGCACCGCAACCGCGCCATCGCCCAGCATCGTTTCTGGCCGCGTTGTCGCGATGGAAATATAGTCGCGTTCTTCAGTCAGCGTAACATTACCGTCGGCATCGCGCTCGACATAGGTATAGGTCTCTCCGCCTGCGAGTGGATATTTGAAATGCCACATATGGCCGTTCACTTCGCGGGTCTCGACCTCCAGATCCGAGATGGCGGTTTTGAAATGCGGGTCCCAATTGACCAGACGTTTGTCGCGATACAGCAGGCCTTGATTATACAGCTCAACAAACACTTTGATCACAGCTTTGCTAAAGCCGGGGTCCATGGTGAAGCGTTCGTTTTCCCAATCCATCGAACAGCCGAGCCGCCGCAGCTGGCCGGTAATCTCGCCCCCCGATTCCTCTTTCCATTCCCATACCTTGGCGATGAATTCGTCGCGGGTGAAATCGGTGCGTTTTTGCTGGCGAGCATTCAACTGGCGCTCAACGACCATCTGTGTAGCAATGCCCGCATGGTCAGTGCCAACGACCCAAAGCGCATCCTTGCCCTGCAAACGCGCATGGCGGATCAAGATGTCCTGCAACGTATTATCCAGCGCATGGCCGATGTGCAGGCTGCCAGTGACATTGGGCGGCGGGTTAACGATCGTATAGGGCTCGGCATCGGGCCGATCGGGACGGAACGCATTGGTCGATTCCCAATGCGCATACCATTTCGCCTCAATCACGGCGGGATCAAAAGTCTTGTCGATAGTCATGAGGCAAGCCCTTGCCAGCGGATGCACGATTCAGCAAGCTTTTGGCGGTCCTTTAAGGGTTCATTGTGACACCGAAGCCTTTGCCTTTACGAAACACGTAAAATCCCGCAACAAACGCAGCCGCAACAATCAGGCTGAGCCATAGTTCTTTCGACGCAGCAGGGTCTATGCCCTTTGCAACCAAGATCACTAGCATCGCGGCAATCGCAATGTAGGTGCCAAACGGGTGGAACCACATTTTGATCTGCAATCGCGCCGGATCCTCAGCTTCGTATTTATGGCGTAGTTTCAGCTGAGCGCCTGCGGTCATCAAATACAGCAACAACATCGTCACGCCGCAGCTGTTGAGCAGAAAGCTGAACACTACGTCGCGCGACATCGCATCGGCGGCGAGGGCGAAATAGCTGAACAGGCTGGCGATCAGGATGGCGCGGGCGGGCACTTTGCGTTCATTAACCTGCACCAGCCACTGTGGTGCATCCTGATGCTTGGCAAGGCCAAACAATGCGCGCGAGGTGACGTATAGCCCGGAGTTAAGGCATGACAAAACCGCGACTAAGACTACCGCTTCCATGATCAACTTGCCCGCAGGTAAGCCCATAAACGCAAGCGTTGTCGCAAAGGGCGAAACCTTTGGCACAATCTGCGTCCATGGCACGACCGCAACAATCAGTAGGATCGAGAGGATGTAAAAGATCAAGATGCGCAGAGTGACCGATACGGTCATGCGGCCAATGACCTTTGATGGTTCCTCTGACTCTGCCGCCGCGATGGTCGCAATCTCTGCACCCACAAGGCTGAATATCGTCGATGTAGCCGCCGCCAGAACAACACCCCAGCCATTGGGCGCAAAGCCGCCATGCTGCGTCAGATTGCCGAATGTCACACCGCTGCCCGATGTAAATCCAAACGCCCAAGCGGCACATAGCAAGATGAATACAATTATTGCCGCAACCTTGATCGAGGAGAACCAGAATTCAAACTCGCCATAGGCACGGGCCGACATCAGGTTCACCGCCGTAAGGATCGCCATCAAGCCAATGCCAATGCCCAGTTCGGGAATTGCCGGAAACCATGCATGAATAATCTGCGCGCCTGCAATTGCCTCAATGGCAACGACAACGACCCAGAAATACCAGTACAGCCAACCCGATAGAAACCCGGCTAAATGGCCAAGCCCTGCACGCGCGAAATCGGGGAAGGTCTGCACCCCATCCACCGCAATCGCCATTTCCGAAATCATCCGCATCACCAACAGGATGATGAACCCGGCGATAGCGAATGAGAAAATGGCAGCGGGGCCGGCCTGATTGATTGTTGTCGACGATCCAACGAACAACCCTGCACCGATGATGCCGCCAATGGCGATCATCGAGACGTGCCGCGATTTCAGGCTGCGCGAAAGTTCGGCACCGCCGCTAATGTCGCTTGCAACGCGTGTTGCGATATCCGTCATTCAATGTTCCCCCTTGCTGAATCGAGCGTATTATTTCTTCAAATGTTTGCCCAACCAATCGAACACAGTCCGGTGCCACTGGATCGAATTTTGCGGCTTTAGTACCCAATGGTTTTCATCGGGAAATACCAGCAGTTTCGATTCCACACCCTGTTGCTGTAACGCGGTGAATGCCGCCAATGATTGCGAATAGGGGATACGGAAATCTTTTTCACCATGGATCACCAAAGTGGGAGTTTTCCATTTGGCGACATGATTGACCGGATTCCATTTCTCCGCATCAAGGCGCGTGGTCCATGGCCCACCCTGATCCCATTGGTCGAACCAAAGTTCCTCTGTTTGATAGGCCATCCCGCGCAGATCAAAAATGCCCGCATGGTTGACCAGGCATTTGAACCCGTCGGGCCACTGCCCCGAAATCCAGTTCATCATATAACCGCCGTACGAAGCGCCAAGCGCGCAGGCATTTGTCGTATCAACCTGCGGGTCAATCTTGCCCGCTGCGGCAAGGCCCAGTTTCAGATCCTCAAGCGGCTTGCCGCCCCAATCCTTGTTTATCGCATCGGTAAAGGCTTGGCCGTAGCCCGTGCTGCCGTGAAAATCGACCGTGACCACGGCATAACCCTGCGACGCCATAACGCGCGGGTTCCACCGGAATGACCAGTTATCGCCAAAGCTGCCTTGGGGCCCGCCGTGAACCAGAAAGGCCACGGGCAGCTTGCCGGTAGCCCCCACAGGCTTTGTGATCGTGCCCCACACTTGCGCGCCGCCTGCGCCTGCAAAATCGAAACGTTGCATGACAACATCGTCAATCTCAGCCTCAAGCGCTGTGTTAACATCGGTCAGCTGCCGCACTTTGCCTTTGGCATCACGGTGATACAGATCATTGGGCGCGATCAGCCGGTTCATTGTGTACAGAATCGAGCCGTCCTTTAATGGGATAACATCATTCGCGTTGCCCGCCTGTGTTAACCGCGTGACGGTGCCTTTCAGATCAATTTTGAAAACCGGATGGTCGAGTATTTCTTGTGCTGTAACGAACATCGCTTTGCTATCGGGCGACCATGCGATGGAATCGACCGAACGATCCCATTTTTCAGTCAAAGCAACGACCTTTGACGTTTTTAGATTTTTCAGCATCAGCACCTGCCGGTCAGCCTCATATCCCGGCCGCGCCATTGCCGCCCATGCCAGCCATTTGCCATCGGGCGATGCAGCCGGGATGGTGTCAGTGGCTTTGTTTCCCGGCGTCAGATTTTGGGCCGAGTCATAGTTCTGATCCGAGCTGTAGATGTCTAGATTGGTTGAGGTTGCCTCATTCTTATCCGCCAAACGCATCGCGTAATATACTGTCTCGCTATCTGCGCCCCAAGCCACTTCCTCTCCGCCGCCCATAGGTTTCGAAGGCGCATCGCCGATCAACTTGGGCTTTTCCGGAACATCGGGCTTGATCATCTGCTCATCAAGCGGATGCCCGCCATAAAGCTTTCCATCATCACCGATTCCATACGTGAAGATGCGGCTGTAGTTGCCTGGCGTTTCCCACTGATCCCAATGGCGCACCATCAGTTCGTTATATTCACGGCCGCTGCCGGGGCCGGGTTTTGACGTGTCGCCAGTTTTTTCGCAATCAAGGCTATAGCAATCGCGCGCCACATCGCCCCAGATCGCGATCTTTTTGCCATCGGGCGAGATTTTGAAACCAGAGATATCGGTTTTGAAATTGCTAACCTGTTCAGCCACAGGGTTGATATTCAAAGGCCCGCTGTTCGCAGCAATGCGATAAAGCTGATCAGAGCCGCTTTTGTTGCTGAGGAAATACAACGACTTGCCGTCGGCAGAAAAGGCTGGGCTATGTTCGTTACTGCCGGGTTCGGACGCGATTTTAATGCCGGTATTTGTCGCCATATCCAGCCAAGAGACATAAATATCTGAACGACGCTTGTTTGCTGGCAGGTCGGTTTCCTGAATCTGATACGCAATCGTTTTACCATCGGGCGAGGCAGTGGGCGCCGCCAGCCGCTTCATACTGGCCAGATCGGTTTCGGTCATGGGGCGTGCGATGGCCGGACCAGAGGCTGTGACAACAAGGGCGATGAGTGAACACGTAAGCGATTTTTTCATACCTCTATGCCTATCGGTCAGAACGCTTAGTTGCAAGCCGCCAGCGGTGCGCAAAGGAAGAGGGTAAATCCGCTTGTGTTAAAACGACATTCCAGCGATTTTAGCGCATCGTTACGGAATCTACGCTGATGAAACCAATCGCCGTCCCTTTACAGGCAGAACTGCCCTTTGCTGCGCCTCGGCTGGCGGTGGTCATTCCGTGTTATAAAGTGACCAGTCACATTGTTGATGTGATTGCGCAGATCGGACCAGAAGTTTCGATGATCTTTGCTGTCGACGATAAATGTCCTGACGGCTCTGGCCAGTTTATCGAAGCTAACATCGCCGATCCTCGCCTTAAAGTTGTCTATAATTCCGAGAACAAGGGTGTCGGCGGGGCGGTGATCGCGGGCTATCGCGCGGCATTAGAGGCGGGCGCTGATGTAATGGTCAAAGTCGATGGCGACGGCCAGATGGACCCTGCCCTGATCCCTGATATTGCGCGCCCTGTGCTGATGGGTCACGCCGATTATGCCAAAGGCAACCGGTTTCATTCGGTGTGGAATGTCCAGCAAATGCCAGGTGTCCGCCTTTTCGGCAATGCTGCTTTGTCATTCCTGACAAAACTGTCGAGCGGCTATTGGAGCCTGTTTGATCCGACCAATGGCTATACAGCGATCCATGCCGAGGCGCTGCGCCAGTTGGAACTGGCTAATATCAACGAACGCTATTTCTTTGAAAGCGACATGCTGATCAACCTTGGCAACGCCCGCGCGGTTGTGCGCGATGTGCCGATGAAAGCCGTTTATGGCAATGAAACCAGCCATTTGAAAATCCGCGATATCATCGGCCAGTTTTTGACCAAGAATGTCAAAGAACTGATGAAGCGGGTTCTGTACACCTATTTCCTGCGCGATTTTAGCCTTGCCTCGGCACAGTTGCTGTTTGGCGCGCCGCTATTTGCATTTGGCACAATCTATGGCCTTTGGGGCTGGTACGAATCGATCTCCACTGGCAGCCCGGCGAGTACCGGCACAGTGATGCTTGCCGTTTTGCCGATCATCCTTGGCTTTCAACTGCTGCTGTCCTTTTTCGGCTTTGATATGGCGAACGAGCCAAAGACTCCTTTGCAGGCAAGCATGCCGGGATATGACCGGCGACTGGCAAGCCGTCTGGTGCCATGATGGCAAGACTGACTGCGCAGGTGATGCGTTACGGGCTAGTCGGCTTGCTGGTGCTTGCGCTGGATTACGCCGTGTTTGCAGGGCTGTTGTCATTGCTGCCGGGGCAACATCTTGCAGCCAATATCGCGGGCAAAATTGTCGGCGCCGCTGCAGGTTTTGTGCTGCATAAATATGTAACCTTCGCTGGTGCGCAGGCCGATGGCACAGGAAAACAAGCCCTTTCATATGCCGTGCTGCTGGGGTTCAACCTGATGCTGTCCAGCGTGTTGTTGTGGTTGCTAGTCGATAGGTTGGCGTTGAACGCTTATGGCGCGCGACTGTTCGTTGACGCCATTGTGATTGGAGTATCATTTCTAGGGGCAAAACTATGGGTGTACCGGGCGGCATGATCCGGCTGTTACAAGGCAGAGCGGGGCTTTTTGCTGCCCTGTTAGCTTTCGCTTTGCTCGTTGCCTGGGGCTGGGTGGGCTTCATTGGTTCTGATGATTGGACCTATGCCATTGGCGCTTATGGCTGGCTTGAGAATTTTCCCTATGTCGGCGAACACGGAACGATCCGTTACCCGATTACCATTCCGATTGCCCTGTCGCTGCTGACACTTGGCGAGCATGAATTTGCTGTGGTGCTGCCAAGCTTACTCTACATGGTTGGCTTTCTGGCCCTCGCCTGGGTTTCGGTAAAGCGTGCTGGCGATGGCTTGCTGGCCTTTGGTGCGCTTGCTGCTCTGATCACCAGCCCGTTACTGGTTGTCCAATCGAGCATCGCCAGCGTTGATATTGTCGAGATGTTTTTTCTCTTTGCCTCGGTCAATTTATTCTGGCGCTGTGTCGAAGATGGACCAGATGCCAAACGGTTATTCTTTGCCGGAGGATTGGCCGGGCTGGCGTTCCTGACCCGCGAAACAGCGATATTTATCGCCCTGTTCTACGCAATCTATTTCGCCATCGGATACCGGTTCCACCGCAAGCACTATCTATGGATTACAGCCGGTTTTCTGGCGGTCTGGGCGGTTGAGGTTATCTATCTGTGGATCATGACCGGCGATCCGCTGTACCGAATTACCATTGCGTTGAACCATGACAGCAGCATTGATCGGACCATCGATCTGGCAGGTAATGTAATTCTGCATCCGGCGATTGATCCGTTGCTAGTGCTGCTTGCCAATCAAGAATTTATGGCGCTGTTCTTTATGGCAATCCCTTTGGGTGGATGGCTATGCTTTAGCCGCAGCATCGAACCGCGGTTGCAACGCTTTGCCCGTATCGTTGCGATGTTGGGGCTGGTTTGGTTTGTTACCGCAGGGGCGGCACAAAAGCTGCTGCCGCTTAACCCGCGCTACTTCATGATTACGTGCGCCTCAGCCTGCATTTTGACTGGCATTGCGCTTGCTGTTTTATGGCAACGGGAACGCAAGCAATGGACCATCGCCTTGGTCACAGCGTTCCTTTTGGGTACCAACCTGCTTGGGATCTATGTGGAGAATAAGGATTCGATGTTTGGCGAACATACGCTTGCAAAGATTGCTAGAGAGCGGCCCGACAGCATTATTTATACAGATCCGATGACCCGCTATCGCGCCGATATGCTGCTGCGCTGGGAAAAGGCGCAACCCCGGATTCTGCCCGAACCGCCAAAGCCCGGCGCACTGTATTTGTATAATCCCAAATGGGCCGCGCATGCCAATTTCATGATGGCGGAAAACCAGATAGCGGCTTTCCAGCCAAAACCGGAATGGGAGCGCCTGTCCTCTGCCGAGCCAAGCCCGCCACTCATTACAAATTTGATCGAGGCAACAGGCCTTTCTGCAATGATCCCCGGCGGCATCTGGAAAAAGCTGCGTTATCGCCATCCGCCTGTATCATTGTATAAAGTGCGATAGCCCAATGCTTGCGCCGTCGCGTGCATACCGCTAACGGCGGCGTTCATATGCAGTATCAAAGCACCAGGGGAAATGCGTCCAACCTCGATTTTCGGGGAGTAACGCTGGCCGGGCTAGCCAGCGATGGCGGACTGTATGTGCCGCGTGTGTGGCCAGAATTTTCGGTCGCAGAGATCGCGTCGATGCGGCATCTTTCCTATGTCGATCTTGCTGCGCGCGTGATGGCCCCGTTTACAGCCGGAGTGCTTAGCGAAGACGAACTGAAAGAATTATGCGCTGCGGCCTATGGCAGTTTTTCGCATGATGCGGTGACGCCGTTGGTGCAGCTGGATGGACAGCATTGGTTGCTGGAACTGTTTCACGGGCCCACGCTTGCGTTCAAAGATGTGGCGCTGCAATTGCTCGGCCAGCTGTTTGAGCGTTTTTTGACCGGCACCGATACTGCACTGACGATTGTTGGCGCAACATCGGGCGATACCGGCTCTGCCGCGATCCATGCCGTTGCGGGCCGCGAACAGGTGGAGATTTTCATGCTCCATCCCGAAGGCCGTATTTCGGACGTGCAGCGCCGCCAGATGACCACGGTGCTTGCGCCAAATGTTCACAACATCGCGATCAAAGGCAGTTTTGACGACGCACAGGCGATGGTCAAACGGATGTTTGGTGATCCCGAAGTGACCGGTTCGATCACATTATCAGCGGTGAATTCGATTAACTGGGCGCGGTTAATGGCGCAGGTTGTCTATTATTTCTGGGCAGCGTTACGCCTTGGCGCGCCCGAACGGCCTGTGGCATTTTCCGTTCCTACCGGCAATTTCGGCGATGTTTTTGCAGGCTATGTCGCGGCGCAAATGGGGCTGCCCGTAGCAAAGCTTCTGGTGGCAACCAACGTCAATGACATCTTGCACCGCGCACTTTCCAAGGGCGATTATTCGGTCAGCACTGTTACCCCCACCGCAACCCCTTCGATGGATATTCAGGTATCGAGCAATTTTGAACGCTTGCTGTTTGACCTTGAGGGCCGTGACGGTTCGACAACTGGCGCGCGGATGAAGTGGTTTGAGCAAATGGGCAAGATGGTCCTTTCATCGGACATGCGGCGCAAAGCAGCCTTGTTCACCAGCGCGCGCGCAGATGCCGATGAAATGACGAATGCGATGCGCTGGGCGCATGACCATGCCGGACAAATCGTCGATCCGCATACCGCGATTGCTCTTCACGCTGCACGTGCTGCTAGTTTGCCCGCCGAGGTTCCGGTGGTGACATTGGCAACAGCTCATCCGGCGAAATTCCGCGAAGCAGTGGAGCGAGCAACCGGAATTAGGCCAACTTTGCCTGCGCGTGTCGGCAATTTGTTTGACCGCGAGGAACGCTGTATCGTTCTGCCGGGCGACTATGGCGCAGTGCGCGACCATGTGTTGGGCCATGCCGCTCGTTCCTGAATTCCAGACGCTGATTAGCGAACCGCGCGAGGACTATACGCTGATTGACAGCGGTAATGGGCGAAAGCTGGAATCCTATGGTCCATACCGCTTTATCCGCCCCGAGCTGCAAGCGATGTGGGCGCCGGCAACCGATGACTGGAGCGCAGATGCCGAGTTCGTCCCGGGTTCTGACGAAGATGGCGGCGGGCGTTGGTATTATGAGAATCAGGCAGCAAATTCAGGCTGGCCGCTGCATTGGGAAGAGGTATCGTTCACCGCGCAATGCACCCCGTTTCGTCATCTGGGTTTCTTCCCCGATATGGACCCGGTCTGGCGCTGGATGCGCGGGCAGTTACTCAGCGTCACCGATACTCAGGCAATGAACCTGTTTGGCTACACCGGGGTCGGCACATTAGCGTTATCAGCAGCCGGAGCGCAGATGGTGCATGTTGACGCATCAAAAAAATCTGTGGCACAGGCGCGAGAGAATGCGGCGCTATCTGGAATGGCTGACCGGCCAATCCGCTGGATTGTCGAGGACGCTGCCAAGTTCGTTGCGCGCGAAGTACGGCGCGAGAGGCGTTATGATGGCATCCTACTGGACCCGCCAAAATATGGTCGCGGGCCCGATGGCGAAGTTTGGCGGTTGGAGGAAGACCTGCCCGAACTGATCGCCAATTGCCGTAAGCTGCTTGATGAAAACTCACGCTTCCTGTTTCTAACCGTCTATGCCGTGCGCATGTCAGCGATGGCGCTAGGCAATTTGATCGCTACACATTTTGGCGACCTGCCGGGCAAGGTTGAATTTGGCGAACTCGCTGTTCGCGAGCAAGCACGGGGGCATTTGCTACCCACCGCAATTTTCGCCAGATGGTCACAATAGGATTGAAATGAACGACTTACTTACGCTTGAAGTCCACGACCTGCACGTCAATGTCCTGACCGGCATTTACAGTCAGGAAACGCATCTGCCGCAGCCGCTGCATATTTCGGTCAATGCGGACATCGAGATTGCCCCGCATTATACGCCCGATACACCGCTTTCTGCGTCCAAAAACTATATGGATATCAAAGCGGCAGCGACCGAGTTTCCAGAAGGTGTCCACTTCACTTTGATCGAGGCGATTGCCGATCATATCATCGACCGGCTGTTCGCATCGGATGCCCGCTTCTATTCCATTACTGTGAAGATCATTAAGCTTGCCATTGCCGAGGACGGCGAATCCATTGGCATTACAATGACACGGTATCGCAAGTGACTTTGAAATCCTCTCGGCCGCTGGCGCTTGTCACTGGCGGCATGCGCCGACTGGGTGCAGCCATAGCTGCGCAGCTGGCAGAGGCAGGCTATGATTTGGCGTTGAGCAGTCATAGCGACGGGCCACCCGAACCGGCCTTGGCACTGGCGTTGGAAACGCCGGGTACGAACTGGCAGCATTTTGCCGCTGATCTTTCCGACCCTGCACAAACCGATGGGCTGATCCGTACCGTCTGCGATCACTTCGGCCGTGCACCAGATTTATTGATCAACAATGCTGCTATGTTCGGGCAGGACGATTGGGCCGCGATGGATACGAACAGCCTGACCACACATTTTCAGCTAAACCTTTTCAGCCCCATATTGCTTTCCAACGCGCTGGTCGCCGCAGCTGGCGACGGCGAGCAACCAGCGATCGTTCATATCCTTGATCAGCGTATCCAGAACCCTAACGGCGACCAGCTGAGCTATACGTTATCAAAACAAGCTTTGGCGCAGTCGGTGCGAACTTTGGCGATTGCCTATGGAGCGCGCGCGCGCGTGAATGGCGTGGCGCCCGGATTAGTTATTCCTACTGATGATTATGACGCTGCGCAAATGGAACGGTTGGCGCAGGCGATGCCTTTAGGCCGCTTGCCTGATCCCACCAATGTTGCACAGGCTGTGCTGTATCTAGCGAAAGCCCGCGATGTTACCGGGCAGATCCTGTTCGTCGATGGCGGAGCGAATTTGAAAAGCTTTGCCCGCGATTTCATGCACCTTTAACGTACGCGCCAAACTTTCAGGCCTTTTCCTACAGTTCCCTGATACTCTAGCCAATCAGGGGTGCGGCCTTTTTCGACCTGAGCCCATAACCCTAAGGGGTTGTTAAAGCTGTAATTCTTCAACTCGGCTTCGCCCGGGCATGCGACCAGATAATCGATGGCGTGCCGTTTCATAATCGGATGTGCTTGATCCGGGGGTAGGCGCAGGATGTCGATTTGATCTCTCATCCCCTGCCGGTTGCGGTGGTGACTAGATGCCAAGACCGAGTGTTTTGTCGTCAAAAGAATGGCTGGTCCTAGATCAAATGGCGCAACGATATTTCCCGTCGGCAAGCGGGAAAGCGCCTGAATGGATTCTATCGTTTCGCATTTTTCCTGCGCCGCTTCGCGCATAGCCTCATTTTTAGGGGTCACTTTGCCGGAATTGCTAAAGGCCTGCGCAACATTTGCGGCAATTGGGCCAGGAATAGCGAGCATGAGCGCGATGCCAACCAGCGGCATTCGCTTAGTAAATATCGGTTCATCGCGGTACCGACGGATCGTCTCTGCAAGGCAAAGGGCAATGGGGATAACGGCAAATGCCGTCGCAACCGCAACGGTGCGAAAAACCAATAGCGACAAAATGCTGGCATAGATCAGGAAAAATCCGAGCGGCACAAGCTTTGGTCGGTGCACTGCATCAATAAGCCGAAACGCGATCAACAAACTGGCTAAAGCAACGGCCAAAGGGGGGAGCAGTGTGATCGCGACATCAGTGTCTTGATACCAGACAGGCAGGCCCTCCATGACATGGATATACCAAAATTTGCGCACAACCGGGTCTAAATCACCAAAGCCGCCTGCACTGCATTGCGGGATAAGCCACATGAGCGTCGCGAGTGCTGCCGATCCTGCAATCAGGGTCAATCCAGCGCGAACATAGCGGTTAAAGGGGCTTGCATAAACGGCCGGAAGCAAGATCAAGGTTGCCGCAAAGATCGCCCAAATATGTGCAGGTGACACCGTGTCGCAAAAATTCTGCGCAGAAAGGCCCGCCAATTGTGTTCCAAAAAACAGTCCCGTACCGGCTGCAACAAAGCTGCATAATGTCCAGAACAGCCGCTGCCCCTCGGCTACATTCACGATCCAGCGCCAGCCAAGATATAGAAAGAACGCCGCCGTCATCGGCGCGCCTTCCAGCGAAATATGAATCCACACCGCAAGCGCGACGCCCAAAACCAAACCGGCTTTGCGAACATTGGCCCAATACAGTGTGGCGAAACCCAGCACCGCGCAGAATATCTGCCACCCATGATGGTCAATGCGCATCGGGCGCAGCTGGATCAGCAAGGCTGGTGCGATTATTGCCAGCAGGAAAGTAGCCAATGCGGCCGGACGTCCTGCAATTTTGCCCGCAACATGCGCCAACAGAAAAGCAACGCCGCCAAGGCAGGCCATCGGCACAATAATGCCCGCCGCCATCTCGGCGCGTTCTGGCCCCAATAATGGAGTGGCAAGTACGACGATCAAAGCTAACGGCAGTTCAATCAATCGTGACCAGTGCACCGGCGCGCCATCGGGTGCGTTCATGCGGTATTGCGTTGTGTCAAACCAGCTTTGCCCGCCCAAAAAGTCGCGCAGCTGCACCAGCCGCAGCTGATCATCCGGATCCCAGCCAGCGCGGGTTACAATCCGGTCCCAACCCAGTGCAACGAAAATGGCGCATGCAAACAGCCATAAAGCAAGCAGCGGCCATTCGCGGCGCAAGCTTATCATATGCGGTCCCAATCAACGCGCCAGACATGGAACGGGCCAATGTCGCGTTGGCGAACCAGCCATGATGGAACCTTGCCGCGCCGAATTTGCGCACCAAAACCATCGGGACTACGCGCTTCATATTGGTTCAGTTCAAAACTGCCATCACAAGTGATCAGAAAGTCGATCCGCCGTTTTTGCAGCACTGCTTTTGCCACGTCTGCCGTTCCTGTAAACGTGCGAATAACATCAGCCATGGCATTTTGGTTTCTGTGATGGCCGGTTGCAACAACACTGTGACCAGTAAATTGCAACACTGCCGGGCTGGTATCAAGCCCCGCCATCAAGTGCGAAACCGGCAACTGGTTCAGCATGCGGGCTGCCTCGGTTTTCTGGCACTGCCGCGCCAGTTGCTCAAAAGCTCTCTGGTTAACTGCCGTCTTTGGATTGGCAGCCTCATCTGTCTGTTCGATCCAATTGCTGATATTTTGGCCGACAATGACTGGAACAATCAGGGTGACAGCCAAAACCCGCAACCCCATCCTTGCACCAAGCCCAGGTTTCTTTTCGGCATTGGCAAGCAACGCAATCGACATCGGTGAAAGCATAATTGTGCCGAGACATAAAGCATAGACCGTCGTCCGGCTGACAAGTGTTCCGACAGCGAAGCTGCCTATAAACAGTATTATAAGTGCAAATTTATCCGGCTTTTGCAATGGTGAACACACGGCCATCCAAACCATGCCGATCACGCCAAAGAACAACCCTACGAAGTGCTGCATGGCAAATTGCAATGGGATATCCCACAGCGGAAGCCCTTCCGGCACACGGCCATACCAATACTCGCGCACCAATGGATCAAGCTCGGCAAAGGCATCTTGGGTACATTGCGGGGCAGCCGATAATACAACCACGAGCCCTGCGGCGCTGGCGAACGCGCCAATAACAAGCTTTACCGGCAATGACAGATGGCGGCCACGCGCAAACAGCACGGCAATGCCGAATACACTAGCCACAGCAGCAAAGGAGCCAATATGGAAAGGCGAAAGTCCGTCACAATAATTTGCTGCGAACACAAAGCCTTCGGTGACTATGTACAAAAGGCATGTGCCTACTGCCAAAGCCAAAAGCGCCACCGACAGCTGGTGATTTTCCGATAGCTGACCTTGGCTATCAAATCGCGGGAACAGCCAGCGCATGCCGAGCACTGCCATAAATACAATAGCAAAGGGAAGTCCTTCTATCGATATTTCTATCCACGTCGCCATGGCGATACCAATGATCGCCGCTGACAGCTTTGTACGCTTTGCATCGAACAACGCCCGAGCCGCTGCCATGAAGCAAACAAGTTGCCAGCCATGATGGTCAATCCTCATCGGTAAAACTTGCATAATAGCGGGCAGGATTGTGAAAACGCTGGCCGCCGCGAGCAAAGCCGCTGTCTTGCCAAAAAGCCGCGCTGCGGTTGCCGCAAACAGTGCAAGAAAGCACCCATAGGTCAAAAGCGGCACTAGAGCACATGCCCATTGTTCAGCGAGCGCATTGCCGAGGAATGGCCGCAACAAAAGGATCATCGCTGCAATCGGGATATCCACCAGTCGGGACCAGTGCATAGGGCCACCCTCAGGCGGGTTCATCCGATATTGAGTGATATCCCACCAGCTTTGCCCGGCAATCCAATCCCGAACTTGCACCAAACGCAACTGGTCATCGGGATCACCCATTTTCCAGGCAGAAATGGAATCGCGCGCGACAAACAGGAACAAAAGAGATGTTATCAGCCAAGTCGCAAAGATCAGACTACGGAAATGCCGTTCTACAAAGTTGGTCATGTTTTGACGGATTCGCCTGCCCTGAAAACGACCACATTGCGCAGTAAATAGGTCAGGGTGAACGATAGGACGATTGCAAACACTTTGGCAATGCGCGGATCAACACCCGCAAACTCACCAAGGCCAACAACAGCCATAGTCAGGACAAGCCCAAGCAGCGCCGAGACAACAAACATTGCTTTTTGCTGCGTCCGTTCCCGCGTTCCGCGTTCTGACACCCGGTCCTGAAACACTTTGCGGCTCGATAACATCCAGTGCGCAAATATGCCGACTGCATAGCCAATCGCTGCGGCAAGAGCGCTTAACATACCGCTTTGCAGTAGCGCCAAGAATACCCCCATATCGACGGCAAGTGCGCCGACGCTGACCACGCCATAACGGATGAATGTCAGCTGGCGGAAAAAGGCGATCCAGCCGAGCACATCGAAGACGGATTCAGGAACGCCGGCGGGCGCGTCATTTTCACGACGCGCCCCGGTACGGCGATCACCCTCGCGGCGATCAGGCTGCTTTGCGCTTGTCATCAGCTTCGGGCTTTTCAATCCGGGTTGGAACATCACGCTCGGATGTCAAAGCCGCTGCCTGATCGGCATTGACCTGAATCTTAGCTGCAATCGCTTGCTGTTCACCTTCGTCACCCGACTCATGGTATTCGGCGTCTTCGTTGACATTCCAGATGTTATAAACCCGTGCACCTGCATGGATATTTTCAACGGTCAGCATCGCGGTCATCATCGCGTGATCCTGATTGTTATAGCGGTGCATGCCGTTACGACCGACCATGTGTAGCGTAGGATATTTGTCCTCCAGCTCACTACGCATTGCTTCCACATTGGTGGCATAGCTGTCGTCGTAAACAGGATAGGCTTTTTCCTGACGGACCACTGCACCACCGACAACATCTTGCGGATTACAAAGGCCTAGGATCGCCATTTCTTTCTTTGCCAGCTCGACCAGATCAGCATCGCTTGCCGACCACAGACCGTCACCTTCAAAGCAGAAATATTCAAGGCCAACGCATGCGATTGATGGATCTGGAACCATTTCTGGCGACCAGCTGCGGAAGTTCTGCACGCGGCCAACCTTCACTTTGCTGTCATGGATATAGATCCAGTTGTCAGGGAACAAATCATCCGATTTGATCATCAACGCCACAGTCAAAAAGTCGCGGTATTTCAGGTCCGAAGCCTGCAGCGATGTTTGCGGCAACGGATGGATACGCGCCGAAAGCTCACGCATTGGCGCCGAGCTAATTACATGTTTCGCCTCAATCACCGCTTCGCTGCCATCAGCTTTTGTTGCGGACAAACGCCAGTTGCCATTTGCATCCTGCGCGAGTTGCTTAAAGCTATGGCCCATCAAGACTGTGTTACCCTTAGCGACAACTGCATCGCGCGCCGCATCCCACATCATGCCAGGGCCGAGGCGCGGGTAGCGGAATGTTTCCAAAAGCGTCTTAGTTTCCATGCCGTCATTGGGCTTTTTATTGAGGCCGAGGCTGCGCTTCAGCCCGTCAATAACCGCAGCGCCAAGCGACAAGCCCTTGATGCGCTGCGCCGCCCAGTCCGCCGACATTTCGTCGCAGGGCATGCCCCATACCTTCTCAGTATAGGTTTTGAAAAAGATCGAATAGAGTTTGTGACCAAACTGGTTGACGGTCCAATCTTCGAAGCTACGCACCTTAGTATTTGGAAAGGCTTTCGCTTTCAAATAGCTTACCATGCACAACGTCGAACGAATGACGCCAAGATTGAACAAAGCCTCAAACGCGCGCAGCGGATAGCTGTAGAATTTGCCTTCATAATAAATGCGGCTCATCCGGGGGCGTTGAATAAAGTCATCGGGAAGGATTTCGTTCCACAGGTCAACGACTTCCTTGGATTTTGAGAAAAACCTGTGGCCGCCAATGTCGAAACGATAACCATCGACCTCTACGGTGCGGCTGATGCCGCCAACATAGCGTTCGTCTTTTTCGATAATCGAAACGCTGTAGCCTTTTTTGGTCAGCAAATAGGCAGCTGTCAGACCCGCTGGCCCTGCACCGATGATTGCTACGTCTACTACACCCTGTTTTTGCCCAGTCATTGCCGCTTATCCTCCAGCGAAATTTGCTTCGAAGGAACCTCTGAACGAAATTGGATAATGAAAAGTTAATGCGCATGCCGTGCATCAAATAAGAGTTGGCTGACCTTACAATAATGCTGCACCGCAATACTTACTTGCTTTTACGCACGTTTGAGTCCATACGACCATCAAGCGCATGAGGCGAGCGGACAAGACCGCCGCAGTATCGGCAGCGTGAGAGCTGAAAGAATAGCTCCGTCGATCGAGAGATGCGCACAGCCAAGAGGCTTCCCAATTCACGCGGGGTTGTTTCCAAGGGATCGGCATACCGCCTGTCCCTAAACCCGCTTTTGCGCCGCGCGCTGCCATGAGGCCGCGCGGGCTGCATTACGCTATTTGTGAGATTATAATGTCCTATTTTAAAGAACTGGGCC
The DNA here is from genome assembly GCA_013297725.1 of Sphingomonadales bacterium. Lineage (GTDB taxonomy): Bacteria > Pseudomonadota > Alphaproteobacteria > Sphingomonadales > Sphingomonadaceae > Sphingorhabdus_B. Next base: position 28,702 of record JAAFIB010000030.1, read on the forward strand.
TTGCCCAGCCAATCCTGAAAGCGCTTGAGCAATCAGGATATGATACCCCTACCCCCATCCAGATGCAGTCGATCCCGTCGTTGCTGCAAGGCCGCGACCTATGCGGCATCGCACAAACCGGCACTGGCAAGACAGCGGCATTTGCGCTGCCTTCGCTGCACCGCTTTGCCACCGACATTAAACCGCGCAAAGCCTATAGCTGCCGGATGCTAGTACTTTCACCTACGCGCGAACTTGCCGCACAGATTGCTGATAAGTTCCGCGACTATGGCAAATATCTTGGCCTGACTGTCCAATGCGTTTTCGGCGGCATGCCAATCTTTACGCAAAAGAAAAAACTATCTGTTGGCGTCGATATCCTTGTCGCGACACCAGGCCGTTTGCTCGACCTGATCGAACAGCGCGCAGTGACGCTGAAGGACGTTGAAATTTTCGTTCTCGATGAAGCCGACCAGATGATGGATCTGGGCTTTATCCACGCATTGAAGCGCATCGACCTATTGCTGCCCAAACAGCGCCAAAGCTTGTTCTTTTCAGCAACAATGCCAAAAGCGATTTCAGAGCTGGGCAACAGGTTTCTGAACAACCCTGTCCGCGTATCGGTTGCTCCTGCAGCAACCACCGCAGAACGCGTTGAACAGCACGTCACCTTTGTCAACCAAGGCGAAAAGCAAGCGTTGCTTAACCACCGTTTGAAGGACGAGGCGGTTGAACGCGCATTGGTCTTTACCCGCACTAAGCACGGCGCCGACCGTGTTGTCCGCCATCTAGCGGGCGCAGGGATCAAGGCCGCCGCAATCCATGGCAACAAATCGCAGGGGCAACGCACGGCTGCTCTACAAGGTTTCCGCGCTGGGCATATCCGCATCCTTGTGGCGACTGATATAGCAGCGCGCGGTATCGACGTGCCCGGCGTCAGCCATGTATTCAATTACGAACTGCCCAATGTGCCAGACCAATATGTCCACCGCATTGGCCGCACCGCGCGTGCAGGAGCCGACGGTATCGCCGTCAGCTTTGTCGCTGATGATGAGCGTGGCTATCTGAAAGATATCGAACGCCTGACCAAGGTTAAGCTGAATCAAATCGGCCTGCCCGAAGGTTTCCGCCAAATGGTATCAGAAATGCCAAAGCCTGTTGCGCCGCCACGCGGTGAGCAAGAGCGCGGCGGTCGTCCCGGTGGTCGCCCAGGAGGTCGCCCTGATGGACGCAGCGGGAGTGGCGGTGGACGCAAACCACGCCCAGCCTTTGGCAGCCCGTTGATGAGCCGCGATGGTTATGGCCGCGATGAAATCCCCGTATCGGCACGAGGCCCGCGCGATGGCGCGCCGCAAGATGCACGCCGTCAGGATGGGCGTAATCAAGATGGCCGGGGTTCAGTTAACCGCAACAGCGCGCCTCGCCGTGATCAACAGCGTAGCGACAATCGCGGCACTGAAAGCCGGGGTGGTGATAACCGTGGCGGCTATGAAGGTCGCAGTGGCGAGAATCGCGGCGGTCAATCAGGTGGCCAATCCGGGGGCGGTCACAAACGCGGCGGCCCATCGATTGCCAGTGGCAAACCCAGAACTGACGGCGAACGCCCGCGCAACTATGGGCCAAAGCCATCAGGCGTTGGCCGCTTCAAAGATAATGTGAAACGGGCGCGGTGATCTAGTCGACATTACTCCCGCACTATATCGTCGCCCCGTGCTCGACACGGGGCTTGGCTTCTTTCTTATCGACAGCGAAAAGCCTAACCCCGTGTCAAGCACGGGGTGACGGTAAGTTTGGATTGGCGGCTAACTCAATGCCGAAAATGCCGCATCCCGGTGAAGATCATCGCCAGCCCGGCTTCGTCCGCAGCGGCGATGACTTCTTCGTCGCGCATGGATCCGCCGGGCTGGATGATCGCGGTTGCGCCCGCCTCAGCTGCTGCCAATAGGCCATCAGCAAACGGGAAGAACGCGTCTGATGCAACCGCTGAACCAACGGTGCGAGATTGCTCCCAGCCATAGGTTTCCGCTGCCTCTTGCGCTTTGATCGCGGCGATGCGCGCGCTATCGCGGCGATTCATCTGGCCTGCGCCGATGCCCGCAGTCGCGCCATCCTTGGCATAAACGATCGCGTTCGATTTCACGTGTTTCGCCACCGTCCACGCAAAGCGGCAATCGCGCAGTTCCTGTTCGGTCGGTGCGCGCTTTGTGACGACCTTAAACTCGCTATCGGGGACAAATCCATTGTCGCGCGATTGCACCAGCAAGCCGCCTGTAATCGGTTTCACCTGCAAGCCGCCACGCTTTGGATCGGGTAGGGTTCCAGTCAACAACAGTCGTAGGTTTTTCTTTTTCGCAAACACCGCCTTTGCTTCATCATCGGCATCGGGTGCTGCAACAACTTCGGTGAAAATCTCTGTGATGGCTTCAGCTGTTGCCCCATCCAATGGCCGGTTCACCGCGACAATGCCGCCAAAGGCAGAGACACTGTCGCATTCAAGTGCCTTGCGATACGCGTCGATCAAAGTCTCACCGCTGGCCACACCGCAAGGGTTAGCGTGCTTTACGATCACCACCGTCGGCGGACCATCGCGAAATTCGCTGACCAATTCTAGCGCGGCATCAGCATCGTTATAATTGTTATAGCTTAGCTCTTTGCCCTGCATCTGTTCAGCTTGCGCAATGCCTGAACCATGTGGCCCGATAGGCAGATATAACGCCGCACGTTGATGCGGATTTTCACCATAACGCAGCTCTTGCGCAATCGCACCGTTGACTGCCAGCATATCGGGGAACAGCTGCCCCTGATCGGCAAAGGCAAACCATTGGCTGATCATGCTGTCATAGGCAGCGGTCGCCGAATATGCC